>DWWI01000028.1 GCA_019119745.1 Candidatus Mediterraneibacter gallistercoris | reverse complement strand
CCAGATGCTGGTCTCCCATACCATAGATAAGGGACTGCCTGTTCTCACTGTCGTTCACAACCTTGAGCGTCACATCCTCGGCTGTCATTCTCGCCAGCGCCTGCGATACTTTGTCCTCATCGCCCTTATTCTTCACGGTATATTTCATATATGTATAAGGTACAGAATAATCTGTCTTTGCATAAGTCACCTGATTTGCTTTTGTGGAGAGAGTGTCGCCTGTGCGTGTATTCGCAAGTTTTGCAATAGCGCCGATATCGCCGGCAAAAAGCTCTGATACCTCCGAGGGTTTATTGCCGCACATTGTGTAGAGCTTGCCCGGTTTTTCCTCTGATTCCGTATTTGCATTGTAGAGAACGTCATCTCCCTTGAGGACTCCGGAGCACACTTTTATAAATGAATACTTTCCGATAAACGGATCCACCATTGTCTTGAACACGTATGCTGTCTTAGCCTTTGAGAAATCATAGTTCGCCTCAAAGATATCATTTGTCGTACGGTTGATTCCCGCGCACGTTCTCTTGTCCGGGCTCGGGAAGAAACGAACGATGTCGGACAGCAGGTTGGCAACGCCCTGCGCCTGAACATTGGATCCCATCGCCACCGGAACGATATCTCCGTCCATAACCTCAGTACGCATGGCTGCACGGATCTCCTCTATAGAGAACTCCTCACCGTTAAAATAGCGTTCAATAAACTCTTCACTTGTCTCAGCTACCGCTTCCATAAGAGAATCTCTCAGGATCTCAAGATTCGGCTTACAGTAATCCGGGATCTCACATTCTTCTCTCTGACCGATTCCTGTATATCTGCGTCCTGCATTTTTAATGACATTTATATATCCGACAAGCTTTTCATTCTCGCGGATAGGCTGGAAATGCGGGGCAATCTTCTTGCCGTAGCGGGCAGTCAGATCCTCGACTACCTGGCGGAAACTTGCGTCATCTACATCCATCTCTGTTACATATACCATTCTGGGCAGATTGTACTTATCGCAGAGTTCCCACGCCTTCTCCGTTCCTACCTGCACGCCGGCCTTTCCGGATACCACTATGACGGCCGCATCCGCCGCGCTGACCGCTTCTTCTACCTCACCGACAAAATCAAAATATCCCGGGGTATCAAGAATATTGATCTTCGCCTTTTCCCACTCGATCGGAACCAGGCTTGTGCTGATAGAAAATCCACGTTTCTGCTCCTCTTTATCAAAGTCGCTTACCGTACTGGCATCTGATACTTTACCCATACGGTTCGTCGCTCCCGATACGTACAGCATTGCCTCAACAAGGCTTGTCTTTCCGCTTCCGCCATGTCCAAGCAATACCACGTTTCTTATTTCGTCCGTTCTGTAAACCTTCATGCTGCTGCCTCCTTGTATGTAGTTATTCTGCCCACCATATTTTCAGTCAGGCAGGCACATCATGGATATATTGTACTAAAATTACGCTGTAATTACAACTATTTTATTCATTTTTCACATACATTATTTATCGTTTACTTTTACGATGTAAAGTGCTAAGATATCTCTGTAAACGTGGGTTTCTTCGGTTTCCCACTATTATTTATGAAAGGAATACAGCTTATCATGGCTTCTACCAAAATTGGATTTATCGGGCTTGGGCTGATCGGAGGCTCCGTTGCCAAAGCCCTGCGTAAATATTATCCCGGCTACGAAATTATTGCATTTGACAAGAACAGGGAGACTCTTGCTCTCGCTGTTCAGGACGATATCATACATACCGCATGCTCTTCTATCGATGATAATTTCAGAGAATGCAGCTATATCTTCCTGTGCGCTCCGGTTTCGTGCAACACAGCGTATCTGTCACAGTTAAAAAACATCATGAGCCCTGACTGCATCCTTACGGACGTGGGAAGTGTAAAAACTTCCATCCATGAGGAGATCAAGGCTCTGGATATGGAAGAAAACTTTATCGGCGGACATCCGATGGCAGGTTCTGAGAAAAGCGGATTTGCCAATTCCAAGGCGCATCTTATCGAAAACGCTTATTACGTCCTGACGCCCACAGAAAAAGTACCAGAGGAAAAGATCAAAGCTTACCGGGACCTCATCGCTTCCCTGAAAGCGATACCGATCGTTCTGGATTACCGGGAACACGACTATGTCACAGGCACTATCAGTCATCTCCCGCACATCATCGCATCGACTCTTGTAAATTACGTGCGCGATACGGATACAAAAGACGAGCTGATGAAAGCTCTGGCGGCCGGCGGATTCAAAGATATCACGAGGATCGCATCCTCCTCTCCTGTTATGTGGCAGCAGATCTGCCTGAAAAACCGTTCAAATATCTCTCATATCCTCGGGGGATATATCGATGCACTTGAACACGCGAAAGCACTTGTGGACAGCGGAAATGAAAGCGCACTTTATTCGCTCTTCGAAACCTCCAGAGACTATCGGAATTCCATGCCAAACAGCTCCGCCGGACCGATCAAGAAACAGTTTGCTTTTTATTGTGATATCATTGACGAGGCAGGCGGGATCGCAACCATCGCCACTATACTTGCCACCAACAATATCAGTATTAAAAATATCGGCATTGTACACAACAGGGAGTTTGAGGAGGGCGCACTTAAGATCGAGTTCTACGATGAATCTTCTTCTACCAAGGCGTCCCGTCTTCTGCAGAAACATCATTATATTGTATATGAGACCTGATCCCGGCGCCTCAACGCGGTACAGACAACGGTTTACATTTTACAGATCATACATAATACCGGAGCACCAGAAAGAGGCGTCCGGAAGAAAGGATAAAACATATGGAATTATGCAGTATTACAGGATTAAAAGGTAAGATTTCAGTTCCCGGTGATAAGTCAATTTCACACCGGTGCGTAATGTTCGGGTCTATCGCAAGTGGTACGACGGAAATACACAATTTCCTAGAAGGGGCAGACTGTCTTGCAACCATCCGGTGTTTCCGCACACTGGGCATTGATATTGAAGAAAAAGATTCCACTGTTCTCGTACACGGCAAAGGACTTCACGGTCTGTCCGCGCCGACAGACATCCTTGATGTGGGCAACAGCGGTACGACGACACGTCTTCTGTCCGGAATTCTCGTCGGACAGCCTTTTGAATCAAAACTTTCCGGGGATGAATCGCTGAATTCACGTCCGATGAAGCGTATCATTGATCCGCTGACTCAGATGGGAGCAAATATATCGAGCATCCTGCGGAACGGATGTGCCCCGCTGTACATTTCTCCCGGCAGCCTTCACGGAATCCATTACAATTCTCCTGTTGCCTCCGCACAGGTAAAGTCTTGTATCCTGCTGGCCGGACTGTATGCCGACGGAGAAACTTCCGTCACCGAACCGTCCCTTTCCAGGAACCATACCGAGCTTATGCTCAAAGAGTTCGGCGCCGATATCCGCTCTACATATGAACTTGGAAGCACAAAGGCGACCGCTTCCATTTCTCCCTGCAGGGAGCTGTACGCTCAGAATATCACCGTGCCCGGCGATATCTCTTCAGCCGCATATTTTATCGCGGCAGGCCTGATCGTACCGGATTCGGAGATTCTCATTGGGAATGTGGGTATCAACCCGACCCGTGCCGGCATCCTGAAGGTTTGCGAAGATATGGGCGGGGACATCACTCTCCTCAACGAGCGTGTCGAGGGCGGGGAGAAGATTGCCGACATTCTCGTACGCACAAGTAAACTTCATGGTATCACGATCGAGGGCGATATTATCCCTACACTCATCGATGAAATTCCGGTCATCGCTGTCATGGCAGCTGTCGCGGAAGGCACCACCGTCATCAAAGACGCTGCCGAGCTGAAAGTCAAAGAGACTGACCGCATCGAAACAATCTGTGACAATCTCAAGTTAATGGGCTGTAATGTAACCCCCGCATCAGACGGAATGACAATTACCGGCGGAAAGCTCAAAGGTGCATCCATCCACACCCTGCTCGACCACCGCATCGCAATGGCGTTCAGTATCGCCGCGCTGGTGGCAAATGGGAATACGAAAATACTGGACAGCAAATGCGTGGATGTGTCGTATCCCACATTTTATGATACCTTTGAGGAATTGCTGTAAATTCGTGTTTGCCAGAGAAACATCCTATAATAATCGTCCGAAAATCAGTCGGATACAGTGGATTGACTCACGTATCCAGGACGGGTGGGAAGAGGATGCTTCCGGCTCCGGTTACGGAATATAAGACAAAGTAACAAGCCTGTGATACAGCTAAAAACAATCAGGAAAATGAAGAACTCACTTTGCTCAGACAACTTCATTTTCCTGATTAACGCCGTATCGCAGGCTTTAACTTTGTCTAATATTCCTGCACAGTCACCGTCAGCATCCTCTCCCCGCCCGTCCTGAAAGGTTCATCAAAAGAACTGTATCCGACTGATTTTCTGCATTAACCCAATCGGAAGTGTCTCTCCGATAATCACAAAATTTACAGAAAACCAGCTGAAAGGGCAAACTTTATCAGCCACATTCCCATTTCAACCAGTTTCTATAATTTTCAGTTTTGTCCCGGATTTTTATATTATGCCATGTTCACCCCTATCAGCAGTGCCATGAATCCTGTTATTGCGAGCGTACATATGACCGCTGCTATGTTAAGGATTTTTACTGTTTTTTCTTTCAGGAGTTTAGTAATCAGAAATACCAGAAAGATTCCGGCTGCCCCGCCCAGTGTATTCATGATCAGATCTGTGATATCGCTGGCGCCTATTGCGTAGATAAACTGGATCACTTCGTAAAGCAGGCTGAGTCCGAATATCGGAGCGATCTTTCTTAGCGGGGATGATTTCGGCATCAGCATCCCGAGATACAGCCCCACAGGGATAAACACAATAAAGTTGTTTAAGATCTCGTCCAGATCAACTTTTCCGTTTATCACAACAGAGCCGGCAAAAGGAATCAAATTGACCTATAGAAATCTTTAATATTTTTTAAAATTTAAGACGTGGCCAGTATGTGAGGAAGGCGACTTCGAAGTAATTCGAAAGCAAAAATTAAGGATCAGAAAGATGATGTTGAGTCTGAAAATGAAGTGTTTGAGGCGAAGCCGAGTTCTTCATTTTCAGGCTTTGTTTTTAATCAGCTTTCTGATCCTTTAATTTTTCCGAATTACGGAGCGGAGTCTGATGCACATGCCGGTCATCTCGAAAAAGTATTTCCGCACCTCATCTCCGTCCGTTTTCGGACACTATACGCAACGGCTTTCAGTCCGACAAATACGTAATTCAGATTCCGGCGTCCACCGCCGCTCTTTCAATCGCCAGTCCTTTCGTATATCTCTCCATAAATTTCTCATAACCTTCCACATCTTCCGGCACCGGATCCATTCCCGAACCTTTTGTATCATGGAATACTTTGTTGTTGAGGTAGTCTGTCAGACTCTCGCCATCTTCCTTGCGGACAAGGTAATCTGCCAGCAGTGCGATTCCCCATGCGCCGCCTTCTCCCGCCGTCTCCATGACATATACAGGTGTATCGATAGCTCCGGCGAGGATTCTCTGTCCGACGCCTTTTGTCTTGAACAGGCCGCCATGTCCCATCATACGGTCAAGTTTTACGTTTTCTTTTTTGAGCAGGATATCCATTCCTGTCTTCAGGGCGCCAAGAGATGTATAGAGATTCACTCTCATAAAGTTTGCCAGATTAAATCTGCTCTCGGGAGAGCGCACGAAGAGCGGGCGTCCCTCGTCGAACCCTGTAATATGTTCGCCTGAGAAGTAGTTGTATGCAAGCAGGCCGCCACAGTCGGCATCACCCTCAAGCGCTTTATTGTAAAGGGTTCCGAACAGCTTGTTCATATCCACGTCGATGCCGAAACTCTCCGCAAATTCTTTGAACAGCCCTACCCATGCATTCAGGTCCGAGGTACAGTTGTTGCAGTGTACCATCGCTACAAGGTCTCCTGACGGCGTCGTTACGAGGTCAATCTCCTCATACGGTTTTGTCAGGTCTTTCTCAAGGACTGCCATGGCAAACACACTTGTTCCGGCAGATACATTTCCTGTTCTCACGGCAACGCTGTTTGTCGCTGTCATTCCCGTACCCGCATCGCCTTCGGGCGGGCACATCGGGATGCCTGCAGCCAGATTACCCGCAGGATCAAGCAGCTTAGCTCCCTCTTCCGTTATGCATCCCGCATCTTCTCCTGCCAGGAGTACTTTCGGAAGGAGATCCCTGATCTTCCACGGGAAGCCTTTATCTGCCACCAGTTCATCAAACTGATCCAGCATTCTGCTGTCGTAATCTTTCGCCTCGATATTGATAGGGAACATGCCGGCCGCATCACCGCTTCCAATCACTTTCTGACCGGTCAGCCGCCAGTGGATATATCCTGCAAGCGTCGTAAAGAAACGCACCTTGCTGACATGTTCCTCCTCATTCAGAATTGCCTGATACAGATGAGCGATACTCCAGCGCTGCGGAATATGATACTTAAAGAGCCCGGACAGCTTCTCCGACGCCTCTCCCGTGATCGTATTTCGCCAGGTGCGGAACGGCACGAGAAGCTCATCATTCTCGTCAAACGCCAGATAGCCGTGCATCATCGCGCTGACTCCGGCCGCCGCCAGATTTGTAATAGTGACTCCATATTCCTCCTGCACATTTTTCACAAGGTCCTGATAGCTTCCCTGAAGCCCTTTCCATATTTCGTCGATATCATACGTCCAGATATGATCCACATACTGGTTTTCCCAGTCATAGCTTCCTGAAGCGACAGGTGTTTTGTCCACATCGATAAGCACTGCTTTGATCCTTGTCGATCCCAGCTCTATGCCGAGCACTGCCTGCCCTGAAGTTATCATATCTCTGATCTCTTCTCTGCTTCGCATTTATCCACTCCTCCTTTAATATTCCTACTTTGTATAATAATCAGCAGGCGCCGGTTCATGCGCCTGCTGACCTGTACTTTACAGCATTGTTTTCCGCAGTTCTTCACCGCTCTTTGCGCTCAGATATGCGGGCGCGATATCAAAGACTGTCCTGCATCCGCTCTGTCCTTCCTGCGATAACCGGTATGCCGCGCGGGCATATGCGATCAGAACCGAAGATGTAAACTCCGGATTGGAATCCAGCTTCAGGCTGTATTCGATCAGATGGCTGTTCTCACCGTTCCATCCGGTCTTTCCGCTTCTTAAGACGAACCCGCCGTGAGGGATGCCGCTGTGGTCTCTCTTTAACTCTTCTTCGCTGATAAAATGCACGGTCGTGTCATAATCCGAGAAATAATTCGGCATTGTCTTGATCTCTTCTTCAACCTTCGCCGCATCCGCACCTTCCTCGAGGACGACAAAACACTCTCTTGTGTGCTTCTGTCTCGTCGTAAGATCAGGATTCTCCCCGTTCCTGACAGCTTCAAGCGCCGCATCTACAGGAATCGTATACTGTTTTGCATCTTTGACTCCCTCAATCCTGCGGACAGCGTCGGAATGCCCCTGACTTACGCCTTTGCCCCAGAATGTATAGTCCTTGCCGTCCGGAAGGATGGCATTTGCATACAGTCTGTTAAGGGAGAACATACCCGGATCCCAGCCGACGGAAATGATACCGATCTTTCCTGATTCTCTGGCAGCCGCATCCACATTCGCATAATGCTCCGGAATCTTTGCATGTGTATCAAAGCTGTCAATGACATTGAACATACGGGCATACTCCGGCGTCTGTTTGGGAAGATCTGTAGCGCTGCCGCCGCAGAGGATCATAACATCAATTTTATCTTTCCATTCGCCGGCTTCATCTGCTCTGCACACCGGAACCCCATCTGTCATGATCTGAACTGATGACGGATCCCTTCTTGTAAATACCGCTGCAAGCTCCATGTCCGGATTCTGCTTTATGGCGCACTCTATTCCCCGCCCAAGATTTCCATAACCTAAAATACCTATTCTGATACTCATTTTCCTGCTCCTTTTCTGTTGTTCTATTTTGTACATTCTGTTTTATTATACAGATGCCAAAGCAAGTTTTCAATGAATACACAGCTATTTTCTGTATGCTATATCATTCCATCTGAGCTCGTTTTTCAGACCGCGGATCGTTGTATCTTTATCAATGTAAACCGCTTCAATTCCCATGGCTGCCGCCCAGTCTCCCATTTGCTCGCTTGTCAGATCGTAGGAGAAAGCAGTGTGGTGGGCTCCACCGCAGAGAATCCATGCCTCCGCTCCCGTCCTGAGGTTCGGTTCCGGAGTCCAGAATGCTGTCGCAACCGGAAGTTTCGGCATCGGTTTCTCTGTTTTCTTGCAGTTCACATCATTGATGATCAGACGGAAACGATCGCCCAGGTCGATCAGGGAAGTAGCCACAGCCGGTCCTGTCTTCGCCGTAAATACCAGTCTCGCCGGATCTTCACGGTCGCCCATGGAAAGCGGCTGTACCTTAATGCTGATCGGGCCGTCGGAAATCGTCGGGCACACTTCCAGCATATGAGCCTGGAGAATTCCTTCTTTGCCCGGAACCAGATTGTATGTATAGTCCTCCATAAAGGATGTTCCCTTCGCGTCTTTCATGCCCTCCGTCATAATCTTCATTATACGGACCATGGCTGCTGTCTTCCAGTCTCCTTCTGCTCCGAAGCCGTATCCCTTCTGCATCAGTCTCTGGATAGCAAGTCCCGGAAGCTGTTTCAGGCTTCCCAGATCTCCGAAATGTGTGACGATAGCCTGATAGTTTTTCTCCTCAAGGAATCTCTCAAAACCGATCTCGATCTGCGCCTGTACAGCCACATGACGGCGGAACTCTTCAGGATCTCTGCCCTCGAGAAGGATATCATATGTATCATAATATTCATCTGTCAGAGCTTTTACATCGCTCTCAGATACCGCCTCTACAGCTTCCGCTATCTCATTGACCGGATAAGCATCCACTTCCCAGCCGAATTTGATCTGCGCTTCCACTTTATCTCCGTCTGTGACCGCTACATTTCTCATATTGTCGGCAACTCTCATAACACGTACATGGCTGCTCTCGATAACGCCTACCGCCGTGCGCATCCATGATCCGATCTTCTTCTGTACATCCTCGTCAGCCCAGTATCCGACGATCACTTTGCGCTCGATTCCCATGCGGGTAAAAATATGTCCGAACTCACGCCCGCCGTGTGCAGACTGGTTCTCATTCATGAAATCCATGTCAATGGTATCATAAGGAATCTCACGGTTAAACTGAGTGTGCAGGTGAAGAAGCGGTTTTCTGTACTCCTGAAGTCCGAGAATCCATGATTTCGCCGGTGAGAATGTATGCATCCATGTGATAACGCCGGCACATGTCTCGTCCATATTCGCCTCATTGAACGTCTTTCTGATCAGTTCATTTGTGATCAGAGTCGGTTTTAATACCACCTCATAGGGGAGATTTCCCGACTCATTGAGCTTCTCCACGATAATGCGGGAATGCTCTGCCACATGGGCAAGGCATTCATCCCCGTAAAGATCCTGTGAACCTGTGCAGAACCAGAACTTGTACTCTTTTCTTTTTAACATCTTTGTATCCTCCTTATTTATGAAAAATTTATTTGTGCCCTATACACAGCGATACTATTTTTCTCCCGGCTGACCGTAGTATGCGTTTGCTCCGTGCTTTCTGTAATAATGCTTATCCTGAAGCTCCTGTGGAGCAGGCTTTACACCCGGGTTGATGAGTTCACAGCGCGCCGCCATTTTGGCCACTTCTTCAGCCACCACTGCATTGTGTACAGCTTCGTGGGCATCTTTACCCCATGTAAACACGCCGTGGTTCTTGCAGAGCACTGCGGGAACTGCAATATAGTCCTTCTCCAGCCTCTCAAATTCATCAGCGATAAGAACACCAGTATTCTTCTCATACGCTTCCTCGATTTCCTCTTTTGTGAGATTTCTTACGCAGGGGATTTCTCCGTAGATATAATCCGCATGTGTCGTTCCGTAGCAGGGAATGTCTCTTCCCGCCTGCGCCCAGCTTGTCGCCCACGAAGAGTGTGTGTGCACGACTCCGCCGATTTTCGGAAAACGGTTATAAAGCACGACATGGGTCGGTGTATCCGAAGAAGGATTATATCTTCCCTCCACTCTGTTGCCGTCAAGGTCAACAACGACCATATCATCCGGAGTCAGCTTATCATACTCCACCCCGCTCGGCTTGATTACAAACAGACCGCTCTCACGGTCAATCCCGCTTACATTTCCCCATGTAAATGTCACAAGACTGTATTTCGGCAGGAGCATGTTCGCCTCATAGACCTCTTTTTTTAATTGTTCCAGCATAATGATTTTCCTCCTTTTATTCATATCTCATGGATAACCTGTACGGAACTGCGCATGATAAGTTTTGGCGCGAATTCTCTGGTCTCCATCTCTTCATTTTTAAGTATCTTTCCAATCATCCGCTCGGCGGCTATCCTTCCCAGCTCTTCGCCCGGGTTCTCCACTGACGTAAGCGGCACAGGGCAGAACTTCGCCAGTCCCGAATTATCGATTCCCACCACAGACAGATCGTCCGGCACCCTGCGTCCGGCTTTTCGATAAATACTTACAAGCTTATATGCGGTTTCGTCATTGTAACAGACACAGGCCGTACATCCTTTGAGCCGCTTTAAAAACTTCGCGCTCTCATCTTCCATCGATCTCAGTTCCTCCGAATCAATCCAGATGATCTGATCGCCGCGGATCTTTATCTCCCGCTCCATCAATGCATCCGTATACCCCGCATACCGCAGATGTCCCTGTCCGTCGTCCGCCTTGAATATCCCGCCTATGCGGGTATGGCCGCAGTCTGCGAGATGTTTTGCGGCAAGGTATCCGGCCATTCGGTCGTCCATACTGATGTGCGGAATATCCAGTTCCTTGTAGTAACTGTTGACGAACAGCACGGGGATTCCCTGATTCTCGATTTCTCTGTAAAGCTGCATGTTCGGGTTCGGCAGAGCACTCTTTACCGTCTCCGCAATGATCCCGTCCACCGACTGTGTACGGATAAAATCTTTAAGCAGCACCCGTTCCTTTTCCACCGCATTGTCTGTCATCGCAATCTGCAGGGTGCATCCTTCCCTGGAAAACACAGATTCGATTCCCTTTATAATTGAAGGAAAGATATAGGTATCCACGTAAGTCAGCATAACAGCGATTCTTATTTCTTTTCCCGCATACCGGCGGGTATTCACGGTCACATAAGTCCCGCTTCCTCTGCGGCCCTCGACAATACCGTTTTCTGTCAGCTCTTCCATTGCCCGCCGGACAGTCTGTCGGCTCACGCCGAAGCGGTCCATCATATCATTTTCCGAGGGAAGCTTATCTCCGCGGCTTAAAGATCCGTTTTCGATCTCCTCCTGAATCCATGAGACAATCCGCTCATATTTCTTCTGCATCCATCAGCCCCCTTTCTTCTTATTCCGCATATCTTCGCTCGATATTTTATATTTATATGATATAGCATAACAACTTTCAATACAATTCGCAATTTGAATAAATATATCAGCCTATTTTTAGCATAAAATAAGAAGTTGTATTGCTTTTTATGATAAAATTCAATACAACTTCTCATTTCTTATCTTATTCGTTCCTGATTGCAGCCAATGGGCTGAGCTTCATCGCCCGCACCGCCGGGAAATATCCCGCCGCCATTCCTACAAGTACCGCAAACCCCATAGACGCCAGCATTAGCCAGACGGGAATATAGGAAATATTTCCTTCTGTTCCCCAAAGGCTTTCTCCCGGGACAAGCACATTTATAACTGCCGATATAACGAGACTCAGGACATTTCCCGCGATTCCGCCGATAAACCCGATGAATGCAGCCTCCAGCAGAAAAAGCTGGCGGATATTCTTCAGGCTGCAGCCTATCACTTTCATAACGCCGATCTCTTTTGTCCGTTCATAGATCGCCATCATCATCGTGTTGGCGATACCGATCGCGGCGACGAGCAGTGATACCGCTCCTATTCCGCCGAGCACTGCCTGAACCATACCGAGCGTTTTCTTCATACCATTGATATATTCCATGTTGGTATACACGTCATATCCGAGGCTCCGGATCGTCTGTGCCAGTTCTTCCACATTCTCCATATTATCCGCCTGAAGAGAAGCTGATGAATATACAAACTGACTGTAAGGCTTTCCGCTCTGTGTCGTCGGCTGCCCCGGTATCGCGCGTCCCCGGAATTCTTTCTGGAGATATTCTTTTAATTTATAGATATCACAGAGTACATTGTATGAATTGGCATTGTAGGTATCCGGTCCACCCGCAATAACTCCACAGGCGCCAAGGACGTATTTCTTAGGCGTCCGAACCGTATTCGCACCGCCGTTTCCGTCTCCCTCTGACACCCCAGCCGCTCCTATATCCTGCGTATCCTGTGTCTGATAATAGCTGTCCTGATCGAGAATAACGAAAAGCTTGTCGTTCTGAAGATCAATATCAGGAAGCTCTCCGGTATCCCAGTATCCGCTTCCGGTCCCTTTCTCATAGAAATCAACAAGGACCATATTTCCAAATACAAGTTCAAGCTCAGGACTGTCCGGATCAGGCAGCCGGCCGCCCGGTTCAAGCTCCAGATTCAGCTTTTCCATCGCCTCCGGAGTCATACCGCACAGCTGAAGATATCCCTCATACTTTCCCTTCAGCGCAAGTGCGGAAAAATTGAGCACCGGATCCGCGCTTTTTACGTGCTCCAGTGATTTAAGTTCCTCAATCGTCTCATCGGTAATATATTTATCAGGTTCTTCCTCACTGCTCGTATCATAACTGTACATCATCATACCATCGGCAGTTTTCCCTGTGACAGTAAGACCTGTCGTGCCTCCGTCGAGCTCCATCTGCTCATACATAGACTGCTGCAGCCCCAGGCCGAGTGAGATCATGACCACGATAGACGCCGTTCCGATCACCACCCCGAGGATCGTCAGGAATGCCCGCAGTTTCCGCCGCTTAAGGCTCCCTGCGCTCATCCTCAGTAAATCGCTCCACCTCATCTAACAACTCCTCCTCTTCCGACGACTGGATCTTTTTCTTTCTCCTCTTCAGCAATACAGCCGTTACGACAGCTGCCACTGCCGCCACTCCGACAATCACTGCGACGATAAGTCCAACCGGACTTCCCGTATCTTCCGGTATATCTGTCATCATCTCCATATCCGCCGGCTCCATCTCGGATGTAATTGTCATCGTAAATGGCTGCTCTACCGAATATTCTTTGCCGGAGTCATCTTCATATGTTAAGACCAGCTTACAGTTGGACTCGTCATAGGATTCCGCTACAGCTGTCACAATCCCGTCGATCGTTCCCGTAGCGCCGGATTCCAGGTTTCCGATAAACTGTTCCTCGCCTTCAATAGCGTCTCCTTCAAACTTTGCTTTCACATTGTACATCTTCACCCGTCCGAGATTATAAAGATTACACGTGATATTTGCCTCTTCGTAGACCGCCACTGTATCCGGCATGATCTGGATTTCACTGAATTCAAATCTCGCCTCCTGGGTTACAGGAATCGCAAGACTGGACTCGCCTTCGAACTGTGTGGCATTGCCGTCTTCATATTTCATCGTCATTGTGATGCTGTACGGCTTCTGAATCAGATCTGCACGACTGTTCAGGTCAATGGAAATATCCTTCGTTCCGTTCGCCGGTATCTTATCCAGATAGATAGAACTGGATCCTGATACCGGAAGAAAGGCCGGGGCCTCCGCCGCTTCATCTGTTCCTGATGCGGGTGCCTGCAGATCAAAAAGCATGTTTGTGACCGCCGTCTTTTTGGATGTATTTTTCAGATGGATCACCAGCTTAAAGTTACTTCCCGCTTTTACAGTCCCCGGATCCGTATCAAATCCCGTAACAATAACACGCGGTACAGAACCGTCCCCGGTACTCGCAGCATCTCCTCCCGTTGAAACAGGTTCACTGTTGTATACGCCGCCGTCATAGAAATCACTGCCGGACGAGACCGCACTGCCGTCTCCGCTGCTGCCTCCGCTGCCATCTCCCGATCCGATGTTGTTCACCTGATCTTTACCGGTATTATTACCGTTTCCACTATTATTACCATTTCCGGTATTATTACTGTTTCCGCTGTCGGATGTGCTTTTCTTTGCCTCTGTCTTCACAAAGACATAACGGTCAGCTTCATATATTTTCTCACCGTCATCATATGTGAGCCTGAACGTAAGTTTATAAGACTTACCAGTTACATCAGACCTGACAGTCAGCTTATCGTCACCGCCGCCCCACAGAGCCGTTGTCTGTGAACCGGCCGAGATCGTCCCCAGACTCTGTTCATAATTCAGTTTTTCCATGTCAAAAGGCCATTCATCTGTGCTGGAAATAACAGGCGCAATCGACACATTCTGTGCGTCCATATTTCCTTTGTTCAGAACATTAATCTTGAGTTCCGCTTTTTCTCCCGCTTTATAGACAGGAGTCTTCTGCTCATCTCCCACGCTCAGTGTAATCTGATTTATTACCTTTGACTCCTGTGTTTTTTCTTCCTCGGCACGGGCTCCCATCGGCGCGAGCATAGAGATAGTAAATATCATGCACAGCAGCATTGCCCCCGCTCTTTTCCATCGTTTCATCCTCTTTTTCCTCCATCACTAGTTTCAGATTTGTTTACATCGATCTTTACGATCTGGCCGTCAATGATATGGAAGACTCTGTCTGCGTATTCTGCCAGGTGATCATCGTGTGTCACCATCACAAGAGTCTTGCCCTGTTCCTGTACGACTCTCTGCATAAGCCGCATCACATCCTCCGACGTGTGGGAATCCAGGTTTCCTGTCGGCTCATCGGCAAAAATAATCTCCGGATCCGCCACAAGCGCCCTTGCCACACCTACTCTCTGCTGCTGACCTCCTGACATCTGATTCGGCATATGCTTCTTATGTCTGCTTAAACCGACCATATTCAGCATCCTGTCCGCTTTTTTCATCCTTACTTTTGGAGCTTCTCCCCGGAATGTAAGCGGCAGGGCGACATTTTCCAGCGCATTCATCGTGCCGATGAGATGAAAGGACTGGAAGATAAACCCCACATTTTCCCTGCGGAAACGCACGAGTTCATCTTCCTTCAGCTTCTCAATATGACTTCCGTTTATAATCACCTCGCCCTTCGTAGGCCGTTCAAGACCTGCCAGCATGTTGAGAAGCGTTGACTTTCCGGAACCGCTGGTACCGACGATCGCACAGAACTCTCCCTTATGTATCTCGAAACTCACGCCGTTCAGTGCCCGGACGACGGAGTCTCCAACACGGTAGAGTTTGTAAAGATCTCTTACAGTGATTGCTTCTATCACTTTCTCCCCCTCTCCTTTGCATAGTTTCTTTTTATTTTAATAGATGAAATGGAATATTTTAGAGAGAATATTATGAAGTTTTTCTTAAATTAATCCGAAAAAGGCGGCACCATCACAATGTGCCGCCTGATAAGATGTGTCTGCCAAAAAGCAAAATCTCCGATTCAAAACATATTTTCTTTGTTAATCTACCCCATAAAACCGCCTTTTTACAGCATCTACAAGGAAATCCGCCGTCCCTTCCGTACCGAACATACTGCTGTCGATCATTATATTTTTGAATCGCTGATCCTCCGGGCGGAATCCGGCATAATGCAGGTGGTACTGTTCTCTTGCCTCATCCACTGACCGTATCATCTTTTTGGCTTCCTGCTCCTCAAGCTTCAGATCCTGTATACAATTTTTCACCCGCGCGTTATACGGAGCATATATATAAATATGCATACTGTCCGGTCTGTCAGCAAAGATAAAGTCTGAACATCTGCCTACGATAATACAGGACTCTCTCTCCGCGAAAAACTGCATAATATTCTTCTGTGTCTCAAACACTTTGTCCTGGGCACTGCTCGCCTGAGTTCCCAATGGATACATCATTCTCATAAAACCGTTTTTTGTCGACTTTTCCGCTCTTTCCTCCAGTTCATCAATCCGGGAAACCGGAAGATTTAATTTCTTTGACGCCTCTTCCACAATATCCCTGTCAAAATAATCGATTCCCAATTTCTGGCTCATCAACCTTGCGATCGGGCGTCCCAGGCTTCCGAACTGTCTCGTAATTGTCACTACATATTTCTTCTGTTTTTCCATTATATGCCCTCTCCTTCTATTAAAATACAAATCCGAAAATCAGAAAACCGACCACGCTTACCGCTACTGCGATAAGGGAATATGGCAGCTGAGACATAGCATGGTCAAAATTATCAATTCCGCTTCCCTGTGATGACAGAACCATGGTATCCGAATAGAAGCAGGCATGATTTCCAAATACACATCCGGAAAGAATCGCAGCCATAATCAGTACCGGATTGGCTCCGACAGATGCTCCCATAGAAAGAAGCACCGGAGCCACAAGCGAACATACTCCCCATGCATTTGCGATCATAAAAGCCAGCAGTGCAACAAGGATAAACGCGATCATCGGGAACAGCTGTGCTGACAGAATCGGTTCCGTAATCTTGATAAAGAACTCTGTCATCTGCATATCCGCTGCAATCTGCTGAAAGGTTAACGCGGAAATAATCAGTGTTATAATCGGCAGCATATCGGCAAAGCCTTTAATAAAGCAGTCCCAGAACTCAGTAAAATTCATCACTTTTGTCATAAGATAAAGTACCAATGTCAGAAGCAGAGAAACAACCTGAGCAACAACAAGATCACCTGTTATAACTGCTACCACTACCAGCACGGCCATAGGTATGATAAAGTTCCAAATATTGCCATCCTGGTCATCTGCCTCTGTTAAATTATACTTCCTGCTGGCTTCACTGTATGTCATTCCGGTTCTTGCTGTTCTCTCATAAGCTTTTTTCATCCCGCCCAGTTTGGGAAAGAGCCCCAGCGAAAACAGCAGAATAATCAGGATTGTCACAATCGGATAGATACAGAAAGGAATCGCCCTCACATATGCTCCCATCCATGTAGAATCTCCCAGAGCTTTCACACTGTCCTGAGCAAAAAAGATGGAACCGAAATATACTGCCCACGAAGAAAACGGAATGAGCACACATACCGGAGAACCTGTGCTGTCAATAAGATAAGCCAGAGTCTCTCTCGGCACTTTCCTCTTGTCATATACACCTTTCATTGCGGTTCCTATAGACAGTACATTCAGATAATCATCAATAAAGATAATAATTCCCAGAATTACTGTTGTGATCATTGTCTTTTTTTCTGTATTACATAATTTTGCAACTATCTTTGAAAATCCATAACTTCCCTTTGAAGCTGTAAGCAGGGCAATCAGACTTCCGAAAAGCCCGCATACAAGGATCAGGTAAGCCTCATTGCTCATCACATCTTCCAGAACAGTCACCCACTTTGCCAGAAAATCCTGTCTGTAAAGAAATACGGCCCCGATAATAGAGCCGCCTATAAGAAACGGCTCACATTTCTTTGTCACGATCGAACCTACTACGATCATGATCACAATCACTACTGCAATTAGTCCTAAACTCATGTCTGCCTCCATTCTGTGTTTACCGGCAAAGCTTCATGCATAAGATCGCATTCATAAATTCCAGCTTCGTAGCAGCATCTTCCAGGGATCTTCCGGTCAGTTCCTCGATCCGTCCGATCCGATACTTTACGGTATTCCGATGCATATGAAGCTCTCTGGATGCGTAGAGAAGACTGTTGTTATTCCAGAGATAACTGGTCAGAGTCTGTAAAAAAGCAGTGTGATTCTCTTTATCATACTCCAACACCGCTCCCAGCGTATTTTCTATAAATTCATCAATAATCTGTTTATCGCCCGACTCCAGGATCAGATTATACAGACCAATTTCTTCAAATTGATATATTCCCTGTCCATCGCCTGTTTTCTCAATCACACGAATACACTTAGAAGCCTCCTCATAGCTTTTATGAAAATCCTCAATCTCTGTATATGCTTTTCCTATTCCCATACCGGCGTTCCAGTTCTCATATTCTTCGGATATCCACTCCGATACTTTTTTATAAACCGCTTTCACAGCGGAATATGCGCCCTTCTCAATGCCGAAACAGCCAATACAGCTGCTGCCGAATCCTGACAGCAGGACAGGAATCCCTGCCTCTTCAAAACACTCTTTTATCTTGCTTATCACATTGCCGCAGTCAAACATCTGCATTTTTTCCAAAGAATTCAAACGTATAATGAACATTCGCTGAGGGGTATCTATTTCATACCCCGTTTCTCTGCATTTTGATAAAAATGCATCCGCGTTTACTGCATTGCCAAATATGATGTTTGTAAACAATCCGCTGTTTTCAAATTCTTTTTCATCATCATACGCAATTGCATGACCGATTTCCTCAAAAATGTCAATCAGCGGAATTTCTCCCGAAATGCAAAAGATCGGGAATCGTTTTATATTGGAGCAGGAAATCACATCGGCAGGTATCTGCGTGATATATTTCTCCCCGACCAGCAGAAGCATTCCTGCCATACGCAGTTTCACAGCCTGGTTCAGGAGTTTTCGAAGGTCAAAATCTCTGCTTTTTATTACCGGAACACTTATAATAAGCAGCTCGTTTCCCCGAACCCATTTTGCGAAATGCATATCCTCAGGTTTATAGACCCAACGGATCAGACGATCCAGTCCCCCCTGGCCTGATATCAGTTTTGCTTCTGCCATAGACGGAAGCATCATCAAATCTCTGCATCTGAACATTTTCCTTCTCCCTGCCTGACATTATTCTTTCATAAAATCATTCTGTACTTCGTAAGATACAGGCGCTTTTTTAAACAGAAATTCACCGTTTCTCACACTTGCCGAAACGTCCGCCCGTTCCGCGACTGCATCGAATTCGTTTTTCGCGTCAAGTACGATGAAGTTTGCCGGTTTTCCTGCCTCGATTCCATAACTGTCTGTAAGATGCATTGTCCGCGCACCGTTTACTGTGATCAGATCCAAGACATTATCCAGTTCTTCAAAGGACATCATCTGTGCAATATGAATCCCGTTGTCCAGTACATTCATCAGGTTTCCGTTGCCCAGAGGATACCATGGATCCTGTATGGAATCCTGAGCAAAACATACATTAATTCCGTTTTCGTATAATTCCTTCACTCTGGTTATACCTCTCCTCTTCGGATATGTATCCTGCCGTCCCTGAAGATATATATTTTCCGTCGGACATGAGATCATGTTCAGCCCTGCCTTTTTCAGATTTTTCATCAGCTTGAACGCGTAGCTGTTGTCAGCAGATCCGAAAGAACAGGTATGGCTGGCAGTAGTTTTCTCACCGATTCCTTCCATAATTGAAAGGGCTGTCAGCAGTTCAAGGAATCTGCTCTGTACATCATCTGTCTCGTCACAGTGGATATCGATCAGCCTGTCATACTTTACTGCCAGCTCCACAACTTTGTGAACCGACTTTTCTCCGAACTCTCTCGCCAGTTCATAATGAGGGATTCCTCCTACGCAGTCCGCTCCCATTTTCAATCCTTCTTCTACCAGTTCATCGCCCCCGCGATACGCGTACATTCCTTCCTGCGGAAAGGATACAATCTGGATAGTCACAAGATCTTTTAATTCTTCCTTCAGCTCCAGCATTGCTTTGAGAGAAGTAAGCGCCGGATCGGTAACATCCGCATGAGTCCTTATATACTGAACACCGTGTGACACTTCTTTTCTTACCGCCTTGACCGCTCTTGCCTTAATCTCCTCTACCGTAAGGTCACTTTTTGTCTCACTCCATCTCTGAATTCCTTCAAAAAGTGTACCCGTTCCATTTTTTGCGCCCTGTTTCCTTGCTGTAAATACATAGTCAAGATGAATATGCGGATCTACATAGGGAGGCAGTGTCAGCTTTCCCTGTAAATCGATGACCGGGCAGTCTGTAGCATCAATATGGGACGAAATTTCTTTAAACACACCGTCCTCAACCAGTATTTCCTGTAATTCATCTACACCTTTTATTTTCGCATTAATAAACTTTTTTCTGTTCATACCTGTTCACTCCCTGTACTCTTTTCTAACAGCTGTTTTCTCCAAAAGCAAAAAAGAGACTTATGCAACAATATGCATAAGCCTCTTTGCTCATCTGCTTTTGACGAAGATGAATATAGCACTGAAAAGCCGGAAGGTCAATGTGTTTTTTATTATTTCGATGAATTTTATTCTCTTCACACAAAATAATTAAAAATGATTTGTACCCCGGGTACAAACCTTATAGCATTGACAGCTCTCCGCCTGCCTGCGGGAAGACCTACATTTCAAAACAGCTTGCCAGAAACCTGAAACATGTCGTCTATCTTGACAAAGATACTTTGATTCCGTTATCCAACCGGGTGTTTGCAGCCGCCGGCGAGGAGATCAACCGCAGTTCAAAGTTTTTTGAGGAAAATATCCGTGACTACGAATATGAAACGATTGTAGACATCGGCGTAGAGGCGCTGGAGTATGACGATATCGTCCTGATCAATGCTCCGTTTACAAAGGAAGTCCACAACGAGGAAACTCTGGAACTCAAGACTGTGGATTTTTCTATTCCCGAGCCTCTGGAAAGACTGGATGCAGGGCACGACCTGATTCTCTTCCACAACTCCTCTGATGCTGAATTCGATGAATCCATGCGATCAATCCTGCCGAAACTTGAAGAAGATTAAGAAAAAGAACCCGCAGAAAGCCTGCGGATTCTCTCGTTTGTTTCATTATAAATTTACAGAAAGCTGCGTATTACGCGTTCATCTGTTTTGCTACTTCCTCTGCGAAGTTCTCTTCTTTCTTCTCGATTCCTTCGCCTGTCTCGTAGCGTACGAACTTCGTAACTGTTACTTTTGCGTTGTTCTCTTTTGCTACTTTGTCAACATATTTTGCAACAGTCAGATCGCTGTCCTGTACATATACCTGATCAAGCAGGCAGATTTCTTTCATCTCTTTGTTGAGACGTCCGATGATCAT
>DWWI01000027.1 GCA_019119745.1 Candidatus Mediterraneibacter gallistercoris | reverse complement strand
CCGTGATCTCTTCGAAGTAATCGACGGATGTGATGGATGTAAATCCACAATCATCATTTAACAGTGTTTGATCAAGTCATGGTTTGATCTATTCAGGGAACATACGTATGCAGGTGTATGTCTTGCCTGTATTACTGACGAGAAACACAGTTGTCGGCTTGAAATGAATGGTATTAGTATGCGTGAAGCAAAGAAATAAGCATCTATCATCAGCGAGATGATGCTCCGCACCGATTAAAATAGATTGAGCGTACCATTGGTGCGGAGCATACGCCCACTTTTTTTACTGGAATACACAGATAATGCGGCGAATTACTTTTTTAACCGGCGTGATACAGCAGAGGTCTATTTGGAAGACGGGGGCTACAGCTTTACCAACAATCTCCGTGAGAATACAATTCGTCCATTGCAGTAGGCCGAAAGAACTGACACCTTGGAGTGAAAGATTCCAATCTATCAAAAATCGCATATGAATTATAGTGAAATACTCCAACTCGTGAAGAGATGGAGTAAATTTAATTTATTGCAGTATCATTGGCGGTTACTAAAAATATGTAGATTACTGGCACAGTGAAATTCATTATTTGATTAACAGAAATTCACTGGACAGGAGATCTACAAAATTTATTGTATATGAACTGCTGTCACACCGGGCTGTAACTACCAGCTCATCCACACCAGTCAGAGGAATCGAGTAACTATGTGGTTTTGATCCAGCAGTAAAATGATCTGTGCTCTGAATCAGGGTATCTCCGTTTCGAAATTCAAGCCATGCACTGTGTGTAGTGTCCTTTGATACAGATGAAAGGGCAAGTGTAAAATCCAGACGGCTGTATTGGTTATTTAATTTATATGTTGCTTCCTGATAGCCTGTATTATGTGTATTGTAGTTACAGCAGTAGATTCTGTATGGGCGGTCTGCTCCGGTATTGTCTGTAGTGCCATCGTTATAAAAAACAAACTCACCTATATTTCCAATAAATTCCTGCATATGAAAAAGTTGATCAGGCTGGCCTTCATACAGATCAAGCAGAGTTTCGTTATCTGGAAGTATTGTTAATGCTTCATTTAATAATACATTTCGCTCAGTTATATTTCCTGCCTGAAGTAGGTGTTCTGCCTCTTGGGAAACTTCGGCAATATATTTTTGCGAGTATGTATTGTATTTCTCAGTAAAGAGCGGTTCATCTGACAGATTGTTGGAATTCATATACTGCAGTGCTCCTTTATAATCATTCATTGCTTCAAATCTTTCCAGATTTTTTGTGTATTCTTCATTAGAGGAAGAATCATTATTGCTTCCGGAAGAAGTTGAAGTTGCGGCACTGTTTGTTTCCGTAGATGGTACGTTGGATCTGGGAGAATCGGTTGTAGTGGATAATATTGGAGAAATAAAATAGTATGCTATATATAATACTACAATAACTGTAATAAATATAAAAAGTTTTCTCAGACTTTGCCCAACATGACTTGCGATGAAGGTACTGATGACTGCTACGAGCAGTGGAAGAAAAACATTTTCTAACATATTATATTCCCTCTCTTTAGTATATTGATTTTATATCTGATAAATCGACTTCAGCATAGCCATTTAAATAAAGGCGCCCCCTTTTAAAAACTCATACATTTTATGATAATCAGACTATATACTCTCATTATTATAATCAAGATTAATCAGTTTTACAATACTTCAACATTTCCATTTTCGAAATTTCAAATTTTATTAATAAGATTATTATTTTTATATAACCCTGTCTCTTTTCAAAATATGTATAATCGAAAGTATCCGTTTGTTTTTCACTGCTTTCACGGGTGAGAGTATGAAGAGCAGTCTGTAAATAGGATTCTTCTAGGATAAACAGTCTGTTATAGATGGAGAATAAATATGCGGTGTGTCCGACAGGGTGCACTGTTATTTTTCGCAAAATAAATGCATAGAATACCTATATAATGGGAATACTCTTCAAAAACACGGGGAGTTGATAAAATGGAACTATTTCTGGCGTTTATAGGCGGACTACTTTTGGGAGCAGTCTTGGGAATAATTCTGATGTGCCTGCTTCAGATAAATAGGAAAAAATAATCTGTATATTTTACAAACATTTAACACAATCTCTTCCGCACAGGTTTTTACGCTCTGTTATAATGTTTTCAAATGGACGTAAGAGCAAAAAGGAGAAAATTCTGTAGATTATCTACACCGCATATGAATATATCAGACTTAAGATCCGGTAATCTGCAGAATGTTAAACAGACCATGAAGAACAATATCACGACACTGATCGAATCCGGCTACGCGGATTTGAGAAAATCGGAGAAGCATGCCGCAGATTACATACTGAATCATATGGAACAGGTCACGGAGATGCCGCTCGACCGTGTTGCCAAGGCCGCGAAGGTCAGTCAGCCCACGGTGCTGCGGATGCTCAGGGCTCTGGGATACGACGGCTATAAGGATTTCCGCTACCAGCTGGTCGCCGAGCTTGCCAAGTCGGGAAATCGGGCGGAAAATGCCGGACAGCCCCAGCTTATGTACGGATATACTCTTGATAAAAAGGACGGACTGGATGAGCTTCCGGTCAATATTACGATGACAACGGAGCGTATGCTGGAGGAAACTCTTAAAAACTTTCTGGGAAAGACATACAAAAGAGTGATCGAGGCACTCAAGAATGCCCGGCTGATCGACATCTACGGTGTGGAAAATTCGGAGGTCATGGCAGTGGATCTGCTGACTAAGCTTCTGTATCTGGGACTTCCATGTCGGCATTTTACCGACTGCTATCTGCAGCAGATCGCCGCCGGACGCCTGACGGATCAGGATGTGGCCGTTGGTATTTCTTATTCCGGTGAGTCGAAGGATACAGTTGATACCATGAGGGCGGCAAAGCGTTCCGGAGCGTGTACGATTGCGATCACGAATTTTAAGGAGTCTACGATCAGTAAATATGCGGATATCCTGATATGTACCAGCCAGGATCAGCATTTCTACGGCAATGCGATCTTTTCCAGGTCCACACAGATTCTGATCGTGGATATGATATATATGGGGCTCATATCATCGGACTATGAGCACTATGTGGAACAACTGAATAAATGCGAAAAAGTTGTGCGCGATAAGGCGTACGACTATCATCGAAAACGGTAGAATCTCTACATTTTAAAGTATGTTAAGCCTCTGTAAAGTTTACATTTCCTTTACAGAGGCTTGATTTTTTCTTGATAGAAACACCGGAAACAGGGCGGTTATAATCTTACATGCAGGCGGCCGGAAGACCGGAACGACAGGAAAGTACGGCAGCCGAAGATACTTTTGAGACACTTTGAATTGCTAAAAGTGAAGAGGAGTTAAGTATTATGCTTGAGTTGAAAAATGTAAAGAAAAGCTATGACGGCACGCAGGTGCTAACCGACATAAGCCTGAATATCGGGGACGGAGAAATTGTTTCTATATTAGGACCGTCCGGATGCGGAAAGACGACGCTGCTTAATCTGATCCTCGGAATCGTGGATTCGGACGGCGGACAGATCATTTATAACGGAGTGGACATCACAGACGTTCCTATGGAAAAGAGAGGATTCAACATTGTATTCCAGGATTATGCCCTGTTCCCTAATCTGAATGTCTATCAGAATATTACATACGGGCTGAGAAATAATCCGGAAATCTCTTCCAAAGAGGAAGTAGAAGAGCTGATCCACCTGCTGGGGCTTGAGGAACATTTAAATAAGAGGATCGGGCAGCTTTCAGGCGGACAGAAACAGAGAGTCGCACTCGCAAGAACGATGGTCATGAAACCGAAGATCCTGCTTCTCGACGAGCCGTTAAGCGCTCTGGACGGCGTCATCAAGGAATCTATCAAAGACAGGATCCGGACGATTGCAAGAGAGTACAATCTGACGACGATCATCGTAACTCATGATCCGGAAGAAGCCCTTACACTTTCCAACCGGGTTATGATCATCAACGATGGAAAGATAGCACAGTTCGGAAAGCCGGAAGAAATCATCGGTAAACCGGAAAATGGTTTTGTAAAGAAATTTATATTAAACCAGCTTGAAATCAAGAAGAACAATATCTATGCCCTGTTCTCGGGACAGCTTGAAGAACAGGCACAGGTGTGCTGAAGAGGTGGGAACGATGAGAAAGAACAGAGAGATTAAATTGATCTTTGCCATTGTGGCAGTCTTCTTCGCAGGATTCCTTGTGGTTCCCATGATCAGCGTGCTGGTAAAGTCTTTTACGGGAGACGGCACCGCTGTGTCACTTGGCCACTATGTGGAAGTGCTCACCGGAAGAGGATTCTTAAGAGCATTGTGGAACAGTGTACTCATCTCGGTATGCAGTGCAGTGGTCACGACCGTGCTCGCTTTTATCCTGGCGTACACGATTCACTATACGAACCTTGGCAGACGATATAAATGGCTGATCAGCAAGGCGGCGATCCTGCCCATGTTGCTCCCGACGATCACGTATGGGTTCGCGATCATCTATTCCTTCGGGAAACAGGGGCTTCTGACAAAGCTTTTCGGCAGACAGCTCTTTGACATCTACGGATTCAACGGTCTGCTGCTGGGCTATGTGGTGTATACGCTCCCGGTCGCATTTACGCTGATCAACAATGCAATGGGATACATTGACAAGCGGTTCATGATCGTGTCAAGGCTGATGGGGGATTCCCCGCTGCAGACGTTCCGGATGACGATCGTGATCCCGCTGCTCGGAACTCTGGCGACGTCGTTTATCCAGACCTTCTTCCTGTGCTTTACAGACTTCGGTATCCCGGCGTCTGTGGGCGGGCAGTTTGAAGTGGTGGCCAGCGTACTTTACACAGAGATGCTCGGAAGTGTGCCGAATTTCGGAAACGGAGCGGTAATCGCGCTGATC
>DWWI01000267.1 GCA_019119745.1 Candidatus Mediterraneibacter gallistercoris | reverse complement strand
GAAAATCCGAATATTTCAATGTTCTTCCCCACATGATCCAGATAGATGCCCAGATTTGGAAAAGAAATGTCATAATGCATTACCTTGCTCCTTTCTTCCGCCGCTGTTTTGCTCATATTCTGGCGCTCAGTCCATGAGCACACCCGCTCAAAAAACCATGCAAGCATAGTTTTCTCTCGCGGATATGCTCATGGCTGAACTGGTGCTATACGTTGAACCTGAACAGCATGATATCGCCGTCCTGTACGACGTAGTCTTTTCCCTCCAGTCGGATCAGACCTTTTTCTTTTGCCGCAGTATGAGATCCGCACGCGATCAGATCATCATAGCTTACTACCTCTGCGCGGATAAATCCTCTCTCAAAGTCGGAATGGATCTTTCCTGCCGCCTGGGGTGCTTTCGTGCCTTTTTTGATCGTCCATGCCCGCACTTCCGGCTCTCCTGCCGTCAGATAGCTGATCAGACCGAGCAGATGGTAGCTTGCTTTGATCAGTTTCTCCAGACCTGACTCCTTGAGTCCAAGATCATCGAGGAACATTTTCTTCTCATCGTCGTCAAGCTGGGAAATCTCTTCCTCGATCTCCGCGCATACGACGAACACTTCACAATCTTCTTCTTTGGCATATTCTCTGACAGCCTGTACTCCCGGATTATTCGCTCCGTCATCCGCCAGATCATCCTCCGATACATTTGCCGCGAAGATCACCGGTTTTGCTGTCAGCAGATTGTATCCTGCAAGCCAAGCCTGCTCATCTTCATCGTCTGTCACAAAGCTCTTTGCAAGCTTGTTCTCTTCCAGATGCGCTTTCACACGGTTTAAAAGATCCAGTTCTTTCGCCGCCGTCTTGTCATTGCGTGACAGTTTCACTGTCTTGGCGATCCTTCTCTCCAGCACTTCCAGATCCGAGAAGATCAGCTCCAGATTGATGGTCTCGATATCACGCATAGGGTCAATGCTTCCATCCACATGCACGATGTTCGTGTTCTCAAAGCAGCGTACCACGTGTACGATAGCGTCAACTTCACGGATATTTGCAAGGAACTGGTTTCCAAGTCCTTCTCCTTTGGATGCGCCTTTTACAAGTCCGGCAATATCAACGAACTCAATCGTTGCCGGGATAATCTTTTTCGTGTGATACATCTCTCCCAGTACATTCAGTCTCTCGTCCGGCACCGTAACCACACCAACATTGGGGTCTATGGTACAGAACGGATAGTTCGCGGATTCTGCGCCCGCCTTCGTCAATGAATTAAACAATGTACTTTTTCCTACATTAGGGAGTCCAACGATTCCTAATTTCATAACTTTTAAATCTCCTTACTGTATCTATTTTATTTTAGTCTCTCGTCTCCATCAGGATCACTTTTCCGTATACAAACGAGATCGTCACTTCGTCTTCCTCGAATTCATTGCTCACGCAAAGGCTGTCACTCGGCTTAAGGAAGTGATTCTGCAGCGGATACTTCGCCCCTTTGATGCTCAGCTCGTCCACCGGCATTTCCAGTGGAAACAGTGAGAAGTACGGGCCGAACGCCTCTGACTTTTTCAATGTAATATCTTTATCGATAAGGCGGATCTGGTTATGACTGTCCATAATCCGTGCATCTGCGCCGGCGTCCAGGGCTATCTGCAGACACTGCACATTCGCCCACAGATGATCGATCCTGTTTCCGGTTCCGCCCAGGATCCAGATTGCTTTCCTGTTAAGCCCCAGACAAAGCCGCAATGCGATTTCTGTGTCAGACGCGTCTTTAACAGGATTAAATTCCCTGACAGGAACGTTAAGTTTCTCCCGGTAATAATCCACCAGTTCATGAGGAACACTGTCAAAATCCCCGACAATATAATCCGGCTTGATCTCATGTTTATAAAGAAATTCAAGTCCTTTGTCCACACCGATGATAAATTCTGTCTCTTCACTTTTTAATATTGGGAGCACGAAATCTTCTTCCAGCATTCCGCCGCTCACGATTACTGTTCTCTTACTCATAATCTTTCAATATCTCCATGAATCCTGTCGTGTTTTCTTTGATATCGCCTTTATAGATACCGGATCCGGATACAATGACATTTGCTCCGGCTTTCAGCACCTCTGCCACATTGCTTTGATAGATTCCTCCGTCTACCTCTATGTCCTTTTCTTCTCCCTTTTCCCTGAGCATGGCGCGCAGTCTGCTGATACGTTCCAGAGACTCCGGAATAAACGCCTGTCCGCCGAATCCCGGTTCCACGCTCATGATAAGGAACATCTCCGCCTTTTCCAGATACGGAGCCAGACTCTCCACCGGCGTACCCGGCTTGATTGAAATACCTGCCTTTACACCGCAGTCATGAATCGCATCCAGCGTTGCCGCCGGATCTTCACATGCTTCAAGATGAACTGTGATAATATCTGCCCCGCATTTTGCGAAATCTTTCACATAGCGGACAGGTTCCGTCACCATAAGGTGCACGTCCAGCACCTGCGAAGTCAGTCCCTTTATCGAAGAAAGCACCGGCATCCCGAAAGAGATGCTCGGGACAAAAATTCCGTCCATCACATCAAAATGGATATATCGGGCTCCTGCCTCTTCTGTCTGTCTGATCTGCTCTCCCAGTACTTTGAAGTCAGCTGAAAGTATAGATGGCGAGAGAATATTTTCCATAAGCTAATACCTCTTTCTTTCCTGAATCTCCCGGTACATGGCAACATAATCTTCGTACCTCGATCCATGTATCTTTTTCTCGTCAACGGCCTGTCTGACCGCGCAGTCCGGTTCATGCACATGACTGCACCCGTTAAATCTGCATTTCCCTTCATAGGGCGCAAATTCCGGAAAACAGTACTTCAACGAATCCTGGTCAATATCGCTGATATAAAGAGAACTGAATCCGGGGGTATCCATAATGTAAGAATCGTCACCGATCACAAGCAGTTCCGAATGCCGTGTCGTATGTCTTCCTCTCTCGATCTTCCGGCTGATGCTCCCCGTCTCCATCTCTACCTCCGACTGGAGCAGGTTAATAATAGATGATTTTCCGACTCCGGACGGTCCTGCAATCGCTGTAGTCTTTCCCTTCAGGATTGCTTTGAGTTCGTCAATATGCTTTTCTTCCTTTGCACTGGTAAACACCAGCGGATATCCGCACCCTTCATAGATTTTCCTGAGTTCCTCAATATCCGGATCATCTGCGATATCCGTCTTATTAAAGCACAGGATGACCGGTACTTCCCGGCTCTCCATCATGACCAGGAAACGATCCAGAAGATTAAGATGAGGTCTGGGTTTTGTCACAGCAAACACCACAAGCGCCTGATCTATGTTTGCGACAGCCGGCCGGATCAGTTCATTTCTGCGCGGAAGGATCTTCATAATATTTCCTTCCATATCTTTTTCGTCCAGAATCTCAATCTCGACGTCATCTCCCACCAGCGGCTTTATGCCGTCTTTGCGGAATATTCCTTTTGCTTTACACTCATAAACACCGGATTCTACTACGTGAACGTAGTAGAATCCGGCAATACCTTTTACAATTTTTCCCTGCATATATTTTAATAATTCTCCGGAGATCACTCAGTTGTTTCCCCTGTATCTGTATCAGTTCCTGTCCCGGTGTCTGTATCGCCGCCGGATGACGGATCCTCCTGCTGAGGTTCCGGTCCGAGGCTCACCGTAAATCCCACAGATGTTCCCGCCTCGACGGAGCTTCCCGGACTTGCCGTCTGGTCTATAACATATCCTTTGCCGACGGTACTGCTGTAGGCCTCGCTCACCGTTCCGACCGAAAGGCCTGCATCCTCCAGTCTCTGTCTTGCTACTGATTCTGTATATCCTCCAAGTCCCGGAACGGTAACATAGGTGGTCTCAGGTCCAAGGCTGACAACATAGGACACCGTCGTTCCTTTATCAACCTTCTCGCCCGGATCTATGCTCTGGGAAATCACCTGTCCCTCCGGCACACTATCGCTGTAATCCTCGCTGGAGCTTCCGCTCAGGCCTGCATTTGCAAGCGCTGATTCTGCCGCCGACGCAGTCTTTCCCCGCAGATTCGGAACGGTTGCCGGCTGTGACCCCAGACTTACTACAATTGTCACTTCAGTTCCCTCGTCTACTTCGGTTCCTGGCGTAGGGTCACTGGAGATAACGTCTCCTTCTTCAACATCGTCACTGTACTGCGCGTCTCCGTGAACAACAATAAGATTTGCTTTCTGGATCAGCTCCTCAGCCTCCGACTCACTCTTTCCGACTACATTTGGAACTTTCGTCGTTTCAGCTTCTTCGCCGCTGCTTAATACAACTTTGATCGTTGTATGCGCCGCTACTTCATCTCCCGGTGCAGGATCCTGGCTCATGATCTCGCCTTCATCGTACTGGTTGGACGGCTGCGGATCATTCTCTACGGTAAGGCCGAGTCCTGTGTCTTTCAGCGCCGCTCTTGCCTCTTCCTCTGTCTTTCCTCTCAGATCAGGCACTTTCACCGCCTCTTCTTCCTGCCTGGTAAGTCCCGGTCCGCTGAAAAAGCCGGCCGCATTTGCCACGAGGAACAAAACAAGCAGTGCCACCACAACACCTGCCACGATCATAAGAATCTTCATGATCCGTTTTGTGTCATTATTTACATTATTCCTTCGGCGGCGGTCCTGACGTTTATCGTCGTAATCGTCTTCTTCCTCGTCCTCATCTTCCTCATCGTAGTCATCTTCGCCGTCTTCATCATAGTCTTCAGCTTCTTCGCCGGCGTCATACTGGCGTTTCTGCATCTTTTCCAGCTCTTCCGGAGACATGACGACCGTACGGTCCGTATCCACTCCGGCACCTGCTCCGAGTACGACAAAATCACCGTCCGGATCGACCAGAGAGCGTTTCAGGTCGAGCAGCAGTGATGCACAGTCATGATAACGGAGATCAGGGCTCTTCTGAGTACATTTCATGATAATACACTCCAGGCTGTACGGAAGGTCTTCAACCTCCTCAGCCGGAGAAGTGATCTGTTCCTGCAGATGCTTTAATGCCACAGATACCGTAGAGTCCCCGTCAAACGGCACATGGCCTGTCACCATCTCATACAGAGTAATGCCGATGGAATAGATATCGCTTCTTTCATCGACCACGCCGCCCCGCGCCTGCTCCGGAGATGTATAATGCACCGATCCCATCACGCTCGTGCTGATCGTCTGTGTGGACGTAGTCGCGCGCGCGATACCGAAATCAGTTACTTTTACTTTGCCGTCTTTTGATATGATGATATTCTGCGGCTTAATATCCCTGTGGATAATATGATGGTTATGAGCTGCCTGAAGACCTGTCACCATCTGAATGGCAATGCTGACAGTTTCTTTCGCTGAAAGTCTCCCTTTTTTCTCAATATAGTCCTTCAGCGTGATTCCTTCTACCAGCTCCATGACCATATAGTACAGACCGCGGTCCTGACCCACGTCATAGACGTTTACCACATTCGGGTGCATCAACCCCGCTGCCGCCTGGGCCTCACTCAAAAACTTTTTGATAAACACTTCATCGGAACGGTAATCACTTTTCAGCACTTTGATTGCCACAAACCGGTTCAGCTTATGGTCCTTCCCCTTATATACGTCTGCCATTCCGCCGCTTCCGATACGGCCCAGTATCTCATACCGTTTCCCTAAAATAACTCCTTCTTTAATCATAATACACTCACCTCATCCGCAAACGGTTCCACCAGAACAACCCCTATATTGTCCGTACCGCCGTTTTCCTTTGCAGCATCTACAAGAGCCTGACCGGATTCCACGATATCTCTTCCTCCCTGAACAATATGGAAAAGTTCTTCGTCCTCCACCATATTGCTCAGTCCGTCTGTACACATCAGTATGATGTCTCCCCGTTTCAGACGGTGTTCGTAAAAGTCCACGTCAACATCGGCTTTTGCTCCGATGGCTCTCGTAATAATATTCTTATCCGGATGGTGTTTTGCCTCCTCCGGTTTGATACCTCCGAGCCTTACCATCTCTTCTACCAGTGAATGGTCTTTCGTTAGCTGCTGGATTCCCTGATTGATCAGATACAGACGGCTGTCGCCCACATTGGCAAAATACATCATCTGGTTCATGATCGTAGCTACAACAACTGTTGTTCCCATTCCCTTTAAATGCTCATCCCGGGACGCCTCTTTAATGATCTCACGGTTCGCTGTCTTGATGGCTTTCACAAGGCACTTTTCCACATCTTCACCCTCACTCATAGCCAGCTCCCGCTCCAGGACCTCAACTGTATACTTGGAAGCGTAATCTCCCGCCTGATGTCCGCCCATTCCGTCAGCGACCACAAAGAGATTCTGAAGGATACCCAGAGGCCGGTCTGTCGTGTAGACATAATCCTGATTCACTTGTCGTACCATTCCCACATCTGTAATAGAAAATGTCCTCATATCTGTCTCCTTAAATCCTGTTGTTTGTGTTCTCTTCCTCCGCATAACGGCGTCTGAGCTGTCCACAGGCCCCGTCAATATCAGAGCCCATTTCCCTTCTTATAGTAACATTTATTCCGCTTTTTTCAAGTTTATTTTTGAAATTCAGGGCATTTTCCCTGCTCGGACGCACAAAATGACGTTCTCTTACCGGATTGACCGGAATCAGATTCAGATGGCAGTTTCTGGGCTTCAGGATTGAAATCAGCTCCCTTGCATCCTCATCCCTGTCATTGACCCCGTGCACCAGACTGTACTCAAAGGTCACCCTGCGCCCCGTCTTCTTAAAATATGTATCGCAGGCGGCAAGAACGTCAGACAGGTCGTATTTGTTGGCGACAGGCATAAGCTTCCGCCTTTTTTCCTGGGTAGAACCATGGAGAGAAAGTGCCAGCGTGATCTGAAACCCTTCATCCGCCAGACGCAGCATATTAGGAACAATGCCGCATGTTGATACCGTCACATTCCTCTGGCTGATATTCAGTCCGTGTTCATCAGTCAGCATACGGATAAACTTCACAAAATTATCATAGTTGTCCAACGGTTCTCCGGTTCCCATAATGACGACATTTGACACACGCTCGCCCGTGATTTTCTGGATCTGATAGATCTGTCCCAGCATCTCAGATGCATTCAGGTTTCTCTTCAGCCCTCCGATCGTTGACGCACAGAACACACATCCCATCCGGCAGCCCGCCTGGGAGGAAATGCAGACAGAATTGCCGTGTTTATACTTCATAAGAACGCTTTCCACCATATTCCCGTCATACAGGCGGAACAGAAACTTGTTCGTTCCATCCAGCTTCGATATCTGACGTTCTTCCATAATAACAGGAAATATCTTATATTCTTCCTTCATCCGCTCCCGAAGCTTCAACGACAGGTTTGTCATCTCGTCAAAGCTGTCCGCAAGCTTGATGTGAAGCCATTCATATACCTGTTTTGCACGGAATGCCTTTTCTCCCAGATGTTCCATCTCTTTCTTCAGTTCTGTATATCCATAGGACCGGATATCTTTTTTCATAGCTCCTGATTTCCTCCATGATTTCTTACCAGTCTTGCGATAAAGAAGCCGTCGCTCTTATGTACGCCCGGCAGCAGCTGGATACATCCTTTCTCCACAACGCTCTCCCGCAATTCCGGGCAGATACGGTCACGGATATCACCCGGGGAGAATTCCGGATACTGCTGCAAAAACCAGTGTACATT
>DWWI01000266.1 GCA_019119745.1 Candidatus Mediterraneibacter gallistercoris | reverse complement strand
ATCATGTTGGAAGCTGAATATGAGAAAGAACGGGAGAAAATTGAAGGGAAAGAAGATGACATGAGTGAGGAGGAGTTGATACAAGCACTCCAGACAATCATTACTTCTTTGCAGGGACCGCTTAACAACCAGGGATATAAACGGTATGAGGAGTTACTCTGCCCCATTTTACCGGAAAATAAATGAAAAACTGCAGCGTAAAGGAGAAGAAAATGTATATACAGGAAAAAGATTTAAAGTTGAACAGAGGATATTATATACAGCGGAAATATCTTCCCTATGAGGGGAAACTGATGTTGGCCAAACGGCGGATCATGGAATGGTATGATTACTGGGATGGACAGGTCTATGTCAGCTTCAGCGGTGGCCTGGATTCCACCGTGCTGCTGGCGCTGGTCAGGATGACGCTGGGAAGTGAAATCCCTGCCGTTTTCTGCAATACCGGATTGGAGTTCCCCGAAATCATCCAGTTTGCCCGTTCTTTTCAAGCCTATGGCGCCTATGAGGAGATCCGGCCTGCCATGAATTTCCGGCAGGTGATCCTGAAGGAAGGGTATCCGCTCATCAGCAAAGAAAATGCAAGCAAGATCCGGAAACTCCGGCATGGGAAGCTATCGCCCCGTTATCGGAATTACCTGCTGAACGGTGACGAGAGAGGAAAATTCGGTATGCTGCCAAAGAAGTGGCAGAAATACATTTACGGTCCCTATGATATTTCAGAAAAGTGCTGTCTGATCATGAAGGAGAAACCCTTTAATCAGTATGTGAAAAAGACTGGCAGACAGCCTTTTGTGGGAGTAACACAGGATGAATCCTTCCGCCGGGCGCATCAGTATGCGAAGACCGGATGCAATGTATATGACGGCAGAATGATCAAAAGCCAGCCGCTGGGTCCCTGGACGAAACAGGATGTACTCCGGTTTGCTTATGAGCATATGGGAGAAAAGATCATCCCGGAAAAGGGACCAGCCTATGAGTTCTCTATCTGCCCGGTATACGGAGAGATCACAAAGGATGCGCAGGGAATTTACCATCTGAGCGGGGAGCAAAGAACCGGCTGTATGTTCTGCGGGTTTGGAGTGACCGAGGAAAAAGAGCCGAACCGTTTCCAGAGGATGCAGACAGCTTATCCTAAGCAGTATGAGTTTTGTATGAAATCTACGGAGGAAGGCGGATTGGGGATGCGGAGTGTGCTGGAATATCTGGGCGTACCCTATGAAACCTGGGAGTCCGTAGGCCAGATGTGTTTGGAGTTTGATGAAAATAATCAGGCAAAAGCGGCCTGAAGAATGGAGAGTGGGTATGACGATCAGAGAAGCTGGAAAAGGGATTGTGACAACCGGAGGCGGTACTTACCGGATCGGCTTTATCAATACCGATGGACAGGAAGATGAGACGGAACTGGATGGTTTCAACCTGACGGAACTGGAGGAATTATACAGGGATTTTTGAAAAGAGAATGGATTAAGGCAGAATACCATGACTTATGTGGAGTGGTAAATGAAAGGCAGACGCCGGTTTCCCGGTGCCTGCCTTGATAGAGAAAATCAGATTTCTCTCTTTTTATATGTGAATATAATCCCGATGATAGAACCAATAAAGATGAAAGGCGACAATCTTACAAACAAAAATTCAACGCCATGCAATATAGTCCCGGCAACTGCATATTCCGGATTGCTGTAATCCCAATCCAAATATTCACCGTGTATCACCGCAAAAGAAATAAAGCCTACCGTTATAAGTACACACAATGCAATAAGCAGATAGCGGATTAGCCGAATCCTCATCCTGCTTCTTTTGGCAAATTGAAGGTTAATGCTTTCCAGTTTTTCAGAAATACTTTTTAGGTCTGTTTCCTTCAAACCATGTTCCGGTACGGTTTCTCCCAGTAATATGCTTACAGAAGTATCCAGTTCGTCTGCTAAGGATATCAGCATACTTGAGTCAGGAACTGATGAGCCTTTCTCCCATTTCGATACTGTCTGTCTTACGACATTCAGCCTGTTGGCAAGTTCTTCCTGTGATAGCCCTTTTGCTTTTCGCAAATTCTTAATATTTTCATTCAACATAGCTTGTGCCTCCTTTGTTTTGATATAGTCATTAAACATCAAAAACGCCGTTGCCACAAGCAACGCAGATTAACATATAAAAATCACACCTCCGGAGTCTTGTTAAACCGGTATCCCATGCCGGAAACTGTCTGAATATATTCCTTGCAGGTATGCGCCTTGAGTTTCTTCCGGAGGCTGGCGATTGTACAGTAAACGGCTCCTTTTATATTAACAGGTTCTTCCTTCCATACAGCCTGGTAGAGTTCTTCTTGGCTGATGATCCAGCCGGGATGAGCTGCCAGATAGCGTAACGCAGAAAACTCCAAAGGTGATAAAGGGAGGTTCTTTCCGTTTATCGTTACCTGCCGTTTCTGAGGAAGAATTGCTAAACCAGATGCCTGTATCCATTGTTGTTCCTCTTTTTCTGCAAGCTCTATGACAGGAATATTAGCTGAAAGTGTAGCAACAATATGGTGAAACAGTTCTTCCTCTTTCTCTTCAAATAAAATGATCAATGCCTTCCCATTAACATCCCCCCCTCACCTGCGGTTTATTCATATTCCCACAGGCGGTCTACAATAGAATGTACCTTCCTCTTTTTGGGATTAGCTTAGTTTGGTGACATCATCCAGATAGATAGAAACTTCCCCACATTTGGGGCAAATAGCAACTTTGGGGTTCCCGATTCTGCCACCAAACAGTTTGGATTCATCGGAAGAGAGGATGATCCCATATCCCGCACCTTCGATTTTTACTGCACAGTCCTCTTTCATTTCGCTTCCGCATCGGATACATTTTCTCATTTTCATACACCTCACAATTCATTTGCTCTTATTTTTTGCCGTTTCTGCCTGTCAAGTACGATAAAGCCTGCCGTTACCCCTAAAGCCAGGAGTATATAATCCAGTCCGTAGCCGCCCACCGGATCTCTGACTATGGTATAGATCAGATACACGGTACAAGCCAGCAATATGCCTAAGAATATTCCACGATAGATTCTGTTATGTCTCATGCCGGCGTCTCCTCCTTCCTTGATAAAAGTCTGCCTTCTGCTTTCCCATGTTTCTTTTTACAAGAGGTTTCTCCTCTGATATAATTATAATGCTTTATGGTATGTTGCCGACGAAATAGTAATAAACGCACGGAAACAGCGAAAAAACGCTCTGATTTTGAATCAGAGGACCGCTTTTTATGAATAAATGCAGCAAGGGCTTAGAGCTGCCTGCAAATCTTATGGAAGGAGCCAAGAGTCATGGAAATCCTGGCGACGTGTATCCTCTCTCTTCTGAGTGCCTGTTCTTACCTGCTTCCGGTAAGTTTTTTTCTTCCATGCAGGCTTTCAAAAAAGGAGAAAGGGATTCTGTATTTGATCTTTTTGGGGAGTATTCTCCTGATTCAGTGGGAACTGGGAAATATTGGTGTAGTTGTGCTGCTCCTTTTGGGAGGGATTTACATCGCATGGATTGATGAGAACCGCTTTCTTAATGTCAGCACTTTTATTGGGACGTATCTTTTCTGTGTGGTCTGTGATTACCTGCTGGCTCTGGTATGGGAGCCGATGAGCCGCCGGATCTTTGGGAACATGGGCGCATACGGAGCCAGCCTTTTGTATGTTTTGCTCTATCTTCTGATATTGGCTGTGATCTGCCCGGTACTTTCCAGGCTGCTCCACAGACTGATGGGAAAAATCCACCGGACACTGCCCCGGCAGCTTGCGGTCCTGATATCCATCAATCTTGTATTTTGCCTGCTGATCTTTCTTTTTAATATTGCGGTGGGGGAGTATATCGGCTATAGCCGGCCGGTGATCCTGTTTAACTGTTTTCTCTTTGGGTGCTACTTTGTGATCAGCACTGTGCTCATCGTCAATATTATCCGCTCCCGGATTGAAAACATGGACCTGCAGATGAAGCAGGACGCCTATCAGAGACTGCAGGAGTATACGGGACAGGTGGAAGCCATGTATTCTTCCCTGCGGGCGTTCAAGCATGACTATAATAACATTATGCTGACTCTTTCCGGCTATACGGAGTCCGGTGACATGGAAGGGTTGAAAGCCTATTTTGACCGGGAGATCGCTCCCATGAACCAAAAGCTGTTTACTGCCACATCCCGGCTCAACCAACTGATCCATATCCGGATCACGGAACTGAAAAGTATCGTTTCCGCCAAACTTCTGTATGCGGCGGAACTAAACATCAACGTGACGGTGGAGGTTGAAAAGGAGATCAGCAGCGTTCCCATGGGGACGGTAGATTTGTGCCGTGTGGTTGGCATTTTCCTGGATAATGCCATCGAAGGGGCGTTGGAAACGGAGGAGCCGGAGATACGGATGGCTGTTCTGGATGAGGCAGAAGAGGTTGTCTTTATTATTTCCAACAGTTTCCGGGATACCGGTCTGCCCCAGGCGTCACTGCGGCAGGCGGGAACGACGACCAAAGGGAAAAACCGGGGGATCGGTCTCTATAACGCAAAGGAAATCCTTAGCGCATACGATCAGATCTTCTGGGATACGGAAGTACGGAACGGACAGTTTATCCAATACCTCCGCATGAAGAAACAGTAAAATTTCCAGAATAACCGTGGGCCTTGATGACGGAAGGCTGCGTTTATGACCGGATACGCAGCGTATTTTACTTTTTCACAGGAGCTGCGGGAGGCTGTGTTAGAATATCCATATAGACACGAAGGGAGAGGAACATATGCTGGATATCTATATTTGTGAAGATAATAAGAAACAGCTCAGTCTGTTTACCGGGTATATCAGGGATGCGCTCCTCATTGAGAACTTAGATATGCAGATCGTGCTGGCCTCCTCTGATCCGGATGAGATCCTGGAAGGGATGAAGGCTTCCAGCAATATGGGCGTATTCTTTCTTGACATTGATCTGAAGTCCAGGATCAATGGGCTGACCCTTGCACAGGAGATCAGAAAACTGCAGCCCCGGTGCTTCATCATATTCATCACATCCCATTCAGAAATGGGATTTCTGACCTTCCAGTACAAGGTAGAACCATTGGATTTCATCATAAAGAGCAGTACAGAGGATATCAAGCGGAAAATCCACGACTGCCTGCTGAATGTGCAGGAGAAAGAGACTTCCCCGGCCAACAGCCAGATGGGGAAATTCCTCCTCCGGCAGTCGGAGCGCACCATTTCCATCGGCTATGACGAGATCCTCTTTTTTGAAACTTCCGATAACATCCACAAGATCACCCTTCATGCCCGGCAGAGGCTCCTGGAGTTCCCAGGGCAGCTTGGAGATATCGAAAAAGAACTGGACCAGCGGTTTTACAGATGCCACCGCTCCTACCTTGTAAATACAGACAATATCGCAGAGATTGATTACGGACAGCTTATGATTCGGATGAAAAACGGGGAGATATGCCCTGTGGCAACACGCAAAAAGCGAGGGCTGAAAAACAGGATGTCTTAGAGTGGGACTGTTTACGGGAAAATTGCAATCCGGGAGAATCGAAAATACAGTGCAGGCGCCGGGAAACCGACGCCTGTCTTTGTCAGAGGAAAGTATAAATTTGAATCATATTTTGAAATAATCAAAAATCCCCCTGCGTCATGTATTGCTTGTGACGCTGCGTAATGAAGTAAAGTAGGGGCGAAAGGAGGTAAATGCTATGTCAAAATACACGACTGGAGAAATTGCAAAGCTCTGTGGCGTTTCCGTCAGGACAGTGCAGTATTACGACACCCGTGGTATTCTGACACCCAGTGAGCTTACCGAGGGCGGCAGGAGGCTTTATTCAGAGGATGACTTAAAGAGACTGAAGATTATCTGCTTCCTTCGTGACGCTGATATTTCGATTAACAGCATAGGAGAATTGCTGTCTGAGGAGCAGCCCGGCAGTGTTATTTCCGTTTTGCTTGAACAGCAGGAGCAGCTCCTTCAGGAAGAAGTACGCAAAAGGCAGGCAAAACTTGATATGCTCGCTGAGATTAAGCGAGAGCTGAAGAGCGTAGAAAATTTCTCCATCGAATCTATCGGTGATATAGCTTATGTGATGGAAAACAAAAAGAAGATGAGACAGCTACACGCAATCCTGCTGATCACAGGTCTTCCCCTTAACATCATTCAGTGGCTCTCTATCCTTCTCTGGATTTTCACCGGGATATGGTGGCCTTTTGCTCTTTGGGCACTGATAGCTGTTTCATATGCAATTTGGGTCACGAAATTCTATTTCAAAAGAGTTGCGTATATCTGTCCGCAGTGCCATGAGGTTTTTAAACCTCAATTAAAAGAGGCTGTTTTTGCAAGACACACTCCCACGCTAAGAAAGCTGACATGTACCTGTTGTGGATATAAAGGCTTTTGCGTGGAAACCTATGGAGAGGAGGCAAAAAAGAATGAATAATTTTATAGATTTTCTTCCGTTTTTAATCCCGCTGGCAATCGCTCAGCTTGCCCTGTTGGGTTATACGCTTTATCACATCCTGACACATAAAAATTATAAAAGAGGCAATCGTACTTTGTGGCTTGTTATTGCAATTATCGGCATGGAGTTTATCGGCCCGATCCTGTATTTCCTGCTTGGCAAGGAGGAGAACTGACATGGATGTACTGACGATACAAAACCTGAAAAAGAATTTTGGCAGTAAGGAAGTGCTCTGCGGGCTGGATCTGTCTGTCCCTGAACACAGCATTTTCGGTTTTATAGGAAAAAACGGCGCAGGAAAAACAACGACAATGAAAGCTATCCTGGGGCTTCTGAAAGCGGACAGCGGGGAAATTCATGTGATGGGTGAAAAGGTGCGTTTTGGACAGACCAACACCAACCGGCACATCGGCTACCTGCCTGATGTGCCAGAATTTTATTCTTATATGACGCCCCAAGAATACCTGACTCTTTGCGGAGAAGTGTGCGGAATGGACAAAGCTGACATTGCGGCGAGAAGGAAAGAACTGTTGGAGCTGGTCGGTCTTGAGCAGGAGCGCCACCGTATCAAAGGATTTTCAAGGGGAATGAAACAACGCCTGGGAATTGCACAGGCACTTTTAAACCGCCCAAAACTTTTAATCTGCGATGAGCCCACATCCGCACTTGATCCGGCAGGCCGCAAGGAAATTCTTGATATCCTTCTTGCAGCGAAAGAGCAGACCACAGTATTTTTTTCCACACATATTCTTTCAGATGTGGAGCGCATCTGTACAGAGGCAGCTTTTTTGAACGATGGAAAAATTGCTATGCAGGGAACCATTTCAGAATTGCGAAATAAGCGGTCATCTAATGGATTTATCATTGAAATGGAGAAAAAAGAAGTCACGGATACGCTTGCAAAAGCCTTTCGTAAACTCCAACGCACAGAGGAAAATGTGCTTGTTTATCAGGGTGATGAGGATCATTTTTTCGATATTATGAAATATATCTCTGAAAATAAGATTCCCATAACTAAAATTGAACGGATAGAGCCGACGCTTGAATCGCTGTTTTTGGAGGTGACAAAATGAAATCTCTGTTTTCTTTTATGAAAAAGGAATACCTGG
>DWWI01000265.1 GCA_019119745.1 Candidatus Mediterraneibacter gallistercoris | reverse complement strand
CATTAAGCGATGTATACGCCATGGGCGGCGAACCTAAGATCGCCTTGAATATTGTGTGTTTCCCGGGAGAACTTGATCCGGATATCTTAGGAGAAATATTAAGAGGCGGTGCGGACAAAGTAAGAGAAGCAGGAGCTGTCCTTGTAGGCGGTCACTCGATCCAGGACGATGTGCCGAAATACGGACTGTCCGTGACCGGGCTTGTGCACCCGGATCGTGTGTATAAAAATTTCGGATGCAGGAAGGGCGATGTGCTGATCCTTACAAAACAGCTTGGCAGCGGAATCATCAATACAGCGGTAAAAGCACAGATGGCATCGCCGGAATCAGAGCAGGAAGTGATCCGTGTTATGACAACATTGAACAAAAAAGCGAAGGAAACGGCGGCTGAATTTACTGTACATGCCTGTACGGACGTGACCGGTTTCGGACTGCTGGGTCACTGCGCAGAGATGGCGGACGCAAGCAGGGCAGTGATCGAGCTTGGAGTAGAAGGCATTGCTTTTATGCATGGAGCAAAAGAGTATGCCGAGATGGGGCTGATCCCGGGCGGCGCATACAGGAATCAGGAGCATGTCAGCCATCTTCTTGACGCCGGCGGTATGGAAGAGGTATATGTAGATCTGCTCAGCGATCCTCAGACTTCAGGCGGCTTGCTGTTTGCCGTGCCGGAAGACGAAGCGCAGGATATGCTGCAGGCATTTGAACAGGCTGATCTTGGAACAAAAGTCTCGTTGGTCGGAAGAGTGCTTGAGAGCGGTGTGGACAAGCCGTGCATACGTCTGTGTGATAAGGTGGAAATGCGATGAATCTGAAACAGCTGGAAGCTTTTGCGCGGGTGGCGGAGACAAAGAGTTTTTCCGCAGCCGCAAAGATGCTTTTTCTCACGCAGCCGACAGTCAGCGCACATATTGCGTCACTTGAGCGGGAACTCAATACCTGTCTGCTGATCCGGAATACGAAAGGCGTCGCATTGTCAGAGTCAGGAAAAGAGCTGTATGCCTATGCAGAACAGATGCTGGAACTGGAACAGAAGATACGGGAGCGGTTCGGACTTACGGGCAGACAGCCCGGCAGTGTGCTAAGAATCGCTGCTTCGACAATTCCTTCTCTGTATCTTCTGCCTGATATCATGGCACGGTTCCGAAAGGAATATCCGGAGGAACAGCTGAAACTTTTTGAGACGGACAGCAGCGGTGTAGTAGAGATGATACTGTCACACAAGGCGGATGTGGGGTTCACCGGTACTGTGCTTGAGAAAGGCAGCTGTACTTATATCCCGTTCTATCAGGATGAACTTGTCGTTCTTACCCCCTCATCGGAAAGATACAGGGCAAGAAAAAATGATGACATCGTATCGTGGATCCTGGAGGAGCCGGTTATACTCAGAGAAGAAGGCTCAGGTACACGTAAAGAGGCGCTGCGGCTTCTGGTTCAGACGGGAGTCGATATTTCTAAACTGAATGTGGCGGCGATGATGGAGAATCAGGAGACGATCAAGCGTTCGGTCGGCAGCGGCATGGGTATATCCATTCTTTCAAAGCTGGCCGCAAAAGAAGAAATAGACAGCGGAAAACTTCTTGCGTTTCCCCTTGGTGAGACGGGCGGAAAGCGAAATATCAACGTTGTCTATGACGCGGGGTATCCGAGCCTTCCTGCAGCAGATAAATTCATAAAAACAGTAAAGCAGATGTATCTGTAAAGGTGCATTTTGGCCGGTTGATCAGGAATATATTTTGACGGTTTACCGCTTATAGATATTGTCTATAAGCGGTGCTTTTTTATTTTCGTTTTCGATTAGACGTAATTGAGAAAGAACCCTATACTTAAAGTATGCATCGTGCAAAAAAGGAGTTGAAGATTTATGATCTACATGGATAATGCGGCTACTACATTACATAAGCCGGACGCTGTCAAACAAGCTGTCCTCGCCGCATTTGATACGATGGGAAATGCCGGGAGAGGGGCTTCAGAGCCGGCTCTGGATGCTTCGAGGGTAATCTATGCCACAAGGGAAAAGCTGGCACATTTTTTTAATGCTGAATCAGCATCCAGGATCGTATTTACCGCGAACTCGACAGAAAGTCTCAATATTGCCATAAAAGGTCTGTTCTGTCCCGGAGATCATGTGATCACGACTGTGCTCGAACATAATTCTGTTTTAAGACCTCTGTATGAATGCAGGGAGCACGGAGTAGAGCTTTCAATTCTTGGATGCGATGAAAAGGGAAATATCTCATATGACGAGATGAAACGCGCGATTAAAGGTAATACAAGAGCGGTTGTATGTACGCACGCGTCGAATCTGACAGGCAATATGATCGATCTGGACAGAGTGGGAGAGATCACGAAGAAGCACGGACTGCTTTTCGTCGTAGACGCGTCCCAGACTGCAGGCGTATGGCCCATCGATGTCCGGAAAACAGGAATCGATGTACTTTGTTTCACCGGACACAAAGGTCTGCTCGGACCGCAGGGGACCGGGGGGGTGTATGTAAGGACAGATGTCGGGATCCGTCCCCTTCTTTCAGGAGGAAGCGGAATCGACACCTACAATCCGCATCATCCGTCCCAGATGCCGACAGCCCTGGAGGCCGGAACTCTGAACGGACACGGGATCGCAGGGCTTGGGGCAGCAGTCTCGTATCTGGAAGAGACCGGACTGGATGTGATCCGGGAGAAAGAACAGTCTTTGATGTGGCGTTTTTATGAAGGCATTTCCCGTATACCCGGTATTAAAGTGTATGGTGATTTCAGCACACGGAAACGTGCGGCTATCGTATCTTTTAATATCGGTGACTATGACTCTTCTGAAGTCAGTGACGAGCTGAACATGGAGTACGGGATCGTGACGCGGCCGGGAGCCCACTGTGCCCCGCTGATGCACAGAGCACTGGGAACCGTGGAACAGGGAGCCGTCAGGTTCAGCTTTTCCCACTACAATACAGAAGAAGAGGTAAATACCGCCATCCGGGCGGTGGAAGAACTGGCACGGGAATGAAGATACGTGCCGAAAGAAAAAAGGCATGGGAAAGAGAGTCTGTGCCGTAGATAGCAGGAGGGAAAAGAAACATGAACTTATCTGATTCAAAGAAGAAACTTGCGCTGGCTGGCGTTGTCTGCGGACTTGTGGCGGCGTGTCTGGCGTATTTTGGAAATCCGGCAAACATGGCGTTCTGTATCGCATGTTTTATCCGTGACACGGCGGGAGCCCTGGGGCTTCATTCTACAGAGACCGTGCAGTATGCAAGACCGGAGATCATCGGTCTTGTGCTGGGCTCATTTATTATTTCCGTAGCGACAAAAGAGTACCGCTCCACAGCGGGATCATCACCTATGGTACGCTTCGTTCTCGGTATGATTCTTGCCATCGGCTCCCTTGTATTTCTGGGATGTCCGCTTCGCATGATCATCCGTATGTCTGCAGGAGACCTGAATGCATGGGTTGCGCTGGTCGGATTCATCCTCGGAGTGGGGACAGGAGTCATCGCTCTTAAGAAAGGATTCAGCCTTGGCCGCGCGCATCTGACAAACCGCATGAGCGGCGGCGTACTGCCGGTACTGATGCTGGGCATCCTTGTACTTGCTCTTGCAACAACACTGTTAAAGAGCAGCCAGAGCGGACCGGGAAGCATGCACGCACCGATTATTCTTTCTCTGATCGGAGGACTGGTCTTCGGAGTGTTCGCACAGAAATCCAGGATGTGCTTTGCGGGAAGTATCCGTGACGTGATCCTAATGAGAAACTTTGATCTGCTGACAATCATCGGAAGTTTTTTCATTGTCATGCTGATCTATAATATAGCTACAGGCAATTTTACTCTGGCATTCGATACTCCGGGTGTGATCGCTCACTCTGAACACCTCTGGAATATCCTTGGTATGTATGCGGTAGGATTTGCCGCGGTGCTTGCAGGCGGCTGCCCGCTGCGTCAGCTCATCCTTGCAGGTCAGGGGTCGTCGGATTCTGCCATGACAGTGATCGGCATGTTTATCGGAGCGGCGCTGGCCCACAATCTGGGACTTGCGGCAAGCGCAACAGCTCTCAATGCAGAGACACAGGAGGTCGTAGCGGGAAGCGTGCCGCTCAATGGAAAAGTGGCGGTCATCATCTGCATTGTGGTATGTTTTGCGATCGGATTTTTTAATAAAAGAAGTGAAAATAAATAAACCGGAAGTAAGCAGTAAAGAGAAAGAAGGAATAAAAATGAAAGAAGTAGATGCAAGAGGACTTTCCTGTCCGGAGCCGATGATGCTCACAGAAGAAGCTGTCAAAAGTGAAAAAGGAGCCATAAGAATTCTTGTGACAGAACCCCATCAGAGGATGAATGTGGAGAAATGTGCGAGAGATCACGGAAGAGAGT
>DWWI01000264.1 GCA_019119745.1 Candidatus Mediterraneibacter gallistercoris | reverse complement strand
GATCTGATCGATCACGTCAAGACGGAATCCTCCCACACCTTTGTCCATCCACCAGAGGATCATATCATAGATTTCCCTGCGGACTTTCGGATTCTCCCAGTTCAAATCCGGCTGTTTTACAGAAAACTGATGAAAATAATACTGCTTCAGCTCCGGAACCCACTCCCATGCCGGACCGCCGAACGTAGCTTTCATATCATTGGGATATACTCCTTCCTCGCCGTCTCTCCACACATAGTAATCGTGGTATGGATTATCTTTTGACTTTTTTGCCTCAAGGAACCACCGGTGTTCGTCTGAAGTGTGGTTCAGCACCAGATCCATTATAATCCGTATATTCTTTTCTTTCGCTTTCGCGATCAGCTCTTCCATATCATCCAGGCTGCCGAACATGGGATCGATGTCCTGATAATCGGAAATATCATAACCGTTATCATCCTGAGGAGAGCAGTACATGGGAGAAATCCACACCGCATCGATTCCCAGGTCTTCAAGGTAATCCAGCCGGCTGATAATCCCCTGAATATCTCCTATTCCGTCTCCATTTGAATCCTGAAAGCTTTTCGGATAAATCTGATAGACTACTGCATTTTTCCACCACGGCTGTTTCTTTTCTGTCATCATTACACCTCTTTCTTTCTGATCAGCGTACCATTCTTTCCCAGAATGCCGCCGTCATAATTTCTCTCAAACAGGATTTCTCCGCCTCCTTCTACCGAAACCGGTTCTTCCGAGCAGTTCAGGACGACCTCCAGCTTCCGGTTCTCCGAGTCGAGTTTGATATACTCCACGCACCTGCTCTCTGCATAATGGTTCGGGAAATGGAAATGCGGACTTCTGCACGTTTCTTCTGTCTGCCGCATCCGGATCAGCTGTCTCATAGACCGGATCTTCTCCTGATTTTCCCCGCTTCCGATCTCGTCCCATGGCATACACCTGCGGCAGTCCGGATCAAATCCGCCCTCCATGGCAATCTCCGTACCATAGAAGATGCATGGACTTCCCGGCAGGGTAAACAGGACGGCAAGCTGCTGATAAAAAATGTCCAGGTCATGGAACCGGTTCATCAGCCTTTCCGTGTCATGAGAGTCGAGAAGATTGAACAATACATTGTTATTCTGCTGCATATACATAGTATAACAGCGGTTAACCATATACTCAAACTCTTTTTTATCCATAGAAGCGTCCAGAAAGAAATCGTGAATACCGCTCATCAGCGGATAATTCATGACAGAGTCATACTCGTCTCCTGTCAGCCACTGGCTGGCATCATGCCAGATCTCTCCCAGCAGATAAATGTCCGGTTTGATCTGTTTCAGATGTGTCCGTATCTGTTTCAAGAAACGGTGCGATACTTCATTTCCCACGTCAAAACGGATAGCGTCAATGTCAAAATCCCGCACCCACTGTTCGCATACTTTGCAGAAATATCCGATCACTTCCGGATTGTTCGTATTCAGCTTCGGCATCCAGTCGGCAAAGGCAAAAGAATAGAACCTGCCGTCTCTTGTATCTTCTCTCTTTTTAATCTGTGTCCAGTCATTGACCATAAACCAGTCCGCATAAGGCGAGGCCGCTCCCTTTTCCTGCACATCCAGCCAGGGGGCAAATTTTCTTCCGCAGTGGTTGAACACCGCGTCCACCATCACCCGGATGCCCAGTTCATGAGCTTCGGACACAAGTTTTGTCATAGTTTTCCCATCGCCGAAAGAGGGATCTATCTTCGTATAATCTTTTGTATCATACTTATGATTTGTCTCAGCTTCCATGATCGGAGTCAGATAGATGCCTGTGATCCCCAGATTACTTAAATACGGGAGCTTCTGTCGGATTCCTTCCAGATCACCGCCGTACTTTTCCTGATTTGTCACCGGACCTGTCTGCCATGGCAGTATCCCCTCGTCTCCGCGGCCGGGTCTGGCGTTGCAGAATCTGTCCGGGAAGATCTGATACCATACCGTATCGTTGACCCAAGAAGGCGTCCTGTTCACATCCGCAGGGTTCATCCACGGCACAATAAAATACTGGAGCAGGCGCCCCGGCATGTTGACCTGTTCTTCTGTGAGAAAACCATCCTCAAAATAATACCAGACTTCATCTTCCGTATGAAGTTCGAAGTAATATTTACACCGTTTATAAGGCGGCACAAGTGTTGTTGTCCACCAGATCTGATGGGGAAGACGCTTTTTATAGACAATCTCCTCTCTCCTGCCTGTCCATCTCTCATTCCCGCCCAGAATTCCGGCGTCAAACGGATCTCCGTGGATAATAAACACTCTCTTTACGTCGTATCCCGTTTTCAGATTAACTACCAGCCGTTCCTCATCCAGCGCGTAGCTCATCTGTTCTGATGTCTTGTGATATACTGCTGCAAAATCCATTTTCGTCTCCTCCTCTTTCCAACGCCTCGTACACCCGGAGCAGCTCGCCTGTGCTCCACGCCTGCGCAAAACACCCTTTTGACGAAACAGGATTCTCTCCGTCATAGATCTCGGGAAGCTGCCCGATACAGCCTTCACGAAGAGCGTTTTCAAGCACTTCCATCTGCTTTCTGATATATGCCTTTGCCTCGTCACTGTATCCGTTGACCTTCAGATATGCAAGATAGTATGCGCCCAGCGGATAGATCCACACGGTGCCCTGATGATAGGCCAGATCCCTTTTCAGCACTTCGCCTCCGTATACAGGCTGAAATTCGGGGTCATCTTTGTCGAGAGTTCTGAGTCCGTACGGAGTATACAGCCTTTCAAATACGGTATCCACTACCTGTCTCTCCTTCTCCCTGTCAAGCATCGTAAACGGCATGGACACTGCCCATATCTGATTGCATCGTATCTGCGCATCCGCCCCGGTTCCCGATAACACGTCTTTCAGACAATGCCGGCTTTCCATCCAGAACTTCTCTGTAAATGCTTTTTTTACCCCCGCGGCAATCCTTTCATACGCCGACGGATCTTTCCGCAGCAGGCGCGCGCACTCTCCCATGATTCTGAGCGCGTTGTACCAGTACGCATTGATCTCCACCGGTTTTCCGTGGCGGGGCGTGGGAAGGATATCGTTTACCCGCACATCCATCCATGTGACCTGATCAAGACCGCTGCCCGCTGTGATCAGACAGTCGTCATCCATACGTATATCATAATCTGTTCCATTCTGATAGCTGGTAATGATCCGCTCCATAACCGGATACATTTCTTCTATAAACGCCGCATCCGATGAAGCCCTGTAGTACAGCCAGACACAGTTAATGAAAAGCAGCGCCGCATCCGCCGTATTATAGCGGGGCTCATTCTTTCCTTCCGGAAACAGATTTGGCATAAGTCCTTGTCTTTCATAGCGCGCAAATGTTCTCAGGATCGATCTGGCGTCCTCATACTGACGTGTAGACAGACATACTCCCGGAAGAGCGATCATCGTATCGCGACCCCAGTCCTCGAAGAAAGGAAAGCCCGCCAGGATTGTTTTCCCCCCGGTAGATTTCCGGCGGGAAACAAACTGGTGTGCACTCTTCACAAGGAAACGTGCAGTCTCATCACATAACCCCGACTGGAGTTCCAGTTTCTTTCGTCCTTCTTTCATCTCCTGTATGACAGATTCTGCCACGTCAACAGCGCTTCGCGTCTGTTCTTCTGCAAAATCCCTTTCCACGCTGAACACAACAGACAATGTACTGCTGCCACCGCTCTCAACATCCAGGCTGATCCGGTGACACGCCTCAGCTGAACCGGTACTTTTTCTGCCATCACAGGCATCATATGAATAATAATACTGCTCCTTAGTCTCCGGAATCTCTGTCACACATCCGTTTGTCATATAGTACAGTCCAAGATGTCCGTTTTCCACCCTGCCGGCCAGGTGACGGAATGTTCCATTCAGTTCCTCTCCCCCGCCTTTTGGAGCGAACTGGTAAAACGGCGTCACCGTCAGGCGTACATCCTTCCCGCTCCGGTTGGTCACTCTATAACAGACTGCAGCTGTATTCTCATCCTGTTTCAGCGCCGCTTCCTTTTCAATTTCCACGCCATTTATAAGAAAGCGCCATACAGGCGTATCTTCATAGACAAATTCTGTCAGATACCGATAACCTTTTTCGCGGCTCCTGTCCGCAAATTCCTGAGATGACATGGTGTAAACTTCCCGTCCTGTCTCCAGCTGTTCTGCCAGCCGGTGGATCATATTATACCGGTTATTCGGCGCTTTCGTACATGCCATAAGAAATGCATGGTCATTGCGGGCCGCAGATCCCGTCATGGTAAGCGATGAATATCCGCCCAGCCCGTTTGTCATAAGATAACAGTTTTCCTGCCCTCTCTCAAATATCTTCCAATCCTGTTTCCCATATATCCATTTCATACCGCTTTCTTCTCCCAAGCCTCTTTTTCCGCTGTCTCTTCTTCATCCCCGCAGGATCCTGTGCCTCTCTGCGTTTCCGCCGCAAGTCTGCCCAGAATAAGCACGCTCTGTGGAGCAGCCTGAAGGTCCGGATCCGCATATCTTACGGATGTCCACAGTCCGCTGTCCTCCCCGTCACAGAGAATTGTCCAGATGCCGCCCTCTGCCGCAACATGCCTGTATTCACGGGTACTGTTGTATATGATCTTTAGCCGATCCCATTTCTGCTCTCCTGATTCTGACCGGTTATCCACCTCAAAACTTACCAGCCCGTCTGATGTTTCCACACTGCCGATCCGATCCGCCGCGCCCGCGGACTTGTCACAGAGGCCCGGGAGCCTGGTCCTCAGGGCAATAAGTCCTTTATAATATTCTACAAGAGACCTGTTCTCCCATGCCTGTTTCCAGTCCAGACGGTTCAGCGCGATAGGCGCATTAAACGAATCTTCCAGTCCGTTTTTCGTCCGTGCGAACTCCTCTCCGGACAGTAAGAACAGATTTCCCTGACATGTCATATAGAGCGCCGCCGCCAT
>DWWI01000263.1 GCA_019119745.1 Candidatus Mediterraneibacter gallistercoris | reverse complement strand
AATTAAGGGAATGGATACCCTCTACTTTTCATTTTCAATCTTATTACTCCAAGATTAATATATTAGATTTCAATTCACATCACAAAATATCTGTATACAGCTCTGTGAGAGACCTGCCGCTCTTCATCCGTTCGGACTCCAGATTTACCTTATCCGCCAGATGTCCGTCCTTGAAAAAGATCGCATACTCGATAAAACTTTCCACCTCTTCCAGCAGATGTGTGGAAATCACAAAAGTATTTTCACCGTCCGCCTCCTCAAGGATCAGACTGATAATCTCTTCCCGGGCCTTATAGTCGATCCCGTTCAGGGGCTCATCCAGAAGGTACAGTTCCGCATTTCTTGACAGCGTGGCCGCAAGCTTCAGCTTCGCGCTCATGCCGCTTGAAAAATTTCTCACCTTCATGTCCGGTTCCAGCCCCATTTCTTTTGTTGTTTCCTCATATTTCTTCCGGTCGAAGTCATTGAAAAAAGCTTCGTAGTATTCTCCCACATCAGACACTTTCATAAAGTCATAGAAGAACGGTTCCGTAGCCATATAGGCGATGCTGGCTTTGTCGCGCCACCCGATGGGATGCCCTTCATAGAGTATCTCTCCCCGGCCCGGCTTTGTAAGGCCCGCCACCATCTTCATCCATGTAGTCTTTCCGCTCCCGTTCTCGCCGAGCAGGCCGTATATTTTCCCTTTATCCAGATTCAGCGTCAGATCTGCAACCGCCTCTTTCGCTCCAAACCATTTTGTCAATTCCCTGCACTCAAGCATCATTTTCTCCATCCTCCTTATATTCTGCAATCTGATCGATAATATCGTCTTTCTTGTAGCCGAGCCCGCTCATCTCATGCATAAAGTTTTTAAGCAGCTCTGACGCCATTTCCTTTTTTAAATCCCGAAACATATTCTCCTCCTCTGATACGAAAGTTCCGATTCCCCGTCTTGTAAAGCACCATCCCTGCATTTCCATCTCCCGGTAGATCCGTGCAGCCGTATTTTGATTAACCTTGTACTCCACAGCCAGATCACGGCTGGATGGCATCTTCTCTCCGGGCTTCAACTCTCCCTTCACCATCTTCTTCTTCAGTTCATTGATCACCTGAAGATAGATCGGAGCGCCTGTATTGTATTCCATGACATACCTCCTCCGCTTAACTGCATTCGCAGATACAGTTCCATCCATATATTTTATGTACTAGTGCTATAGTTAGATAGTACACTAGTATTTTAGTTTTGTCAATAAAATAATTCAAATATTTTTTACAAAAAATGTTGACATAACCCAAAAACTATACTATAATAATTTTTGCTGTGAACGAAACAGCAAATGATGAATGTGCGATTAGCTCAGCTGGATAGAGCGTCTGGCTACGGACCAGAAGGTCGGGAGTTCGAATCTTCTATCGCACGTAAAAAAGAGCATTCCTTGAAGGAATGCTCTTTTTGTTTCTACAGCCCGCGAACAAGACCGGTATATTTACACGTCCATTTCCGACCGCCGGACTTATTATACAAAACAGGCAGGGCTCCCCGCCCTGCCTGAACTATTCATCCGCCAATCTTTCTGCCGGATCTTTATTCTTCTGTATATTTCGCCGACTGCATCTTAATCAACTCTTCATCGTCAAAATAATTAATCTTCATCGCAGCTTTTACATCTTTGAGAGTCTCAGCAGCAACTTTCTCTGCTTTCTCGCTTCCCTTCCTGAGGATCTCATATACTGCCGGAATGTCTTTCTGCCACTCTTTTCTGCGTTTGCGGATCGGCTCCAGCTCAGCCTGAAGCACATTGTTCAGGAAGCGTTTCACCTTCATATCGCCGAGACCGCCTCTCTTGTAGTGCTCTTTGAGCTCGTCAAGATTATTGTACTCCGGAAGGAATTCCTGGAAATACTCCGGTCTGCAGAACGCGTCCAGATAAGTAAACACTGTATTGCCTTCAAGTTTCCCCGGATCCTCAATTCTGATATGCGTCGGATCTGTGAACATGCTGAATACCTTCTTCTTGATCTCCTCCGGTTCCTCCGACAGATAGATACAGTTTCCGAGAGACTTGCTCATCTTCGCTTTTCCGTCGATTCCCGGCAGCCGCATACACGCCTCGTTGTCCGGAAGAAGAATCTGCGGCTCCACAAGAGTCTCTCCGTAAACAGAATTGAACTTGTGCACGATCTCTTTTGTCTGCTCCAGCATCGGCATCTGATCCTCTCCCACAGGCACGATCGTCGCCTTAAACGCTGTGATGTCCGCCGCCTGACTGATCGGATAGGTAAAGAATCCGACCGGGATGCTCGCCTCGAAATTACGCATTTTAATCTCAGTTTTTACCGTAGGATTGCGCTGCAGCCTTGATACAGTCACCAGGTTCATATAGTAGAACGACAGCTCGCACAGCTCCGGAATCTGGGACTGAATCAGCAGAGTCGACTTTTCCGGATCAAGTCCGCACGCGAGATAATCCAGCGCCACCTCGATAATATTCTGCCGCACTTTTTCCGGATTATCCGCATTGTCAGTCAGAGCCTGCGCGTCCGCTATCATGATAAATATATCGTCAAAATCTCCCGTATTCTGAAGCTCTACCCGGCGTCTCAGGGAACCCACGTAATGTCCGACATGGAGTTTTCCCGTAGGACGGTCTCCGGTAAGCATAATTTTCTTCATTCCTCTTCCTCCTGATTCTATTACTGATCACCGGCGCACGACGCCGGTATTTCTTCATTTTTCTTTATTCTGTTACAGCACCGGCCTCTTCTGGCTCTTCTGTCCCGCGAACTTCGGAACACGACGCCTCTGCGAAGCATACACAAACTGATACAGAACGCACGCCATCACGCCTGCCCCGAGCACGTCCAGAACAGAATGCTGCTTCAGGAACATGGTAGCCAGAATAATCAGCCCCGCCAGCACATACGTACCGGCGCATATCCCCTTGTGCTTTCTGAGAGTCTCGCTCTCACCCACAGCGATACACACACTCAGCGAGTTAAACACATGAAGGCTCGGAAATACATTCGTACATGTATCTGCCCGGTAAAGTGTCCTCACCATATCCACAAATATATTATCCCGCTCAAAGACAACCGGCCGCAGATCCTGACCGTTCGGGAATATTGTACATATGATAAGAAAAATAGTCATACCCGTGAACATAAACCCCGCCAGTTTATAAAACCCCTGCACATCCGTAAAGAAAAAATACAGAAATGCCGCGACAATAAACGCGAACCACAGCAGATACGGCACTATAAAATATTCAACAAACGGAATATGTTCATCCAGACTGATCTGGATCACATGGTAATGCGTGGTCACATGTTTCTCAAGGAACATAAACCACGGCATGTAGATAAAAATATATAAAAACACCCATGCATGCTTATATTTCTTAGCCACTCCTGCAAATCTATTTTTCAGCTTCATAGCGATGCCCCTTTAAATACAGTTTTGCCTGTTTTATTTCCCCGGTCAGTTTTATTATATTCTCTCAATCGCATCGATTATAGCACGATTTAAAACAGTCAACAACTGTCTTCACAAAACATTTAATAAATCTTTCGTAATTAAGAACAGATGCAGTCTGCAACACTCCTTGCTTTATCCGGTGATCACCTTCAGCCGTTCTCCCATAAGTGAGACGCCGATCTCTTTTCTCGGGAATCCCGGTTCACCATCCGTATGCAGCGGGAGAGCTGTCCCGGTCCTGATCCGTACGCCGCTGCACTTTTTAATCACAACTCCTTTAAAACCTGTATGTTTTCCCCAAAATGCAAGAGGAAGCAGACAAAGTATCTTCACCACCGGAAGCCCATATACAATGATCACATCCAGTTCTCCGTCCGCAGGAGACGCTTCCGGGCAGAACTTAAAACCTCCGCCCTCATAGGGCAGATTCATAAAAGCCGCAAAATACGCCTTCTCAAATATCTGCTTTGTGCCGTCCGCAAATGTTGCCGTTATTTCCACCGGCCTGTCTTTCTTCAGCCGGTCCAGAGCCACTACGGCATAGCTCAGTTTTCCCAGTCCGATCCGGTTCAGCCGCACTTTCCATTTTGAAACACATACCTCATGGCATACCGCAGCATCGAACCCGATCCCCGCGCTCACGACAAAACGCCTCTGCCGGCCTGCCGCAGCCAGCACTCCTATATCCATATGCATGACGTGCCGCGGCTCAAGTATGATATCCAGGGCCTTCTCCGGATCTTTCGGTATTTTCAGCCCCCGCGCGAAATCATTGCTCGATCCGATGGGTATGTATCCGAGAGTGACTTTCTCCGGCTCTCTGATTCCGTTGACTACCTCATCGACAGTACCGTCTCCTCCCAGCACCACGATTCTGTGATCCCGACGATCCGCCGTGATCCGGGCGGCAATCTTCCGTGCGTGATTTCTGCTCTTTGTCATATGACAGCAGTAGTCCACACGTCTTTTCTTAAGTTCCGGTTCAATCATTCTCCATATCATCTCTCCCATGCCCGAACGGGCTTTGGGGTTTACAATAAAATGATATTCCATCTCCGCTGATTTTACCCCCTGCAAAGTGTCGCATCCAGATATTTTCCAAGTGACCTTGCCATATTCCCCTCAAAATCAGCCTCTCCATGCTTTACACACCACTCGAAAACATTTCCGATCACAATCATCCTGATATCTGTCGTGAACTCCTCAATGCTAACATTCAGGCTCACGATTCCGGCCTGCTCGGCTTTTTCCACATAATTCTGTACAGTCACAATGGGATAAGGCCTTTCCATACGAATCGCAGCATTAAGCGCCTGGTTCTTTGTATCATAATACTCGGACATAAATTCTACGCCCAGATCCCGGCAGTATTTCACATAGTTCATGTATACCTGGATAATGCCTTCTTTTACGCCGTCCACACTGTCCGGCAGCTCCAGAAGGTCCGGATCAATCTTTGGCTGATCCTCAATATAATAAGACAGCAGGTCATCCTTTGTCTTGAAATGATGATAAAAACTTCCGTTTGAAACTCCCGCCTCCTCACAGATGTTCTTAATAGACAGTTCCTCATAACCTTTCTTCTGAAGAATCCGCTTTGCCGCCTGAAAAATCTTCTCACGCGTCTCCCGCGATTTCTGCTGCTGTCTGGAAATAGATGCTTTTTCACTCATTTTGTGATACTCTCCTGTTTTTTCTACCAGACCATTGTACCACATGAGTCTGACGGTTTCAACAAAACAGAGCGAGCTCGGTTATTTTGGCATATATGCCTCAAATGCGGAAGGTATCGGATATTCTTCCTGAAGCTGCCGTATCTCTGCAAAAATGATGTTGCCTTTCTCTTTATTTTCATCTGCCATACTTTTTTCAAGCTCGTCCACAAGAATCTCATATCCGGTCATATGCCACTCCACATGGCTGAATATATGTTTTGCATTTCCCAGTTTCCTGATACGGACCGGCGTCAGCCCCAGAGATTTTCCGTAACCGACCACTTCGTCATATGTCATACGCCCTTCTCTGTTCGGAAACTCATACATTCCGGCAAGCAGCCCTTTTGCAGGCCGCTTCCTGATCGCTGTCTTCTGTGCATCCCTGAAAAGCAGAACAGTCCGGTTCTCGATCCGCCGTTTCTTTGCTTTCTTCTTCACCGGGAATTCCGTCTCCCGTCCCTGTTCATGGGCCAGACAGAGATGACTTACAGGACACGAGCCGCACCGCGGTTCTCCGTTCGGCAGACACACAACAGCTCCCAGCTCAATCAGGCTCTGATTAAAATCGCCTGCCGCATCGCGGGGAATCACCTCTTCAATCTCCTTTTCAATCTTCGACTTTGTCCCGGCCTTCGCAATATCTGAATCGTCCGCTGTGATCCGGCTCACAACCCGAAGCACATTACCATCTACCGCAGGTTTCGGAATATTATAGACAAAAGAACTGATTGCCCCTGCCGTATAGCTGCCGATTCCTTTTAACGAACGGATTTCTTCATATGTTTCAGGAAACTTACCGCCGTATTCTTCTATAATCTGACATGCAGCGTATTTCAGGTTTCTTGCCCGGTTATAATATCCCAGCCCTTCCCACAATTTCAGAAGACGGTCTTCTGAAACTCCGGCAAGTGCCCGTACATCCGGCAGTGCTTTCAGAAAACGTTCATAATATGGCTTTACCGCCTCCACTCTCGTCTGCTGAAGCATGATCTCGGATATCCATACCCGATAGGCATCCATCCTCTCTCTCCACGGCAGATCTCTTTTATTCTTCCGAAACCATTCCACAAGAGGCTTTGCCGTTTCTTTCATTCTCGGGCTTTCCAGCACTACATCCACCGGTTCACGGATCGTAATGCTGTCCGATGTCACTTCACAGTCATAGGCAAGAATTTTCACCCCTGCAGCCGCGGCCTTTTTCAGTGTTTCCGCAAACGCCGGATGGGTATCCGTATTCGGAGTAAAATAACGCACATCTTTCATCTGGATCACAAAGAATACATATGTCTCGTATCCTTCTTTCTTTGCCCGGACCAGTTCTTCCATATGCTTTACCGCCCGGTCGCTTGGCGCATCCGGGAACCGGCACACACCATCCTCCTCCAGTGTAACGCCTTTTACCTCAATAAATATTCTGCTATCCCCTGCCTCCACGTAAAGGTCGAATCTGGAATTTCCATATGTTGTCTCCGGACGCACCAGACGCACGTCCGGAAAAAGATTTCCTCCTTCGATCCATTCCTGCACCACTTTATTCGGGATCTGGGAATCCATGTTGATCATGCGCTTCCCTTTCTCCACCGCTATCAGATCCCACTTTGTCTTCCTGGCAGGATTGACACTCTCCTGTATATAGGCCGGCGCACCGGGAACAAGCAGTTCCGCACACCGCCCTGTATTTTTCACATGGACAGTCTCTTTCTCACCATCCAGCTGCACATATGCGATAAAACGGTTCGGCCGCTCAATAAAGAACGCCTTCCGGATCCGTTCATAATTCATGTCTCATTCACTCTCCCTGCAGATAAAATCACGCCGAAATCATGCCGGATTACGCACAGTATACAAGATGCCCCGCATACCGCTGTAATGCCATCATAATTTCGGCGTTTCTCACTGTCAATATAGAAATTACAGGATTTTAGACAGGAACTCTTTCAGTCTCTCATCCTTCGGGTGCTCAAAGAACTCTTCCGGCGGAGCCTCCTCACGTATCTGTCCGTCGTCCATAAAGATTACTCTCGAAGCCACCTCTCTTGCAAATCCCATCTCATGTGTCACGACAACCATCGTCATGCCGTCTTTCGCCAGCTTCTTCATCAGGTCGAGAACCTCTCCTACCATTTCCGGATCCAACGCTGACGTCGGCTCGTCAAAAAGGATCACGTCCGGATTCATGGCAAGGGAGCGTATAATCGCAACCCTCTGCTTCTGACCTCCGGACAACGTGGACGGATAAACGTCCGCTTTGTCATCCAGCCCGATACGCTTCAGCAGATCAAGGGCCTGCTGCTTTGCCTCGTTTCTGATCTGCTCCTTCGTCGTCGTGATAGGGATCAGCTCTTCCTTATTGCTGCGAAATACATTTTTAAAACGGATCATCCTGTTCTTACGCTTTGCCTTTTTCAGGTCCTTGCATCTCAGATAAGCCGGAGCCATCATTACATTCTGAAGCACCGTCTTATTATTGAACAGGTTAAAGTGCTGGAATACCATTCCCATATGGCGTCGGTGTACATTGATATCCACCTTCATGTCGGCAATATCCACTCCGTTAAAAATAATACTGCCCGACGTAGGGTCTTCCATACAGTTCAGACACCGCAGGAACGTACTCTTACCGGAACCTGACGGACCGAGCACTGCGACGATATCGCCTTTATTGATGGTGATGTTGATTCCTTTTAAGATCTCAAGATCACCGAAGCTTTTCCTAAGATTAATTACGTCTATCACTCTTCTTCAGGCTCCTTTCCAGTAATTTTATGAGC
>DWWI01000262.1 GCA_019119745.1 Candidatus Mediterraneibacter gallistercoris | reverse complement strand
GATCGGCTCAAACGGAGCTGGGAAGAGCACCCTCCTGCGTATGATCAGCGGCGTCATCCGGCCGGACGGCGGTGAACTTCTGGTGGACGGGAAACACATATATGAAAACCCGGAGATCAAATCGCAGATCTGCTTTCTCTCCGATGCTCCGTACTTTTTCCAGAATGCGGATCTCCGGGAAATGCGCGACTATTATGCAGCCGTATATCCGTCGTTTAACAGAAAGCAGTTTGACTCTCTGACCGACATCTTTCATCTGGATATGAAACGCCGGATCAACTCATTCTCAAAAGGAATGAAAAAACAGGTATCCATCCTGCTGGGGCTGTGCGCCGGAACAAAATATCTGCTCTGTGACGAGACATTTGACGGGCTTGATCCAGTTGTCCGTCAGGCGGTAAAGAGTCTTTTCGCGGCGGAGCTGGTCAACAGGGACTTTACCCCTGTCATTGCCTCCCATAATCTGCGGGAACTGGAAGATTTCTGTGACAGCATCGGTCTGCTCCATCAAGGTAAACTCCTGCTCACGGAAGACATCGACCAGATGCGCAGCAAAATCTGCAAACTGCAGTGCGTCATCCAGAATCCGCTCCGGGAGCAGGAGTTCCTGCGCAGTCTTCCCGTTATAAAATCGGAGCGCACAGGATCGGTCCTCACACTCACCGTACGCGGGGAACGCTCGGAAGTAATGCGCGTCGCAGAGGCACAGGATCCTCTTTTTCTTGAGGTTCTGCCTCTTACTCTTGAAGAAATATTTATAAGTGAAACGGAGGTGGCCGGATATGACATCAAAGATTTCTTCTTACATTAAACTGATCCGCTCGGATATCAGGCACAGAGGGTGGCTTGCGGCGCTCTCGTGCATCCTTTTCTTTCTTCTGATGCCCGTATATATTATGCTGTATCTGAGTGCCTACACAGAAAACGCCTCGAAACTCATCGAGTATTTTCCAGGACTTCTCAACGGAAACTCACAGCGCTTTCTCGCTGCTGCAATTGCCGGACTGGCTGTTCTGTCTGCCCTGACCGGTTTCAGCTACATTCACTCAAAAGAGAAGTCTGACTTCGTCCACTCTCTGCCCGTAAAACGTACGGTATGGTTTGGAACGACTTATGTGTCCGGTCTGTTGATCGTACTCATTCCGTATGTTGTCTGCAGTATTCTCTCTATGCTGGTAGAAGCAGCGAGTAAAGGCATGACCCTCCCTCTGGCCGGACGTTCCGCAGAAGCTGTGCTTGGCGGTATACTCGCATTTTTTGTGCTGTATAATGCCAGTGTCTTTGCCGTCATGCTGACCGGACGGACTGTCACCGGACTTCTGGTTTCCCTGGCGGTAATTGTATATCCATTCCTCATACTCACTCTTATCTCAGCACTGGAATATGCATTTTATAATACATTTTACAGCATGGATGAGACGCTTCCCATGAAACTGGCAGAGTATCTGTCTCCTCTCGGACTATTTACTGCACTGATCCCGCAAAGCAGTTTAGGCACGCTTGGTCTTGCCGCCCCCGCCGCCGCTCTTGTTATGTCGGCTCTGTTCGTTGCCGCTGCAATACTTATATACAGGCTCTATCCGTCAGAAGCTGCCGGAACTGCCATGGCGTTCCCTATTACGGCGCCGATACTAAAAGTACTGATCTGTATTCCCTCAGCATTGTTCGTCAGTCTGATGATACAGGATATGATGGCACTTTCCGGCAATGAATGGCTCCCGGTCCTGAGCCTGCTCACCGCAGTAATTTTCTGCGCTGTAATTGATTTCATATATACAATGGATCTGAGACTTTTGTTAAAAAGCTGGAAATCCTCACTTTTGTCAATCGTGGGAACACTTGCCGTACTCTGCTTCTTCCAGTTCGACGTAATCGGTTATGATACATATATTCCCGATAAGGATGATATTGAGAGCATCAGCTTCTGCCCGGATTCATTCCAGAATTATTTCTGTTATCCGGAATCAGAATACGGAGCTGATCCCGCTTCCGGATACTTTGCGCCGGAAGATATGACCGATACGCTCTACGCACTGGCACTGACCGGGATAGATAATCTTGAGCAGGGACTCAATCCAAAGAACGTCTATGATATGGATAATATTCCGGATGTGATGCTGTCTTCGTCTCTTGCAGACAAAAAGGATGCCGGCGAGGACTTCTTCTCAGCGGTATTCCGCTACAGGCTTACAGACGGGCGTATCATTAACAGGCAGTATGCCCTCAGATACAGCGATACAGCCGATGCCCTGCGTGACCTGCTTGAGAGCAGGGAATACCGGAAGTGTCTTTTCCCGGTTTTTGAGATCGATAAAGATTCTGTCACCTCGATCTCTCTGTCAGATATTTATAAAACATCGGATGAACTGAAACTTGACAAAGAACAGAAAAAAGCTCTTCTGAATGCTTATGAGACAGACGTGCTCAGCGTCAGCGCAGATACATTCATAAATGGGAATCCTCTGGGAGAACTGCAGGTAAACTTTACAAACACAGTCCTTAAGGAGAACGGAACGGTTACAGATGAGGGAATGATTTCATATAATACCTCGGGGTTATTGTATTTCGGAGACGGCACATCTTATGTGCCCCAGCTCTACATATATCCAGAATATACAAACACACTGAATCTTCTCAAAGAATATGGCTATACCATACATACCGAAATTGCCCCCGAAGACGTAGCCTCCATCATACTTTCTCCGTCCGCTGCCACTGTTGAAGACAGACGATGTGATGACCTGATCTCCCGACTTTCCGATACTGCAGTCATCAACTACTATGACGACTCAGCTTCTGAAATGGCCATTACCGTGACAGCCCGGAAAGATATCGAGCTTATCCTCTCATACATGAAGCATTACGCCGGTGGTATACTCGATGACGGATCTGAGCCGGATTATATGGAAGTGCAATACAAAAGCGGATATACATGCGGTTATCCCCTGAAAATATAGCTCTTTGCACTGCCGCCGGGAAGCGGCGGCCCGAATCAGACATATAACGCTAAAAATATTACGGGATGAGGAGCAGAAATCTTTGTATAAAAGTTTCTGTTCCTCATCCCGTATCTTTTTACATATATACGTTCAACGCAGCCTCAGACAGCCGCACAGATTACATAATTTTCCGGAAGAGTTCTTTCAGGTCTTCTACACTTGCGTCTTTCGGGTTGCCCGGTGCGCACGCATCAGCATAAGCGGACTCCGCAAGGAACTGAAGATCATCCTCTTTGATCGCCTCCAGTTTAGTCGGGATTCCGACATCAACAGAGAGCTGACGTACTGCATCTATGGCAGCTTTTCTATATTCTTCCACTGACATATCGTCTACGCCTTTTACACCCATCGCTCTTGCGATCTCACGATATTTCTCTCCTGTGCAGTCCGCGTTATATTCCATAACGATCGGAAGCATCATCGCGCATGCAACGCCGTGCGGTGTGTCATATACGGCACCCAGAGTGTGAGCCATGGAATGTGCAATTCCGAGACCTACGTTTGAGAATCCCATACCGGCAATGTACTGTCCGAGTGCCATGCCGTCGCGTCCCTCTTTTTCATTGGCAACTGCGCTTCTCAAGGATCTGCTGATAATTTCGATGGCTTTGAGATGGAACATATCTGTCATCTCCCATGCGGCTTTGGTTGTATATCCCTCGATCGCGTGAGTCAGGGCATCCATTCCTGTCGATGCCGTAAGTCCTTTCGGCATAGAGGACATCATATCCGGATCTACTACTGCAATGACCGGCATATCGTGAGGATCCACGCACACGAATTTTCTCTTCTTCTCTACATCTGTGATCACATAGTTGATCGTAACCTCAGCCGCTGTACCTGCCGTGGTCGGTACTGCGATGATCGGCACGCACGGTTTCTTTGTCGGCGCCGTGCCCTCAAGGCTTCTCACATCTTCAAATTCCGGATTAGCGATAATGATTCCGATGGCTTTTGCCGTATCCATGGAAGATCCTCCGCCGATCGCTACGATATAATCTGCTCCCGCGTCTTTGAACGCCTGTACTCCGTGCTGTACATTCTCGATCGTAGGATTTGCCTTGATATCTGAATAAATTTCATAAGCAAGCCCTGCATTGTCAAGGACATCTGTCACTTTCTTCGTAACTCCGAATTTAATCAGGTCGGGATCAGAGCATACGAAAGCTTTTTTATACGCTCTCGCCTTTGCCTCAGTGGCAATCTCCTGTATTGCCCCCGCTCCGTGATAGGATGTCTCATTGAGCATAATTCTGTTTGCCATTATTATCAATCTCCTTTTCTTTTCCGGATCTGTCCGGCTTCTTATGTCTATAGTTTAACAATCCTGAAAGAAAATAGAAAGTTACAAAAAGGCATATCTGTCACTCTTCCCGTCTGTTTTGCATCCTGTCTCTAAAGCAGTTCAAGCTGCCGGAATAATTTGTCAAGCTCTGCAGGCATTGCGTCCACCAATGCTCCTGCCATCTGTTCCGGTGTGGCTTTAATCCTCCCCAGAACCCACTGTACTGTCATGTAAATAGATCCCTGACAGTACATTTCCAGAAGGAAACGCATATGCTCTGTTATCTTTCTTCCGGTCTTTCCCTCAATCCGCTCAGTATAGAACCTTAAGATCAGATGGAAATCATGCTCGCGCAGATTATTCTGTGCGTCGTTTTTAAACGCTGCCTTAAAAAACAGCTTTTCATCTTCAATATAACAAAACTTGTTCACCAGCCCCTCGTAAACTGTCCTGCCTTCTCCCATATGTTCAAAAGACTCCAGCAGGATCTTGTCGAAATACCAGTTGATCAGATCATATTTGTCTTTGAAATTGCGGTAAAATGTCTGCCGCGTAGTTCCGCATTCTTCAACAATCTCCTTCACTGTAATCTTTTCAACCGGCAGTTTTGCCATGCACTGCTTCATCGCGTCTGCAAGCCGGTATTTCATCCTTTCACGTCCGTTTTTTTCTGTCTGCTGTGCTTTTGTCTGCTGTAAAGCATTCATCTGTATCTGCTCCTGTCCTGTATGTATCTTTATCCATCATGCAGGAAATACCTTTCCCCTGTCAAGAGCTGATTCTTAAAATTCCAAAAGATTCCGGATATAGCAAAGGCAGCGATACTGATTCCGCTGCCTCTGAGTCTTATATTTTATTTACTTCTGTGCATCTGCCGCAGATCCGAGAGTAATGCTCAGTGTCTGTGCTTCATAGCCGTTATCTCCTGAACGCTGTACTACCACATCTACTTTCTCGCCTGCTGCGTAGTACTGAAGTGTATCCTGCAGCTGTGACATGCTGCTCACTGTACGTCCGTCCAGTTCGGTAATGATATCGCCCTGCTTGATTCCGGCTTTATCTGCCGGGCTTCCGTCTACAACTTTTACAACTACAGCTCCTTCCGGAACACCGTAAAGTTCACTTGCCTCGGTGGATACATCCTGTCCCTGGATACCCATATAGGAAGCCTGACTTGCATCTACTTTATCCCTTGTCTCAAGATTCATCATTTCCTGAAGACTGCTCTGAGCCTTATCGATCGGGATTGCAAATCCGATATTATCTACAGATGCTCCTGTGGATGTACTTGAACTTTTCGCTTCATTAATACCGATCAGTTCACCTTTCATATTCAGAAGAGCGCCGCCGCTGTTTCCTGAATTGATTGCTGCATCTGTCTGGATCAGTCCTGTAGAAGTAATCGTGTTGCCGCTCTCATCTGTCAGAGTCAGGTCACGGTCAAGTGCACTTACATATCCGCTTGTTACAGACTGTCCGTAACCGAGTGCATTACCGATCGCAACAACCTGATCTCCCAGCTTCAGATCATCGGAATCGCCGACTGTAGCGACCTTGATCTGATTCATTGTATCATCCGGGATATCGGAAAGCTTTACAGCTACAACCGCAAGGTCATTGTCAACATCTGTTCCTTTTACCTGACCTTCTACACTCTGTTCATCAATAAAACCTACGGAAAGGCTTGTCGCTCCCTCGACCACATGATTGTTGGTAGCGATCAGAAGTTCTTTGTCATTCTGTCCGACAATAACGCCGGTTCCGGCGCCCTGTACCTCATACTGCTGTGTCCCTCCGAAGAAGTTTCTCATTTCTTCAACTGACATAGTAGAAATGGTAACCAATGACGGCATTGCATTTTCCGCAACAGAAGCAACTGTTCCGGTTCCGCTCTCGGAAGAAGAATCCGACTCTGAACCGCCGCTGCCTGTTGTCTGTGTCTGCGCAAGCTGTGCATTGCTGCCTCTGCCGTTTCCTGTAATGTAGCTGCCCAGTGAATTAACGCCGAACATTGTGCCGCCCGCTATCAGTCCGAATACCAGCGCCATCGATACAACAGCCGCCCATTTCTTTCCGGTTGTCATAGGCTTCTTTGTCTTCTTTGCATGGCCTGATGCTCCGCTATGAAAACCGGTATTGTGAATGCCGTTATTCTGGCTGTCCGGGTTCTGCCCGCCTGCATTCTGGTATGTCCCGTAATATGTGCTGTTCTGATACGCGGCGCCCTTTTCCTGATTGTTCTGTGATGTACCCGCACTATTCTGAGCCGCACTGCTCTGTCCGGCGCCGTTTTCTGACGCCGTGTTCTGTGATGCGGCATCCTGTGAAACCTGATTCAGCTGTTCGCCGGTAAAATGATACTCATTGTTCTTATTCTCTTTATTATTATCATCATAAAATTGTTCACTCATAATATTATTCCTCTTTTCCTCCTGCGTCCTTATTGGATCTTTTTCTTTTTTACACTACATAAGATAAAAGATATTTGTGACGGAATTATGAAGAAGATAATAAAAAAATGTGATTTTGGCCAAAACAATTAAGCCGGCAGAAATCACCGGAATGACCGAACCGTGTCATTCAATAATTATCCGGTATTTATCCCCGTCGTCCCTGATATTATATACCCCTCTGTTATCCGGCGGAATATAGCGTATCCTCATTTCAGGCTCACTGCGTCCGATATCATATCGGTGCAGATAGACAGTCACATCCAGCATGGAAGGCCAGCCTGTCACATCTGTCGAGAGCTTGACGGTCCGGAACGAGTTTGAGCGGCACATCCCGAATATCTCATCGGCAAATGCTTTCCTGTCTTCAATGCGTGAAGCATTAGCTGTAACAGTCAGTCTGCATTCCAAACCGTCAGTTGTACTGCTTACTGCGTCAGGCACCCCGGAATTGTCATATTTATAGTATTTATATAATACCGGGAAGACTGCGAAAAACAAAAAACATACAGCAGCAGCCCCGATAAACATAAGACATTTCTTCAGTTTGTTGCTTTTTGCCATATCTGCTCCTTTTTGTCTCATTTTTACAACCGATTATACTGTTCATTTTATATAAAATCAAGAAAAACAGTGCAGAAATTGAGACACTTATAAAAGAAAAGGAGCGGAGTTCATGCCAAAACCAAAGAAAAATACAGGTGAAAAGAATCTGATCAGTAAAAATCTGATCGAATACCGCAAACAGCGCAAGTACTCTCAGCGGATGCTTGCATACAAACTTCAGTTAAACGGATACGATATTGATAAAAACGTCATCACACGGATTGAGACAAATAAACGATATGTAACAGATATCGAACTGAAAGCGCTCTGCGAAGTATTGGAAATTACATATGATGAACTGATTGAAGGCAGTACCAGACAGAAATTATAAACCGGCGGCTGTACAAATATACAGCCGCTCTCATTAATACATTATTTTCTTTCTTTCGCTTCTTTTTTCCATTTGAGATGCCACGCACTGATCACAGATACAATAGGTACTGTAAGGATCACTCCCATAGTGGATGCAATTCCCTGTATAATCTCAATTCCGATTGAGTACATATTGGTAATCTGGACAATACCATACCCATAAACATACATAAACACAAGCGTGTTGATAGAACTTCCCGTAAAAGCCAGTATCAGTGTATTGGACATTGTTCCCATCATATCTTTTCCGACACGTATTCCGGAAGTGAAAAGTTCTTTCCGGCTCAGCTGCGGGTTTCTGAAATGTATTTCACTGATCGTGGATGCAACGGACATCGCAACGTCCATAACCGCGCCCAGCGCAGAAATCAGGATCCCTGCATAAAGCAGTTCCCCTATTCTCACATTTGTCATCTGTCCCACATACTCAAGCTGTTCAATATCTGAAACATTATAGCCGGAAATGCCTGCTATCTTTCCAAACACAACAGCAAGCACTGCCGATATCCCGACGCCCGCTACCGTCCCGATCATGGATGTTATACTTTTGCTTGAAAGGCCGCCGATCAGATACATGGTAACAAATGTAGTCAGCACCGCCACAGCGGCCGCGGCCAAAACAGGAGAAATTCCTCTGTATATCATGGGGAGAAACAGAAACACAATGCACACGAAAGTAAACACAAGAGCTATGGCGGAATTAAAGCCCTGTCTCCCTCCGATTATGCATAAAGTAACCAGAAACAAGAATACAATCGCATACAGTATCCACGTCCGGTCCTGACTGAACACTGTAACATAGAGAGAGTCATCACTTTCATTTACTTCAGCGATGACTCTCATCCCTACCTCACAGTGAGCTCCGTAGAGATAACTGGACGAGCTCACTGCTTCTACTGTATTTCCTTTATAATCTCCGGTTAAAAGTTCAAGAGATACGATCTGATTTCCTATCTGATTCCCGGATTCCGTCTCATTATCTTCGACAATATCCACGACTCTTGCTTTTTCAAACGTCTTTCCTTCTGTATCATAAAGGCCGACACGGTCGATCTGATTATATTGGATCAGAAATACCGCAAATAAAACCGTTATCAGAAGTATAATCAGATGTCTTTTATGTCTGCGGAGAATATGCATCTTATTTCTTTTTTCTCCTGATATATATTGTTGTTCCGCCTATCGCTGCAGCGGCTGCAAGTACTGCTGCAGGTATCACCACATTTGTGGAATCTCCTGTTTGTACAGGTTTTGTTGTCTGCGGCTTTGCATTTACCCCCGGCGCTTTTGTATCTGTTGTCTGTCCTGTCGGATTCTGTGTGGCGGGATTCTGTGTGGTCGGATCCTGTGTAGTCGGATCCTGTGTCGGGTCTGTTGTCCCGCCCTGTGTTCCCGAAGGATCTGAGGGGTCTTCTGTATCTGCCGGACCCTGTGTCGCTTTTTTCTCAAGAGCATCCATAGCGCTCTTAAGCGCTGTATATGCATTTGACAGCTCTTCCTCTGTTGCCTGCGCGTTGTCATTTACAGTCTTAGCCGCTTCCAGAGCCTGCTGCAGTGCACTGAAACTGTCTGCAGTGTAGTCATCTTCCTTCAGGGCACCTGCTTCCTCGATCAGTCCGGAAAGCTGGCTGTGATCTGCGGACTTCACAATCATAAACTGGGTATCAATCTTCTCATCTGTGTCTGTCCGGTATGTATTCAGGGTCAGACTTGTCTCTGTCACATCGATAACAGAGTAGGTCGGCACATCCTGCTGCCATCTGCTGGCAATATATGTCTGCTGTCTCGGAACCAGATCATAGTACTTACTTCCGGATGAAGAGCCGGCTGTCAGGTACATAATTCCTTCCGGATTTACTGCCGCATCCTGCCCGTCTGTCAGACTTTCCACCGCGTCGTCGTCCATTACAGAATGCAGATACTCAAGATATTTCTGCTCTGCGGGATCAGTTGTATCATCCTGAATATTTCCCGGCGCCTCAAATCTGGTCTCCGGATTTTCTCCTGCATCCATATCTCTGTCTAGCATCTCGTCAAACTCATCGTCTGTATACTCGTATGTGCTCTGACCGCCTTTGAGCAGTTTTGATCTGGAATATGCGTGGTCATGTCCGGTCAGAACGATATCAATATCATTGGCTTCAAAAATAGGAACAAGGCTATATCGAAGGTTGGTAATCTCCGGCTCGTTAGAGTGTTCAGCGGAACCGTAGATATCCTGATGAAGCGTTACGATTCTCCATTTGCAGTCCTGGTTTGCATTCACAGTTTCCTCAATGAACTGTTTGTGCTCGCTGACGTTTGTATCCTGTGTATTCAGAATAATAAACAGAGCATCTCCATAAGTAAAGTAATAGTCGCCTCCGACATAGCCGTTATCGCCAAGGCTGCTCATATTTGCCGTGTTAAAGTGATAGGTGTAATTGGCGTTGTCCGCGTCGTGATTACCTACAGTTGTGGCAACCGGAACATTCTTCATAAGTTCCGGGCTTAAATATCCCGCATACTCTGTCTCGCTGATTGTATTGTCATCTACTTTTTTTGCATTGGTCTGGATCTGGTCTCCCGAAGAGAGAATAAAGTTTGCTTTGTTACCCGTCTTCGCGTACGCTCTGTTCAGCGTATAATTCCAGTTGAACGTATCATTGCGGACCGCTTCTGACTGAGCTGTCAGGAATGTCGGTTTCTGGATATCTTCCGGCGTCTTTGCCTTCTCCTCATTGGAAGAACCGATCTGCGGGTCTCCTACGAAAATAAAGCTGAAATCACTTGTGTCGTCATCCGTTGTAAAAGAAGCCGTCTCCTTTCCTTCTACCTGATAGTAGTAAGTTGTTCCCGGCTGCAGGTCCTTCAGTGTTACTTTATTGCTCGTATACCCTGACTGTGCGGCCGTCTGTACCGGCTCCACTGCCTGTCCGTCGCTCAGATCGCTTTCTGTTCCATAGACAAATCCTGTGTTTTCACCGTCTTTGCTGTACCACGCAAAGTTCATCTGCGTCTCATCAGCTCCCGGTGACATAGATACCTGAGTCCAGTCATTTTTGATTGTCTCCCATTTATCACACCATGCCTCCCAGGCTCCTCCCTGTGCCGCTGCAGTCTGACTTGCATCTGTCATTCCATCCGGAGCAGCGTCCGCAAAAACACTCATGGGCTGACAGACCAGCGTAGCTGCCAGTATGACCATTGCTGCTTTTTTCCACTTCATTGTCTTCTTCCTCCTAAATTTCAGTATATCTTCTGTGTCCGGAAGAGATTATATCATTAAAAAGGAAGGATTTTCCGGAGTTAACCGAGTTTTAACATAGCTTTCTCCTGCACTTTACTTTATTTGCCTGTCTCCAATGCAACAAAAAAAGCCCCGTCGTACCAAATGTAGTACAACGGGGCTTTTTATTACAGCTTACCCGATATGGTAAATCTGTCTTTCCTGATTAGGCGTTCTTCTGAGCGATTGCTGCCTGAGCTGCTGCCAGTCTTGCAACCGGTACACGGAACGGTGAGCAGGATACATAGTCAAGTCCGATGCTGTTGCAGAACTCTACAGAGCTCGGATCTCCGCCGTGCTCGCCGCAGATACCAACATGCAGGTTCGGATTAACCGGTTTTCCTAACTCGATAGCCATCTTCATCAGCTTGCCAACGCCTGTCTGATCCAGTTTTGCGAACGGATCGTTCTCAAAGATCTTAGCGTCATAGTAAGCGTTGAGGAACTTACCAGCGTCATCACGGGAGAATCCGTATGTCATCTGTGTAAGGTCGTTTGTACCGAAGCAGAAGAAGTCAGCTTCTTTTGCGATCTCGTCAGCTGTAAGTGCAGCTCTCGGGATCTCGATCATTGTACCAACTTCGTACTTCAGATCGCTTCCAGCTGCTGCGATTTCTTCATCAGCTGTAGCAACAACAAATTTCTTAACATATTTCAGCTCTTTCACATCTCCAACAAGCGGGATCATGATCTCCGGAACGATGTTCCAGTCCGGATGAGCGTTTTTCACTTTGATAGCCGCACGGATGACAGCTCTTGTCTGCATCTTTGCGATCTCCGGATATGTGACTGCCAGACGGCATCCACGATGTCCCATCATCGGGTTGAACTCATGAAGTCC
>DWWI01000261.1 GCA_019119745.1 Candidatus Mediterraneibacter gallistercoris | reverse complement strand
CTGCCGCCAAAGATTACATTATTTTCCTGCTGCGCCAGCTGTTTATATTTTAAGTATAACTGATTATTCTTTTCATCATTAACCGGATAGTAGGGCTCCATTCCCACGCTCCATTCGGAAGAGTACTCTTTGGAAATTACAGTCTTTTCCTGCTTTCCAAACTCAAAATGCTTATGCTCTATAATACGGGTATATGGGACTTCACGATCTGTATAATTTACTACTGCATTTCCCTGATAGTTTTCACAATCAAGTACTTCTGTTTCAAACCGTACGGAACGATACTCCAGCGCTCCCAGACTATATCCAAAATATTCATCAATCTGGCCTGTAAATATTATTTTTTCTGCAATATCTGGATTTTCTTTTCTAAATTCAAAGAAGTCAACACCCGTACGCACGTCTGCACCTTCCAGCATTTTCTCTATAATTGGTGTGTAACCGCCAATAGGGATACCTTGATATCTGTCGTTAAAATAATTATTATCATACATAAATCGGCAAGGCAGTCTTTTGATAATAAATGCAGGAAGTTCAGTGCATTTTCTTCCCCATTGTTTCTCGGTATAACCTTTCACCAATTTTTCATAAATATCTTTACCTACCAAAAACAGAGCCTGCTCCTCCAAATTCTTTGGTTCTGTTATTCCTGTTTCCTTTCTCTGTTTTTCAATGATATCTTTTGCCTCCTGCGGAGTTCTGATTCCCCACATTTTGCTAAAAGTATTCATGTTAAACGGCATATTGTAAAGTTCGTTCTTATATACTGCAACCGGCGAATTAATATAATTATTAAACTCTGCAAATTGATTAATATAATCCCATACCTTTTTGTCAGATGTATGGAAAATATGCGCTCCGTATTTATGAACGTGTATTCCTTCAATATCCTCACAATAAATATTTCCTGCAATATGATTACGGCGGTCAATTACAAGACATTTTTTTCCCTGTTTTCCCAGTTCATAAGCCATAACGGCCCCGTAAAGACCTGCTCCAACAATCAGATAATCGTACTTTTTCATATTTTTCCTCGCTTTCTACACTGTAATTATCCCCGCATATTTTCAACATTTCTGAAATAACTACACTTTCACTTTTCGTTTCCGCAAGCAAACCACACTCCACACACTAAATGCAGCAATTCCAGCTATAGTACATGCACTTCCTATTATTAACCCCGGAGGTGTATACTTCATTTCGATATCGCTTTCCCCGTCTGGAAGCTGGATTTCTATAAGCCCGTTAAATGCTTCCTTATATGAAGTTTTTTCCCCATTAACTGTTATTTCCCAGCCCGAATCATACGGAACCTGAAGCACCATATTAACGGTGCTTTCACTCATGTAAGTTCCTTTTATATATCCTCCTTTGACAATGTCCGGATCGAACGAATCTTTTTGAGCCTGAGCTAGTTTCTCTTTAGTAAATTCCTCATTCAGGCATACTGCCACTAGATGATAATCATAATCTTGGTCATGGGTATCTTTCAGACTTAAATGAATTATATCGCCTTCTTCATAATTGCCTAGATACATTACGTTTTTATAAAATCTGCCGAAATATGTCTGTTTAAATTCTCCATTAACATAAACATCCACGTCTGAATGCCCGGAATTAAAATAAGCATACACCGGTCCTGTCTGGGAAACTTCTATATCCCAAGTCACATCCTCGGCATCAGTCAAATCCGTATTAAGATACGTATAATATGTGTTATCCTCATTTAGGACAGTATTTAAAATAATCTGTGCATCTTCAAATGGGTCAGCTCCCCATTTAAACTCCCGCGTATCTCCGACGCAAACTGTTCCAAAATCAAGTGCATACTCATTTTTATATACTGCAGTTCCATCCCTTTCAGGATAATCTGCTATTTTATTGAGAACAGGCTGCTGATCTTCCTCGCTTATAATGTACCTGATTCCCAGTAAAGAATCTGCAAGGAAATTAGTATCCACATAATTTGATGCCATTGCATCCTGCTTACAATATCCAAGTTTGACCAAAAAATCATTTACACTTCCATCATAAATAGAACTATAATGCGTTACTCCATTATATTCATATACAAATGCTTCCGATGCAGCCGGTTCTCTATCGTCCCTACGGTTTGACATTTCAGAAAAAGTCTTTTCGATTCTATAAAAAGTCTTTTCTTCATCTGTTTTTAGTCTCCGGATTTCATTTTTCATTTCTTGGGTATAATCTTTATATTCATTGACTGTTATGTTATATCCCTCAAATGCATTAGCTACATTATAAGTCTGTTCAAATGCAAATAGCCCGAGTAATAATATCCCTGTCGCCATTCTGGCCCTTTTGGGAAAATATATGCATCCCGTAAGTAAAACAAGATATCCCAAAATTAAAAACAAGGTAAACAAAACCTGTTTTATTGTTCCTAAATTTGAAACAAGATCCTGTACAATGAACCATCCTCCCAGCATTATACCCGCCAGCAGAAGTTGTCTCCGCGAAAACACCTTACGATTTTTCTCCAGCTCACGCAAATAAAAACATGCTGCTATTACCATCAAAAGCCCGAATACAAATGCATATCTGTGATGAAAAGAATAAGTCTCTTTAAAATCAGTCCATATAATCTCAAGAGGGACAAACGAAAAACTGATGAATACAAAAAGCAAAAATCCGCCGACCGCTCTTCTCAGTCTTTTGTCAATTCTTTTGTTTATCAAAAACATAATACAAAGTATAACGATCAGATAGCTGATATAAATAGCCGGCATCCCATGTTCCACATTTGTAGGAGCTGTAATAAACAAAGCCCTCAGAGGATAAAGAGGATCCACATGAAAATCCGGTATAAGTTTATCAAAACTTAAAACACCTTTTCCATTCATTGAAGCAAGAACTGATGGCAGAAAGAATACAGCACTTGTCAAAACGCCTAACACCATAGTACTAATATACCGTATGCCAGCAGAAAAAAATTCTTTAAATGACTTTCCCCGGCTGTTCAAATAGTATTCAAAAATAAAATCAAACACTGTAAACAGGCAGACCATATACCCTATATACCAATTGCATATAATTACATAGGCTGTTGTGATATATAAAAGAGCCTTCTTTCTATAGTTTATTAGCTGCCATACACCCAAAGCTGCCAATGGCAACATATATACAGCATCCAAGAAATGAAGGTTGCTGCAGAATGCAACATTGTATTCAAATAAGGCATATGCTACTGAGCAAATAAGTATAGGCACTCTGCTTTTCAGCGCGAAACGTCTGGTGATAAAAATACTGACGGTAACCGCAGCCAGACATAATTTTAAAACTGTAAGCAAAACGAGGAATACCGGAATATCCTCTACCTCAAAAAAATATATTAGAAGATTAAATGGGCTGCCCAGATAAAGTGAAAACACTCCGAACATATTTCCGCCAAGCGACTTAGAAAAAGAATAAAAAAGTCCATCGCCATTGTGCAATGCATTTCTAAACCATGCATAAATGTCAATATATTGAATCTCCAGATCCCACTTCAAGACAGATTTATCTCCAAATGGGAAAATGCCATCTATTGTCATAGAAATAAAAAGAACAAACAACGTTAACAGAAAAGCGGACAGATACCAAAATATATTGTATGAGAAAAACTTATAAACTTTATTTTTCTGCATGTTTCCTCCTCAGCCACAAATAAACTCCTCTATCTCCTATCGCTCAGTAATATATCTTAATAGTACGACAGAGTCATAGGTTTTTGTATTCTCTGTACTCCTTCTTATTATAAAAATATTCTTCGGTTTTATCTGCAATTCCCAGATCAGCAAACCATTCTGATTTCATTTTTTTAATAAGCATGGATTTTGTCGGTTCAGCCAAAGTTCTTATATTCCACAGAGAAAAATGAAGAGCATAATTAATATAATCTTTCTCCACCTCTCTGTAAAGCCCTTCAGCAAGCATTCTGTCCCGTAGCGCCGTCAAAGCATCATAAAAGCAGTGCCAGGAATTTTCTCTTGTCTTGGATAAAGAATCTTTCGCATCTCTTCGTTGATGTGCCAAAACCTTTTTTACTACTGTGATGCGTTTCGCAAGTGCCACTGCACTAAAGACAAAGAGAAGGTCATTGCTTGTCCTCTGTTCCTGAAATAACAGATGATTCTCCAAAACAAACTCTCTGTTGTATAATTTATCCCACGCCCAGCCTACAAACACCTTAAAAATATTATCCGTCATCTGCCGATGGTTGAACGGTGTATACGGTGGAATCTCCTTTTCCCGTAAAGTCCACGGCACTTCAGCATATCTGTTTTCATCTGTATAATACTGGTCCGATTTGAATACAACAAAATCTGCGTTATCTGCTTCCGCCTGATTGTAGGCGAGTTCCAGCATATCCGGCTCAAAGAAATCATCGGAATCCAGAAAAGAAAGATATTTCCCCTTCGCGACTGATAATCCGTTATTTCTGGCAGCACCTGCCCCTTTGTTGGGCTGAGTAATTACCTTTATGCGTTCATCTTTTTCCGCATACTCTTCTAGAATTTGTTTCGAACCATCTGTTGAGCTATCATCCACACAAATAATTTCAATATTCTTTAAAGTCTGTCCTGTTATACTGTCCAGACACTGTCTCAAATAATTTTCAACATTATAAACAGGTACAATTACTGATACCAATATATCTTCCATTTTCTCACGCCTCAATTATTTATTCTTCTTGAAACCACGTTTAATCGATCTCGGCAGAAGCATAAGTGCCTTTCCCACTTTAAAAGTTGTAGATTTTCTCACTTCACTGAGTTCCTTTTCCAGTTTTCTCACTCTTGCTGCTTCTGATGTTCCTTCAAACAAAGCGTATTTTTGATAATAGCCTTCCGGATCCTTAACGAGAAGCCCGAATCGTTCCTGTGTTCTTGGAGTGAATACATTCATATCAATCTCTTCCAATTCGACAGCTCTCTTCATTTCTTTACTTATTCTTTCTACATATTCTCGTTTAAATTCGTCACTTATTCTTCCGATTGTAAATGTATAGCTAAAATAACGTTTATAATTATAATAATATTTAAACCTTTCCCATAATTCCTCATTGCCTTTCTGCATAAATATATCTCGTATAAAATCATACTCAACATTCATACAGTAAACTTTCTGCTTATTGTTGACAGAAGAGTTAGGATTGTCCCTTCTGTTCATATAATAAGGTTTATCTAAAAACATGCACCGCTTCGCATACATAAACGTCTGCCAGAAAAAACCGTTATCCTGAAACGAGGCTCCCGGAGTCGTATTATGACGGATATGATATTTTTCAATATACTCTCTCCTATAAATCCCGCTCCACGTATTCATGATGAATTTAGTAATATATGGTTTTTCAAACGGATTGATCACCTGATTATAATTCTCGCCTGTAGAATCCAGATGGTTATAAATCAACTCCATATTACCGTTTTCACAGTTTCTTGTAAAACGATAAAAATCCGCTTTCACAAAATCAAGATCATTCTCTTTAGCCGTATTATACAGATCCTCATACATGTTCAGAGGGACAAAGTCGTCAGGCTCAACGATTCCAATATATTCTCCGGTCGCTTTGTCAAGACCGATATTCATCCCCACTCCATAGCCTTCATTCTCTTTATCCACAAGGACAATTCGAGAATCTTTATCCGCATACTCTTTTAAAATCTGCAAGGATCCGTCTGTAGATCCGTCATTGATACAGATTATTTCAATATCTTTCAATGTCTGGCGGATTACACTCTCCATACATTCTTTTAAATAGGCTTCTACATTATAAGTAGGTATAATAATTGATACTTTCGGCATAGTATTTTTGTATAATATATTACTTTGTAATATATATACTTCTCCTTTCTACTTTTTTCCTAAACCTTTCATTTTACGAAAAAGCGTACTTACTCTTCTACATACTTTATATGACCGCGAGTTATATATGCTATTTATCTGATCTTTCAAATCATCACGATCTTTCCTTAAAATGGCTTTTTCCTGTTCAAGTTCTTGGATTCTTATACCTCGCTCCGCTTTTTCCCGTTCGAGAGACTTTATCTTTATTCCTCTTTCTGCTTTTTCATCATAGGTCTTCTGCAACTTCTGCTGCACTGACTGAAGTTTCCTGTTCGGACTGGCATGCAGTGCATCCAGATTTTTTTCAAGCAGTTGATCCGTTATTCCGATTTTCATTGCCGTCTTCCACCATACTGGCGCATAATCTGAAGTAATGTCCTGCCAGGGTTTCTGCTTATCAGCAAAATGTATAATAATCGGATTTTTGCACGCATCATTCCACTCTGTTCTTGTATAACATTGCTGCAGCCCCTCAACCTTATCATATGAATTTTCATCCAGGACTTTATATTTTGTCATTAAATTAAATTTAGGCTCTAAAATTTTTATTTTTCCATAACAGGCCGCATTTAAAATATCCTGATCCTGATTTTTAAAATTCTTGGCAATAAGCTGCTCAAATTTTATTGATAAATTGTCCTTTCGCATTAACTGCAGGTTCATTAAAAGAACTCCTGCATTTATATATTGATCAATTTTTTCAACTCCAAGACTTTGCTGTAAACGTCTGCGCTTATCCTCGGGATAATAAAAACCGGCAGCTTTAACACCCGCAAGGTAATAATTATCAAATTTCAAATCAAATAATGGTTCTATATCGCCGCATACTATTACATCAGTATCTAAATATAAGCATTTTTCTATATTCGGAAGAAGTTCTGGCAGCTTTAATCTGAAATATGTTGCTTTGGTAATATGTTTCAACTGCATTTCAACTTTATCATAATCATCCCCTATATGGAAAACAACGGGATCTGATACTCCAAATTTATTGACCAAATTTATTATAAAGTCAAAATTCTCTTTTTCAAAATCAGCGTCTAACAAAAAGACAAACTGATACTCCTCACAGTGTTTCACGTTGCATAATATAGAGTGAAATGCTGTTATTAACTGATATGCATAATTATTATCAGCCGCCAAAACAACTGTCTTTTTCTCATTCATAAACTTTCTCTTCTCCATTATGCTTATAAACTAATCTCTACCGTATATATCCCTTGTATAAACTTTCTCCTTAACTGTCTTTAAGCGTTCATCCATACGGTTTGCAACAATAACATCTGAACGTCGAACAAACTCATCAAAATCACGAATTACTTTAGAGTGGAAGAATTCATCATCTTTCAGGGTCGGCTCAAATACGATAACCTCAATTCCTTTTGCCTTAATTCTTTTCATAATTCCCTGAATAGAAGACTGTCTGAAATTATCCGAATTAGTCTTCATAGTCAGTCGGTATATGCCAACAACAGACGGCTTTCTCTTCAGGATCATATTGGCAATATGGTCTTTTCTTGTCGTATTTGCGTCTACAATTGCACGAATGATATTATTCGGTACTTTTTCATAGTTTGCCAGCAACTGTTTCGTATCCTTTGGCAGACAATATCCGCCATATCCGAAAGATGGATTATTATAATGTGTACCGATTCTTGGATCAAGTCCAACCCCCTCAATAATCTGTTTCGTATTCAACCCTCTGACCTCTGCATAAGTATCAAGTTCATTAAAGTATGCTACTCGAAGTGCAAGATATGTGTTTGCAAACAGTTTGATTGCCTCTGCCTCTGTTGAACCTGTAAAAAGGGTAGGGATATCTTCCTTTATAGCTCCCTCTTTGAGCAGATCTGCAAATTTTCTTGCCCGATCGCTCTCCTCTCCTACTACGATTCTCGAAGGATAAAGATTATCATACAGGGCTTTCCCTTCTCTCAAAAACTCCGGTGAAAACATTATATTCTCTGTATTATACTTTTCCTTCACTTCTTTTGTATAACCGACCGGTACAGTAGATTTTATAACCATAACCGCGTCCGGATTGACTGCCAGTACCCGTTCGATGACTGACTCCACGCTTGAAGTATCAAAATAGTTTAATTCAGGATCGTAATTTGTCGGTGTGGCAATAATAACAAACTCTGCGTTCTCATATGCCTTGGCATCGTCTGTGGTAGCAGTCAGATTCAGCGGTTTCTCCGCCAAGTATTCCTGAATCTCCTTATCGATAATCGGAGATTTTTTATTATTTATCATATCCACTTTTTCCTGAATAATATCAAACGCATACACCTCATTATGCTGCGCCAGAATAATAGCATTTGATAATCCAACATAACCTGTTCCTGCAATTGTAATCTTCATTTTTATACTTCCTTTCGTAAAAAATTCTGATATTTGGTCAATATCTCAATATTAACACATCTCCACTACCTTTACAACCTGCATGAATTTCTGAACTGATCATAAACCATCTATAAACTTTTCTTTATTTTCCTCAGCATTTTTCCCGCCGAGCTTTCAGCCAAAACCACATACTTCCAGTAATATACTATGGGTCTTTGAATCAGAAGACTTATTTTTTTTCTTGTATTTGGAGTAAATACTTTAAAGTCGAGTTCATCCTGTGACTGAGCTCTTTTAAATTCTCTGCTGATTCGATCCACATACCCGCGTTTAAATTCTCTGCTGATCCTTCCCAGAGTGAAAAGATAACTAAAATAACGCTTGTAATTATAGTAATATTTAAAACGGTTCCAAAGTTCTTCATTACCTTGCTGCATAAAAATATCCCTGATGAAATCATATTCAATATTCATACAGTAAACCTTTTCTTTATTTTTCACGGAAGAATTTGGATTGTCTCTACGATTCATGTAATATGGTCTGTCCAGAAACATGCATCTTTTTGCATACATAAATGTCTGCCAAAAAAACCCATTATCCTGAAATGCAGCGCCTGGTGTAGTATTATGCCGGATATGATATTCTTCAATAAACTGCCTGCGATAGATTCCGCTCCATGTATTCATGATAAATTTTGTGACATATGGTTTTTCGAAGGGACAGACCACCTGATTGTAGTTTTCCCCCGATGAATCCAAACGGTTATAGACCAGATTCAGTTCTCCGGTTCTGGTGTCTCTCGTAAAGCGATAAAAATCTGCTTTTACAAAATCAAGTTCATTTTCTTTTGCTATATTATATAAATCTTCATACATAGTAAGGGGTACAAAATCATCCGGCTCTACAATACCGATATATTCCCCCGAAGCAATATCCATCCCGGTATTCATTCCTACGCCGTAACCCTCATTTTTTTTATCTATCAGGATAACCCTTTCATCCCGGTCGGCATATTTGCGGAGAATTTCCAGAGATCCGTCTGTAGATCCGTCATTGATGCAGATAATCTCTATGTCACGCAGCGTCTGGTTTACAACGCTCTCCATGCATTCGCGCAGATAGTTTTCTACATTATATGTTGGTATTACAATTGATACTTTCGGCATAGTAATCCTTTCTGATCAGAGTCTCTCTTATATAGCAGACTTTATTTTTCCCGCCGTATGTTTTTACCGATCTGCTTTATTTTTCTGGCTGTCATGCTAAGCGCCATCCACTTGCGTGCCGCAGACGGGTTCTTCATAATCCAGCAGATTTTCTTCCACTCAAGCGGAGTAAAATATTCTCTGTCCAATTCTTTATTCCGAGCCGCTTCATTAAGTTCGACTGACATTTTCTCCAGATACTCGCCTTTAAATTTCCGGTCAATTCTGGAATATGTCCAAAAGTAGTTACGAAATCGCTGCATAGAATACACAAAGATAAACCGATTTTTCAGATCCGGATGACAGTCCAGAAATTTGTGTATAAACTTATATTCTTCATTCATACAATATACTTTTTCCCTGCTTTTTACAGAGGAATTCGGATTATCCCTCCGGTTCATATAATATGGCTTATTTAAAAAATATACACGCTCTGCTAGACAGAATGTCTGGAACCAAAATCCATTGTCCTGAAAGGACGCTCCCGGTGTAGTATTATGCCGGATATGATATTTCTCGATAAAATCCCGCCGGTAAATACCGCTCCATGTATTAAGGACATAACGGAAAATTCTATCGTTCTTTTTAGGATCAATCACTTCATTGTATCCGGTCCCATCCTTTGACAGAGCATCATAAGTCTTGAGGGTCTCACCTTTTTTATTGCGGACAAACCGGTAAAAATCTGCCTTTACTATGTCCAAATCTTTTTCCTTAGCAACACGATAAAGATCTTCATACATATGAAGATCCACATAATCATCCGGTTCTACAATGCCCACATACTCCCCGGAAGCCCGGTCAAGGCCGTCATTCATTGCACAGCCGTACCCCTCATTTTTTTTGTCGATAATAATAACTCGCTCATCCGTCGCAGCATATTTTTTCAATATATCCAGTGACCCGTCAGTTGATCCGTCATTCACACAGATAATCTCCAAATCTTTCAGGGTCTGTCCGATAATGCTGTCCATACACTCTGACAGATATTGTTCCACATTATACGTAGGTACAATAATTGAGACTTTCGCCATTTTCCTCACTGCCTCTTTCTTTCCTGTTGTTCGCGCAGAACTTTTTCGAAAAAGTCAGCCACATCCCCTGTGTAGCTGCTGCTTTTCGGCCTGCTGATCATCAGATTCCGGAACTCATTCTGCCGCCGGGGATCTGATTCATTATTGTCAATTGCGGCCATCAGTTTCTGAGGATCCCCGGTTATTATGCCCGGAACATATTTCTTAAAATCAATATAGACATCCCTGCTTTCCATATAGGAATCATAGTCAAATGCATAGAAGTACATTGGCTTCCCGAGCATAGAGATTTCAAAAACAACTGCAGAGTAATCAAGGATCACCGCATCCGCCATCTGACAGAAATCAATAGTAGAAAATATTTTATCCTGAATTACATTTTCATTTCGGAGAGTAATACCGCTTAACGGATGGAACTTTGCCACCAGATTATATCTCCCATAGTCGATGGCTTCCGCAAGCCTTTCTGCCGCAGCTTCAAGCTCCTTTTCTTCAAAACTGCCCCCTTCTTTGCGAAAAGTGGGCGCATACACAATTGTCTTTTTTCTTTTATCTGCAAGCTGAGGATAATGTCTTAAAATATCTTCTTCCACATCCGCAATATGTTCTGAATCACACAGAAGATCCAGTCTTGGCAGCGGCATAACAACCATCTGATCCATAGAAGCATGGAATGCCTCGGCAAAAAATCGGCAACAGAATTCACTGCTTGAAAATATATAGGTATAATTTTTATGCATCCGCATAGCTTCTGCCAGAGATCGTTTTGTGCCCTCACCCTTGTCCAGAATACTGTAGCCAAACTTCTTCATGGCTCCAAGTGCATGCCACATCTGTATTACAACCAGACTTTTTCGCTGTTGAAGAACAGACACCGCTATACAATAAGTATCCAGCACTACCATCTCCGAAGTTGCAATATGATACATCTGCCGGAATATATGAAAACAATACCCGATCTTTTCGGGTGTGCTCTTTCCGATCATCTTTATCAAAGCAACCTGCTGATATTCCGGATGGCGTCTCTCCATCTCCCGAATCACCAGATCGAAATCCACCGGCAGTACATTGCTTTGGCGCGATATATAGGTAATTTTTTTCTTTACGGGGAACAGTTTGAAAATACTGTATATACCATTCAGCGCTGCCGTTATTCCCCTGATCAACTTTTCTTTCATCATTATGACCACATTTTCTTAATTCGCCAATATAAGCTCCTGCTCTTTATCATGCTCCGCATTTTTACAACAGCTGCATAAGGAAATAAAGAGTCAATAACCAGCATAACAGATACCTTAGTGTGCTGAATCTTCCATGCTTTCACTGCATGCTTCCGGGCTTCTTTCTTCTGTCCATTGCGCAGACAGCGCTCCGCAATCCTGTTTTCCACCAAAGTATCGATTTTCTTTTCAAATTCTTTTCCGAACTTCGCGATCTCATTCCGGTATTTTTCCCGGATATATAATCTCGCATGTATATATTTTTCAGTATTTGCAGAAACCTGATTTGTTGATGTAGAATTGTAATAATTAATGCACGGTTCCGGAACAAAATCCACTTTAGTAACGAGACAACATCTGATCCACAGATCATAATCCTGCAGCGCGCCTAATTGCAGATCAAACGGTCCTGTCTGATCAAGTACGGACTTACGCACCATTACCTGCGAAGGAGTTCCCATCTCACCACGAATGAAAATTCTCTTTGACAGATCTCCTCTGTACATAGGCTGCGTCTGATATGTAATTCCTGCATCCGCATAGATACAGTTCTGGCTTGCATACACAAGTCCCACATCCGGCTCTCTTTCAAAAATTTCCATCTGCAGCTCTGTCTTCTTCGGCAGCCATTCATCATCATCATCCAAGAACGCGATAAACTCTCCCGTCGCCGCCTCAAGTCCTTTATTTCTCGCATAATTTCCGTTATGTCCGGGATGATACGCAATCAGACGGATCCGGCTGTCTTTTTCAGCAAGTTCCCGGACAACTTCCTCCGTATTGTCCGTTGAGCCGTCTGAAACAACAATAATCTCATCTACCGGACGAGTCTGATTCTGAATGCTTTTTATTGCCCTTGGCAGGATATCGGCACGATTATGTGTCGGTATGATAACACTGATTTTTCCCATCTGTAAAACCTCTTAGATCTATATACTTCACTGTATAAAATCCTAAAAATTTAGAAATTCTTCTGAAAAAATGTCAGAAGTTTATCCCAAAATCCATCTTTCTCATCTACTATAAGACGCTTCTGAAATTTCTTTTCATTTTCCTCTTTTTTCTGTTGTGCATTCAGGGAATTCAGGTAATCCACATATTTTGAATAATGATCACAAACCGGATCAACCTCCCCATACTCCCTAACTTCTCCTCCTTCTATCCATAACGCAGTATCACAAAACTCTCTAACCTGAGGAAGAGAATGGGAAATAAACACAATCGTTTTTCCAACCTTTTTCAGTTCTTTCATTTTGTTAAGACATTTATTTGCAAAGCCCTTATCGCCTACAGACAATGCTTCATCTACAATCAGAATATCCGGATCAAGGCACAAATTAATAGAGAATCCCAATCTGGACTTCATACCGCTGGAATACTTTTTGACCGGCTGATAGAGGAATTCGCCCAGCTCTGAAAAATCTGCAACCCCGTCAATAATTTCCTTTACTCTATGTGGTTTCAATCCGAGAAGTGCACCTTTTAATTCAATATTCTCAAGACCTGTAAGCTGATTATTGAGACCTGTATTAATTGCAATCAACGCCTGTTCTCCGTTGACAATCATCTCTCCTTCATCAATCTCTGAGATTCCGGCTAATATTGTCGCCATCGTCGATTTTCCAGAACCATTGGTGCCGAGAATTCCGACCACTTCTCCCTTTGATATCTGAAAGTTAATCTTCTTTAAAGCATAAAACTTCTTATCTTCAGATTTCTTTTTATCTTTTCCTACCAGTTTATATATTTTTGAAACATTTCTGAATTCAATTGCATATTCTTCCATACATACACACCTATATCAAATCCATGAATTTAGTTCTGAATTTATACATAATCACGCTGCCTATCCAGAACAGTCCGATTGTCCACACCCAGAAAACAAGCATCTGTTTCCAATAGAACAAAATCCCTTCGTGGAAAAAGAAACAGTCTTTGTATCCGCATACAAGGTAATAAATAGGATTTAACTTCATAATAATCTGTAATGTATGCGGAAGCAGTTTAATATCCCACAGAATCGGCGTCAGATACATCAGAAGTCTCATGCATGCAAGGATCAGTTTTCTTGTATCTCTGGCAAGCATATTAAGCACTGAAGTTGTCAGAGACAATGATATACTGAACAATATACTGCAGATGAAATAATAGATAAGCCCAAACCAATGCAGCGATGGATAATGCCCATTAATAGCAAAAAGAACAACAACAATAAGCATCAGGCAGAGATGATTAAACGCCTCTTTCAGTACGACCGTAGCCGGCAATATACTAACAGGGAACTTCATCTTTGTTATAATATTAATTTTCTGATAAACTGCATTGCAGCCGTTAGTAATACAGGGACTGATAAAAAACCAAATCACCATACCGCCAAGCAGCCACGACAAGAAATCAACACCATCGATCTCGTTCCTTTTAAAAACAAAGCCAAACACAAACCAATAAGTTGCGACCTGAATTACAGGGTTTGCAAAATTCCAGAAAATTCCCAGTTTACTGTCTCGCATATCTGCAAGTAGTTCATATTTAGCAATCGAATATATTCTGTATAAATTACGTACATTTTCACGTACAACATAGCTTACGCCTTTAAACATACCGCTACCTCTTATTTATCCCAAATCATTATTGTTTTTCCGGATATCTTATGGATATCTGTCTCAAACGCCTCTATTATATCTTTTATACTGCGCACACGTATCTGTGCCCCCACGATTTTTTCAAGATAATCAATAATATCTGAATGTTCCTTATACAGCCTGAGCAGTCCCTCATAATCTCTTCTTCCGCTTCTGCTGCTTCCTTTCACAGTCAACCCTTTTTCCAGAATCATCCGCGTATTAATTGGAGCCAGTTCCTCCGTAACTCCCATAATACTGATCATTCCTTCCGGGTGGATATAATCAATGATCTGATTGATCGCGCCGGATGATCCGCTTCCGCCCACACATTCAAATGCATGGTTGACCGACACTCCGGCCGGAATAGATGTAATCTCATATGTGGCATCCACAAAGGTAAAATCCGCCATCTTTTGCCAATGCTTTCCGAAAACCGCAACTTTACAGTCGGAAAACATTTTCTTCAAAAGAAGTGATGTAATATACGCAAGATTACCGTCTCCCCATACACCTATCCATTTCCTCCGCGAATGGGCACTTCTGTCAAATCTGCCAATAGCATGGAACGCTACGCTGACCAGCTCTGTAAACGCCGCTACATATGGATTAATATTTTCCGGCAGACTCAGAAGGCGATCCGGCCGGGCCGCCACAAATTCGCGCATAAAGCCGTCTTCACCACTGGCGCAGAACCGGCTGGAGGTCAGATAATTTTCAGCTATTACCTCGTCCTGCTCCTCCGGAATATTCGGTATCATAATTACTGTCTCATTCACCTGAAACGTACCGGTAGGATCATATACAACCTTCCCGATGCCTTCATGGATAAGAGCCATTGGCAGTTTCTGATTCAAGACTTCTTTGTTTCTCGTACCCTGATAGTATCTCTGGTCCGCATTACATATAGACAAATATGTCGGCCGAACGAGAACGTTAGATTCATCCAGATCAACTCTTTTAAAAACCGCTTCAAACTGCCGGGGTCTCTTCAGCTGATACACCGTGTTTAACATGTCTTGCTGCCTCCCAGAATTGCTTCGGCTACCCGAAGATCATGAGGATAGGTAATTTTAATATTTGAGACATCCCCTTCTACTAGATGGACCGGCTCGTTTTTCAGCACATATATTTTACATGCATCGGTCAGTATTCCCCGTTCTTCCTCCGTCAGGCTCTTATAAATTTCCCTTAGCTTTTTTGCTTTAAAGGACTGCGGGGTCTGCCCCTGATACATCATTTTCCGCTCCGGAATATTACTGATAAAACTGCCATCGCGACTCTCCACGATCGTATCGGACGCCGGTATCACCGTATCGCATGCGCCGCATTCCTTAGCATATCTGATGTTTTCTTCTATAATACGGTAGGTAACAAACGGGCGCACAGAATCATGGGTAACAATGATCGTATCTTCAGTCAGGCACCCGGCGTCTTCTATATACTGGACAGCATTCATAATTGTCTCATTCCGGGTATTTCCGCCTTCAATAATAACAATTCTTTCATGATTCCTGATATACTTTTTTATAATATCCTTTGTATATGCAAGCCACTGCTTAGGCGCCAGAACAATAATCTGCTGAAAGTCAGGATTTACAGCAAACTTTTCTACTGTGTGAATCAAAATCGGACGTCCTCCGACTTCCAAGAACTGCTTTGGCTTATCGCTGTTTCCCATTCTTGTTCCCTGACCGCCGGCAAGAATCACGCCATATACCTGCTTGTCCATTACATTTTCTCCTTTTGTATTACAGATCCGTAAATTCACCTTATTTTTCGCTCATAACATAGTAGCAATTCACTGTACGTTTGTCAAGCAACGCATAGAATTCACCAAGTGCAGCAAGACATTAAAACCATGTTATTTTATCCCCGAACGCATATATCACGATTCCAATAATAATTATTATATTTCCGAACACCTTTTTCTTCGATACTTTTTCCTTCAGAAAAACCACGCTTAAAATCATAATATATATATAACTGGTAGTTTCCAGCACCGGTCCCCAAGACAAATCTACCCCCCGATATGCCAGTACAGTCAATAGGGATGCTCCAAAAAAGCAGGCATAAGCCCCTAGCACAAGAGGGTTCACTATTTCTCTTATTTTATTTTCATGTTTCTGATTTGCACTTTTCTTAAGAGCTATCTGAGAACAAGACGACACAAAAACCGAAATCAAAAACAAGAGTACATATCCGATATTATTCATCTTTTTCCCTCACTACAATTAAAATTCCGGCTATGATGATTGCCGCACCAACCAGTTTATTCCAGGTAACCGCTTCCCTAAAGAAGAGCCACCCCCACAGAATCCCCCATACAACTACGATCGCTTTATTAGCAAACGCCGTAGTCAACGGGAATTTTTTCAAAACTCCCTGCCAAAGCACTGCATACAGCATCAGGCAGAATAAAACCGCTCCATATAATAGAACAAAAGTAATTCCTGTCTGCCCTGCTGCACTTTTCGACAACACGCTTGTCAGAGAATAAATGATCAGTACAATATGGAGAAAGAAATAATTAAAAATTCTGCTCTTTTTCATTGCCTTCCCCCTCATATCCTATTACATCTCTGATTACATACTGCGGCGAATTATTAATACTGATGTAAATACGTCCGATATACTCGCCGATTAACCCCAGCATGAAAAGTATACATCCCCCAATCACCATAAATGCAGCCATCATCGAGCTCCAGCCAACCGGGACATTTGGATTGACAAATTTATTAATCACCGTATAAACTGCATAAATAAACCCCAAAAAAGCAAAAAACAGTCCGAGAGCAGTTGCAATTCGCAACGGTTTTACCGAAAAGGCAGTAAAGCCGTTAAGCCACAGCCGTAACAACTTTTTAAAAGAATATCCTGACTGCCCTTCTTCTCTCTCATGATGATTCACTTTCGCATTTTTTATATTTTTTGTAGCGCGTAGAATGAGACCAATTACATAAGGGTAGGGATTCTCATATTTAACAATTTCATCAACGATAAATCTTCTGACTGCAAAATAGCTGGACACAAACAGATTTTTCGGCTTTCCAATCAGATATTCCGTCATTTTTGCGTTTATCCTGCTTCCTATATTACGGAAAAACGAATGCTTCTTCTGCTCATATTCCGCGTAAACCACATCCGTTTTTTCGTCCATTGCATCCAAAAGTTTGTAGACCTCTTCAGGCGGAGTCTGTCCATCATCATCCAGACAGACTACCACATCCCCTGTGACATGGCGAAAACCAGCCATCAGAGCTGCATGCTGTCCAAAATTTTTTGCAAGACTGATTCCTTTTACGTTGTCCCATTTTTCACATATTCTTCGGATGGCCCCGAAAGTATCATCCGGTGAACAATCATTAACCAGAACAATCTCACACTCATCATTCTCCCGGATTGTATTCTGTATTTTATCGACAACTTTACCGATTGTATGTTCAGAACGGTAACAGGGAATCACGAATGACACTTTCATTACTATTCCGCACTCCTTTCCGGATTAATTAATGCCATCAGAACGATATCTCTATATTCTCCATTGAGAAAAACTTCATCTTTCAGATACGCCTCCTGAACAAATCCCGCGTTTTCATAGCTCTTAATCGCGCCTTTATTGTCTGCGAGTACGCGAAGAAATATCTTGTGCAATTTTAGCTCTGAAAAACCATATTGTACAATGGATTTTGCCGCTTCTGTCCCGATTCCTTTTCCTCTAGCACTATCTTCTCCGATAAAAATCCCATATTCTGCTTTTCTATTCTGATAATCAATATCACGTAAAAAAACTGATCCCACTGGGAAATCACTATCCTTTTCATATATCACGAATTGAGCAGCCTTTCCAGTATTCACCACGTTCTCCAGCCAATTTGTATGTCCTTCCACCGTGAAAGGACGCTGATCGAGAAAATATTTTCTGACATTATCTTTGTTACGCCACCGGATAATATTTTCCGTATCTGCGGAAGTAATAGATTTTAAATATACTTTTTCACTATAATCAACAGTCATTTTCTTATCCTTTATAGAACTCCCTGATTTTATCAATTACCTTGTCTCTGTCTTCCTTTGTAAGATGATAATACATAGGAAGGCGAAGAAGCCTTTCACTCTCTTTAGTCGTATATACATCTTCTCCGCTAAAACGGCCAAATTTCATGCCTGCAGGAGCAGAATGTAACGGTATATAGTGGAATACCGTATTAATCTCATTTTCTTTCAAGTACTTGATTAAAGAAGTTCTCTCCTCCAAATCTTTCGCTTTAATGTAAAACATATGAGCGTTATGGACGCACCCATCCGGAATATAGGGGAGTTCAATTTTCCCTTCATCTGCCAGTTCTTTCAAGCCATTATAATATTCGCCCCAGCTGTTCAATCTGTCCTCATTTATCTCTTCCGCCTTTTCCAGCTGTGCCCAAAGATATGCAGCATTCATATCGCTGGGAAGATAAGAAGATCCCCAATTCACCCATGTATATTTATCAATCTGCCCCCTGAAAAATTTACTACGGTTTGTGCCTTTTTCTCTGATAATCTCCGCATCTTCGATTCTGCTGTTATCACGAATCAGCAGTGCTCCGCCCTCTCCCATGCTGTAATTTTTAGTCTCATGAAAACTGTAACACCCAAAATCACCGATTGTTCCGAGAGCCCTTCCTTTATAAGAAGACATTACGCCCTGCGCTGCGTCTTCCACTACAGCCAGTCCATATTTTGCGGCAATTTCCATAATACGATCCATCTCACAGGCAACACCAGCATAATGCACCGGAACAATCGCTTTTGTTTTCTCAGTTATTGCCGACTCGATCAATTCTTCATTAATATTCATTGTATCAGGACGAATATCGACAAATACGGCTTTCGCTCCTCGCAGGACAAAGGCATCTGCCGTAGATACAAAAGTAAAGGAAGGCATAATCACTTCATCTCCCGGTTTGATATCTAAAAGCAGCGCTGCCATTTCTAACGCATGAGTACAGGATGTTGTAAGAAGTGCTTTTTTTGTTCCTGTTTTTTCTTCGATCCATGCGCTACACTTTTTCGTAAACTCTCCGTCTCCGCAAATCTTATGATTTTCAATTGCTTTTTTTATATAATCATTTTCTTTTCCAACATACGGCGGCATATTAAATGGTATCATTCTTTTCTCTCCTTTTTATCACATAAATCAGACAACCATATTTTCAACTATGGTTGTCTGATCATTTACTGTGCAAGTTTTTTCAAATATAGTCCATATGGTGTTTTGATCAGGCCGTCAGCCAGTCTGTTCAGCTGCTCTTTGTCAATAAATCCTTTTTTATAAGCAATTTCTTCAATACATGAAATGTAAAGCCCCTGCCGTTTCTGAATCGTTGCTATAAAATTTGCTGCTTCCATCAAAGCATCTGGATTTCCCGTGTCAAGCCACGCAAACCCTCTTCCCAAAGGCTGTACTTTCAAATTACCGTTTCTAAGATATATATTATTAATACTGGTAATCTCCAATTCCCCTCTCGATGAAGGTTTTACGTTTTTGGCTATATCCACCACCTGATTATCATAGAAATAGAGCCCCGGAACAGCATAATATGATTTTGGCTTTTCCGGTTTCTCTTCAATTGAAAGAGCGTTCCACTGATTGTCAAATTCAACAACGCCGTAATCTTCCGGATTACTGACATAATAGCCAAATATCGTCGCTCCATTTTCTCTTGAAGCCACATTCTGAAGAAGCGTTGAAAAGCTCTGTCCATAAAAAATATTATCTCCCAAGACAAGTGCAACTCTGTCTTTTCCTATAAATTCTTCTCCTATGATAAATGCTTCAGCAAGACCTCGGGGTTTATCCTGTACTGCATATGATATTTCCAGACCGATCTGATTTCCGTCTCCCAGCAGTTCCTGAAACACCGGAATATCCCTCGGTGTGGAAATAATAAGTATCTCCCGTATTCCTGCCAGCATTAACGTAGAAAGAGGATAATAAATCATTGGTTTATCATACACAGGCATAATCTGTTTGGAAACGGCTTTGGTAAGCGGATACAATCTCGTACCAGAACCGCCTGCCAGAATAATTCCTTTCATGTTATATCTTCCTCTCTTGTTCTGAATTCTGTTTTCTTCTTACTTTGTACCATACATATCTTCATAATATTTCTGATAATTTCCGCTTGTCACATGCTGCATCCACTCTTCATGCTCAAGATACCATTGAACAGTACGCCGAATTCCATCTTCAAATCTGGTATCCGGAACCCACCCGATTTCTCTTTTAATCTTATCTGGTGCAATCGCATATCTCCTGTCATGCCCTTTTCTGTCTTGAACAAAAGTAATCAAATCGTTACTGATATTTTTCCTGCGCTCATCTGTCTCAGGTAAAAGTTCCTGCAGTGTACTAAGGATAGTATGAATAATCTGAATATTCTGGCGTTCATTATGACCGCCTATATTATATGTCTCGTAGAGACGCCCCTTTTCCTGAACCATGTCTATTCCTTTTGCATGATCCTCCACATACAGCCAGTCTCTTACATTTTTCCCATCACCATATACAGGAAGAGGTTTTCCTTGAAGCGCATTGTTAATTACGAGAGGAATCAGTTTTTCGGGGAACTGATATGGACCATAATTATTGCTGCAGTTTGTAATATTAGCCGGGAATCTGTAAGTGTCAATGTATGATTTTACCAGCATATCAGATGAGGCTTTGCTTGCAGAATAGGGACTGTGTGGATCATAAGGTGTTGTTTCGTAAAAATAGGACCCATCATCATCAAGTGAACCGTATACTTCATCTGTAGAAACATGAAGGAACTTCTTGTCCTCCTTGTAACTGCCATCCTCAAGTTCCCATGCAGCCTTTGCCGCATTTAGCATCACGAGAGTGCCCAGAACATTGGTCTTTACAAACACTTCTGGATTTTTAATGCTTCTATCCACATGGCTTTCCGCCGCAAAATGAACGACACGGTCTATATCATTTTTCTCAAAGATCTTATTTATTGCTTCCGAGTCACAGATATCGGCCTTTATAAAAACATAATTATCCCGATCTTCTATTGTTCTCAAATTTTCCAAGTTACCGGCATATGTCAATTTATCGACATTGATAATTTTAATATTATCCCCATATTTTCCGAACATATAATGAATATAGTTGGACCCAATAAAGCCCGCGCCTCCCGTTACTAAATATGTCTTCATAATTACTCTCCTTGCAATTATTATCTCGTGTAAGTATAACACTTATATTTTTTTCTGACAACATCTATCTCAGTTTTTCCTCCTATACAGAAAAATCGGCATAGTATTATCTATGCCGATTTTCCCATATATTATTAATCAATAAACGACTACTTTTGTGGAAGATGGTATATTATCATAAATCCACTTTGCATTTGATAAACTCAACCGCACACATCCATGAGATGCATTAATTCCCAGTCTTCCATCTTGAATAGAAGTCATACTGCCCGGATTATACAAAACAGAATGAAACAGATAATTACCATAAAACTGTGTATAATACCAGCATGAATAACCACTGCCAAAAACTTTCCCTTTAATTCCTACTGTAAACTGACCTTTTACTGTAGGTGTAGAAGAAGCCCCAGTAGTGCAACTCCAGTAATACTTCTGAGTCCAATTGCCTTTGGATCCATTGTAAATACCTACTTTATTCGCCTTTGTATCTACGAGAATAAGCCATTTTGTGCTGCTGCTGTACTGTTGAGCCTTCTGAGCCATTGCTTGTCCTTCCACGATTAAGGCACCATTGCTACCAAAAGTATACCATTTCCCGTCAATCTTTACAGTTCCAATCTGTAGTATTCCTGAACTGTTATAAAAATAGGTTTTTCCCGCTTCTGTTCTCCACCCTGTATACATATCCCCATTACTCTTGAAATAGTACCAGTTGTGTCCTATCTGTTTAGCACCTTGAGCAAGACGGCCGTTACTGTCATAATAATATCTTTTTCCGTCATCATTTCGCCAACCCGTGTAGGCGGCTCCATTGTTCTGAAAATAATACCAGTAACCATCTATCTTTTGCGTACCGAACACCAGATGTCCTTTACTGTCATAATAATATAATTTACTGCCGTCTTTACGCCAGCCTTTCTGCATTACCCCGTTACCCTGAAAGAAATACCAGTAACCATCTATTTTTCTTGCTCCCTGTACTAACGTACCGTCCGTATCATAATAATAAGCTTTATTTCCTTCATAACGCCATCCGCCTGGGAACATTACACCGCTGTTGTCAAAATAATACCACTTATTATCTATCTTTTTGGAGCCTACTGCCATAATACCCGAGCTATCAAAATAATAAGTTTTCCCGTCCATCTCTTTAAATCCACGGTACAACGTCCCGTCTTCGTTATAATAGTACGTCTTGTTCCCATCCGTACGCCATCCGTCGGAAAACATTACACCGTTGTCGTCAAAATAATACCACTTATTGTCTATCTTTTTAGAGCCGATTGCCAGATTTCCTGTGCCGTCAAAGTAATATGTATTTCCATTCAGTACAGTAAAACCACGCTGTAATGTTCCGTCTGCGTTATAGTAGTATGTCTTGTCGCCGTCTGTTCTCCAACCATTGGTAAACAATATACCTTCCTCATCAAAATAGTACCAGTTATCCCCAATCTTTTTAGAAGATGCCAAAAGAAGATAGGGTTCTTCTTCAATATAAAAATAGCTCTCTCCGCCAGAACTTCTCTGTAACCCTAACTTCAGGTATCCATTCTGATCAAAAATATACAGACGTCCGTTTATATTATATTCTCCTACTGCAACTTGACCATTATTTGTGTAATACCTAATTCCACTTTCATCTACAATAAATCCTGTTTTAGTCACTGTATCGTTTTCTTCTGTTCCCGTTATACCATTGTTATCCACCAGAGTTGAATCATTGGACTGATTTTCATTCTGCTGAACATTCGGTTTCTCCACCCTACTTTCTTCTGTTTTTTCTGGAGACGAAATTACAGATTCGGATTTAGATTCATCGGTGTCTGTCTGATCTTTTGGCTTCTCAGCCGGCTCTTGATCATCAATTTCCTGAAACTGCTTATCTTCAAAAAAATTTTCTTCTGATTCCGAATAGCCTTCATCTTCAACAATTGGCACTACTGTCGAATTCTCTGCATATTCAACGGTCTCTCCTTTTGCATAAGATACTGCCGGTACGTTCGTGACAAGCAACGCCACAGCTAAAAAAGCAAACACCACATTCCTTTTCATGTTTTCCCTCCTATCGCAAACTCGTTTTTGATTTCTATATACTTTATTGTAGCTCTCCATTGCTACTGAAATAGTACCATTTTCCGTCTATTTTTGTAGCTTTCTGTGCAAGATGCCCTTCCTCGTTATAATAATATGTCTTACTCCCATCTTTTCTCCAGCCTATATACATATTACCATTCCCGGAAAAGTAATACCAATAGGAACCTATCTTTTTGGCTCCCTGCGCAAGATGGCCTTCCGCATCATAATAGTATGTCTTTTCTCCATCTTTTCTCCAGCCTGTATACATATTACCATTCCCGGAAAAATAATACCAGTAGGAACCTATCTTTTTGGCTCCTTGTGCAAGGTGCCCTTCCTCGTCATAATAGTATGTCTTTTCTCCATCTTTTCTCCAACCTGTATACATATTACCATTCCCGGAAAAATAATACCAGTAGGAACCTATCTTTTGAGCCCCTTGTGCGAGATGCCCTTCCGCATCATAATAATATATCTTTTCTCCATCTTTTCTCCAGCCTGTATACATATTACCATTTCCAGAGAAAAAATACCAGTGGGAACCTATCTTTTGAGCCCCTTGCGCGAGATGCCCTTCCGCATCATAATAGTATGTCTTCTCTCCATCTTTTCTCCAGCCTGTATACATATTGCCATTTTCGGAAAAATAATACCAGTAGGAACCTATCTTTTTAGCTCCTTGTGCGAGGTGTCCCTCCTCATCATAATAATATATCTTATCCCCGTCTTTTCTCCAGCCTATATATGCTGCGCCATCTTGCCCCGAATCAAAATAGTACCAACTATCACCAATTTTCTGTGCACCAAAAAGTTGGGTTTTTCCTTCATAACCATATATTTTTCCATCAATAACAACTATATTACGCTGTGCTGTAATGGAAGCACCCAAATCAATATTTAGATCTACATTGCCCGATATTCCATTAACAATCCCCTGAGAAGAACACTGCCACATATTGTATTCACCGGCATATGTACAAGAAGTATTATACTGAGCCACCCATTTGTCCCACTGAGCAAATCTGCTGTCCGTCAGATAATTGGTAAACCAGTCTGTATTCGCATATACTGCCACCTCATATCCTGCACTTTCAATTATATCACAAAACGCTTCTGCAACATCAGCTATCTGGGTCGTACTTAATTTACTTCGTATTGAACTTTCTTCCAAATCATAATAAATAGGATACGAAAGGTCATACCCGCTTACTAGTCTTAAAACATGTCTAGCCTCACTTTGAGCTTTTGCCACAGTGTCAGCATAAGAATATAAGTATGTACTAAATGGGATTCCATATTGTTTACATGCGTTTGCATTCACATACCAGTAATCATCGTCTTGTTCCTCCTGGTCCTGACCATAGCCACATCTTATAATAGCATACTCAACCCCTGCTGCCTGAACTTTTGACCAGTTTATCACTCCCTGATGTTCACTTACATCAATACCGTATCCCACTGCTCCTGGGACATCCGTTGGCCATGTTGTATATTGTGAATATCTTTCCTTTGAAGATATCTGCTCGCCATCTTTATAACGCCAACTGTTTGCCTTGTCACCTTTTTCCGGATTATTTTCCGAAACTCCGTTTTCTTCTTTATTCCCGTTAGATATATCTAAATCCGAAAGAGCTTCACTTTGACTGTCCTCTACTTGTTGTCCCCCATTTTCCGCAGCCATTTTTTTTACTTCCTCTTCCTTTTCAGTCTGATCTTCCACATTCTCAGTAAATTCGGTAGCTGAAGCAACCCGTACATCTGTTCCTACAATGGATAGAAGTAGCAGGATTGCAAGTATTCTCTGCCCTTTTCTTCTCGTCATCAAAAATGAACTCCTTTCATAATAAACTACACACTTTAAAACATTATCATTCTATCAATTCTAAAACACCAATTCAACTGTAAAAACTTACAATTATATCCCCTGCGAGCATCAAGCAATCACCTGCAGTTCATTGAAAGAAAACATTTCATCTGATCCACAAGTCAATAAATAAAAGAGCACAGGCAGATCTCCTGTACTCTTTCTGTATTTATGATTTATTTTTTTCAGTTCAACAATTCGCCGTCCGGCAGTGTTCCGCCTTCTTCTACGACATTCGCAAGATCGATGATTTTCTGCAGCTCTGTCTCATCCGGATACATAACGTATAGGAGCTGATCCGGTGCAGAATAGCAGTAATCCTGTCCTCCTTCACCTGACAGTGCCACGGACTGGATCGTCCAGTCTGCATTCGTCCGGAGCTGATTTCGGATCAGGGCGTTGAGCTGTGACTGTGTCACATTCATCTCCACATCCTTGCTCACCTGATTCATAAGTGTACTTGCCCGGAGCAGCATAGTAGGCGAGATCACCTTTTTAAGCATTGCTGTAATGACAGCCTGCTGGTTCTTGCCTCTCTGGTTATCCCCATCCTCCAGAGCATGACGTTCTCTGCTGAACGCCAGTGCCTGCTTTCCGTCGAAATGGTTAGTTCCCTCATGCACTTCTACGACAGCGCCTGATTCATCGCCGGTCGTAAAGGCGAACTCTGAGTCAACATCAATGCCTCCCAGAATATCGACGATATCTATCAGCGATGTAAAGTTAAGGCGTACATAATAATTGATATCCGTGTCATACAGTTTTCCCAGCGTCTCCATGGACGTCTCTATTCCGTACACGCCGGCATGAGTAAGCTTATCCAGAGATCCCTGGGAATATTCCGGAATCTGTGACGACGGACCGTATAACGGCACATAAGAATCCCTCGGCGTGGTGATAAGCAGGATCTGATGTGTCTTCGGATTCACAACCGCTATAATGTTCACATCACTTCTGCTTGTCTCTGTCACTTCACCGTAGGTATCGATTCCGCTGATGTAAACAGTAAACGGTTCATTGGTAAGGCTGGAATCCGTGCCGATTCCCAGATCAAGTTTTGTCTCTATTGACATCTCATAGATGATTTTAGTGTTGTGAGTAAAATCATCCACCGAACCTTCCATCAGTTCCGTATAGGCCTCATTATAGATAATCGCGTCCACCTGCCCGTTTATCAGAGCCTGCGCCTGATCCTGCACAGAATCGCATTCTGTCACTTCGAGTGTTGTCCCCAGTTCTTCCTGAAGCTTTGTCACTGCAGTCTGTATATTGTCGCCGCCCTGCTGGAACTGGACGCCGAAATTATAATCCATAGCGTCTTCGATCGTCTCCGCCGGATCATCCGCACGGACGGCTACCGCCATCTTATCTACACGGACATTGCCTCCTGTTATCATAGAGAGCATATTATTTGCCTCTGCGATATTGAATGTGCCTAACGCCAGGACACATACTAATACCAGACTGTATATCTTTCCGGCAATTCCTTTTTTCTTTCTGACTGCCTGAGATGTAAAAGCGATACACCATAAAAACACAAGTATCATCGCTACCAGCGCCAGATAGTTCAGTGGCAGCATATCGAGCAGCACGACGACTATCATAAAAATAACGCTGACCAGAGCCTGCAGCACCAGGCAGAAAGATCCGAACCTGTTGGTCGAGGATCTTGCGGATTGTCTTCTTCTTGCCATAGCAAATTATTCCTTTTCGCGCTTGTCTTTAGTCTAACTCCGAGAATACAGTACAGAGGGGTAAATACCGTCCTCGATCAGTTTTTTCACTGCATTCATCACTGCTTCACGGTCTTCCTTGTATGTTACACCAAACCACTGGTCATGAGATTTCAGGACTTTTACACTGAGTTCTCCTTCCTTCAGCAGGCTGCCTATGATCGTAGGAAGAAGATATTCTGCCTTCAAATCTTCCGCTGACGTATTTTCCAGAAATTCTCCAAACCCTGTTTCCAGAATTCTGATAAACTCCGGTGTAAGTCCCCACATATTCATGGAAACCGGAGAATCCGCGTCGAGTTCAACAGTTTCACCGCTGTCTGTCCTGATTACGGCTTTTCCTCCGTCTTTTTCTATATTATGGGTCTCCTTTATACCTGTGAGCATACCATTATCATCAACCTGACACAGTCCTCTTGTCACACCCCCGTTATCGCTGAGCGTATTCTTCAATACAAAGCTGACCATACAAACCTGTATTTTACCAGTATCATGCATACTTGTCAAATAGGAATAAGCCTCTTTAAAAGCGCTCTTGCCGTAGTAATCGTCCGCATTGATCACGAGAAACGGTGAGTCCACTACGTTCTTGCAGCACAGAATAGCCTGTCCGGTTCCCCATGGCTTAGTCCTTCCGGCAAACTTTTTCTGATATTTTTCAGGAATGTCATCTATCTCCTGATATGCATATGCCACCTCGACCTGTTTCTCGATCCTGTTGCCGATCACCTCTTTAAAATCCTTTTCAAGGTCTTTCCGGATCACAAATACAACTTTGTCAAATCCCGCTTCGATGGCGTCATAGATCGAATAATCCATAATGATCTCACCGTTTGGTCCGACCGGCGCAAGCTGCTTTATCCCGCCGCCGAACCGGCTGCCGATTCCCGCCGCCATAATAACTAATGTTGCTCTGCTCATAACTGTTTCCTCCTGGATTGTAATTTATTCTATTCTCCCAGTCCATCCTCTACAAGCTGTATCATCTCTTTTAATGCCGCTTCTTCATCCGGCCCTTCACAGACAATCTCGATCTCGTCTCCGCTCTTGATGCATGCACCAAGCACGCTCAAAACGCTTTTGGCGTTGGCGGTCACATCCTCGTGTCTTGTCTTTTTCAGCACTGTGATCTTACTTTTAAACTGCATGGCAGTCTTGCAGAAAAGTCCGGCCGGCCTGAGATGGAGGCCTGTTGGGTTCTTGATCTTCACCTTGCCGTTTACCATACCATATTCACTCCTTGTATTTTCTTATTCTGTCTGCTCCTCATCCTGCGTTTCATCCTGATCGGAAGAGCTGTCTGACCCGGTCTGTTCTTCTGAATCATCAGGTTTGGCTTTCAGTTCCAGTTTAACCGTCACGTCCGAGCTCAGTGTAATACCTTCCGGCAGATCAACACTCACCGGAACGTTGTAAGTCCCCGGTTTTGTATATGCCCCCAGATCAACCGATACGGCATTGCTGATATCAAGTACATCCAGCCGATCCTGATCGCCGAGGAAAGTCAGTGATATCTCCGCGCCCGGTTCATAACTGACCTGCAGATCTTCAGAAAGATTATTCATAATTATGGAACTCACCAGAAAATCTATGGTCCGTGTTCCCTCCTGCTCAATCACTGCCGTAACAGTAATATTTCCTGTACCCGCACCTACCAGACTTACTCCTTCCGGCAGATATGACGCGATATTCACCGTCTTCTTCACCGGGCTTTGAGCGCCGTCTATATTGATTGCGGACGAAGGTATCGTTATCTGTTCTACATCGTCTATCACATCACTCTTTCCGCAGATCTGGACACTTTCCGGTTCGGTTGTACAGCCGGTGTACTGGTAACCTTCCGCCGGAGTTCCCGATACTTCAGCCGTCACAGGCACGCTCTTTTCCTTCAGCACCTCAATGGACACTGTAAGTCCGTCGTCGCCGAGATTATTTTCCAATTGATTCTGTCCGACAATATTTTCATTAGCGTCATACAGCTTCAGCTCCGCTGTTTTTTCCGTATCTTCTGAAATCCCCTCTACCTTAACGACCGCGACAGCTTTCTCGATTTGATCAAGCACAGACTCAGGTCCTGTGATCGTCACATTTTCCGGATGTACCGTCATTTCCCCGATAACATAGCCGTCTCGCGGTATTCCAGTAGTATCCGCGGTCAGCGCCAGAACTTTTCTTCCGGATTTTTCACGCTGGATCTGAAGGTTTCTCGGTACGGCTTCTGCGGACTCATACTGACCGCTGTAATCAGGAATCGATATACTGACCGGCACGAGTCCTGTGCTTGTGTCCATCTCTTTTATATCCGCCGTAGCCACGATATCGTCTGACGACAGGTGCTGGCGCACTTCGCGGTTCGCATACACAACCACACTTACCGTCTGATCCCCGACCACCTGGTACACGTCACCCGCAGAGGTAATGATATCATCATTAACGATCGTTACAGGGATATCAGCAAACGTACGGCTCGAAACCGGATTGTCCAGATTCACCACTATCAGCCATAAAAAAGCGGAAAATACAAGCGCTATGATTTTCAGGCCCAGATTGTTTGTAAGCTTATGTTTCTTCATTTTCTGCGCCATCCTTTCCGTATAGAAAATCTCTTCTTCGGTTCTGTATTCCTATACTGAATCTGGCTCAGCTTCTCTCTCAGTTCTTCCCGCTTTATTCCTCTTGTAAGGCCGCCTCCCATGGCCACCGATACCTGGCCTGTCTCCTCGGAAACAACGATCACCAGGGCATCACACACTTCGCTCATTCCAAGCGCCGCTCTGTGTCTTGTGCCAAGGTCTTTGCTGATGCTCATATTGTCCGACAGCGGAAGATAACATGTAGCTGAAGTGATCCTGTCCCCGCGGATGATCACCGCGCCGTCGTGAAGAGGCGTATTATGTTCGAATATATTGATCAGAACCTGGGAAGATACTTTACAGTCCAGTTCTATTCCGGTCATTTCATATTCATTCAGCCGGATTGCCTGTTCCACCACAATAAGAGCTCCTGTGCACACATTTCCCATTGAATAACATGCGGAAACAATACTGTCGGCCGTCATGTCGGAGAACCGTTCATTGTCTTTATTTTTGTCAAACAGATTAATATTGCTGAAAAGATTCTTCTCTCCCAGTTTCTCAAGCGCCCGCCGAAGTTCCGGCTGAAAGACTACGATTGCCGCAATTGCCAGAACATTGATCGACTGTGCTGCCAGATAGAGGATCGTATGCATCTGGAATATCCATGCCAGCAGAATGAACGCTCCGAGCATGATAATGCCTCTGAGCAGCATCCATGCCTTCGTGTTCTTGATCCAGAGCATGATCTCATATAATATCACTGTAATGATCAGTATTTCAATGACGTCTTTAACCTCGATAGCCGGAAAATACATATCGCCTGTATAATTGTCTATAAAATTTTTCATCCAGTCTATCATTACTGTATGTCACCCGCCTTATTTACTCAGTCTTGCCTTTCTCCTGGTCAAGGCCAAGCTCTTTGCTCAGACTTCTTGTAAGAAGTATATCTTCTGTGTTCGTATTCCCGGTTTCTTCAGGTAAGCCCGTCTGTTCTTTACGCGGGCTGTTCCCGGTAATATGTTTTACTTCCTTTTCAGGGGCAGAGACTCCCACTTTGGGAACAGCTTTGACATAATAATAGTATTCGTCATCCTCAAACTGTATATTCTCTGTTCTGGAATAATCAACCGAGAAGAAAAGAAGTTCCAGAACAACCCCCACCAGAATTCCTATGACTGCACTGACGATCATAGACACATAAGATATCCCCGCGTTCAGGGCAATATTGCCTGCCGCCGCCACGATCACTGAGACAACTGCGCCTGCGGCTGACGCGATCTTCCACGCATGGTCTACCGCCCGTGTCCGCACCAGATTGACCACAAGTATGCCCAGGACAACCGTGACAACCATCAGCCACATTTCCCTGCTTGTCAGCACCTGCTTTGTGAAACTCATCAGACTGTCAAAAAGACTTTCCGCGTCAGTATTCCGGAGCGCTGCCGCGGAATCTTTAACATAATCCACCATATAGTAAGCAATAACACCGCAGGATGCCGGAACGATCCATACCGGTGTTCCCATGAGACCGAATGCGATCGGAATCACAAGGGGAATCTTCAGTCCGAAAGCCAGGGCCGAAAGAAGAACCAGCCATGCCTTTCCAGGTGTAAAGCGGAAATAAAATATATACATTATCAGAAAAATGACCAGCGACACTGCCGCAATCGGAAGAGACAGCGAATAAAAGTGGACAAGGATCAACGCTGCTGCCGCTGTGACCATTACGATCATCGGGAAAAATGTACAGATTACTGCAAGACCTGCAGTACAGAAGACAGATGAGGCTGTTTTCATAAAACCTATATTGGCATTGATCAGTCCGAACAGAACCAGTCCAAATATAAACTGCAGCGCCTTCAGAATATACGTAGAATATTTTGCATATATCTTCTGCAGTTTTTCTCTCCAAACTAATAACGTACTCATGATCTGTGTTTCTCCTTTTTAAGATTCATTTTCTCCAGACGGGAAAGATTCCGCATATACCTTTTCATCCTATGCTTTGCCCTGGTATGTTTTTTCCTGTAAAACGAACCGGCGCCGATCCCGTATATGATAAGGAGGGCCAGATATAACCCCAGGATTATGACAGCGAGGATCAGAAGCTTTAAGAACGTTATCCCTTCCAGAAGATCCTCACCTCCGGCCAGGAATAAAAGAGCTGCCAGAAGGACGAATCCGACTGTCACCCAGATCAGCGTGATCCAGGTGTTCAGGCTTGCATAGTCTTTCTGATAATAGCCGGTGATTTTTATATCTTCTTCGCCGTGTCTTTTCTCATAGATCGCGGCCTTCGTCATAAGACGTACTTTCCTTTTATCAACCATAACGCTTTTACACGTCCTTCCTATGTACTGTTCTTACATTCTATTTCAGTCCATTATGTTTTAGTATAGCATATAGTCAGATACCTTGTCCAATGCTTACAGTCAAAAAGTAAACATTTTGAACACCTGCTATCCGGAGTATTTTTGCGGCTCTTTCAAGCGTCGCTCCGGTCGTGTAGATATCGTCGATAAGAAGCACGTTTTCAGGGGCTTTCCAACTCCCCGAAACCGCGAAAGCGCCCCGGAGATTTGCCTGTCTTTCTCTTTTTCCCAGACTTTTCTGCGGTGATGTCTTTTTCACCCGGAACAGTACGTCTGTACGTACAGGTATACCGGTCGCGTCGGAGAGCTCTCGGGCAATGATCTCAGACTGGTTGAACCCTCTCTTTCTCCTTCGTGAGCGATGCAGAGGCACAGGCACGATTTCCTGAATTTTCCACCCGAGGATCTGTCTTTCATAACGCTCTGCCAGTTCTCCGGCAAATATCCTGCCATAGTTTCTTTTATTGTGATACTTGAATCTATACAGGGCTCCTGATACAGGTTCTCTGTGAAGCCACAGATTCAGCCCGCAGTTCAGGTAAGATTTTTGTTCCCCACAGTCGGCACAGTACTCTTCCGTATCCTTTTTTAAAGGTTTTCCGCATTTCTTACAGCGCGGCTCGCTGATATACACAATCCGCTTCCCGCACCTGTCACAGATTCCCTGTGGAGAGATATCTCCGCAGAACGGGCATACCGGAGGATAAAGAAGATCAAGAATCCTGCCGGAAGTTCTGCTCAGAAGCCGCCCTGATACTCTCTTATCCGCTCTGCCAGACTTGTATATCTTTCCTGTTCGTTTTTGTTTTGTATCATTTCCTGAAATACCGCATCACTCCCTATGATCGTCAGGCACTTTTTGGCTCTGGTAACAGCCGTGTATAAAAGGTTTCTTGTGTAAAGGAGCCTCGGCCCCGGAAGCAGAGGGATAATGACAGCCGGATATTCACTGCCCTGAGACTTATGCACCGTAATAGCATATGCAAGTTCCAGTTCTTCGGTCATGTCGTAACCGTATTTTACCTTCCGCGCTTCATCGAACTCCACTTCTATCGTCTCGGTATACTCATTGATCTCAGTGATCACGCCCATATCACCGTTAAAAATACCCGTACCGCTGTCCACTGTCAGTCCGAATTTCGTAGTAATCTCCCATTCAAGCTGATAGTTGTTTCTGATCTGCATTACCTTGTCTCCTTCCCTGAAGAGACGTCCGTTGATTTCTTTCTGGTTTTTCTTCGGATCTTCAGGGTTAAGGTATCTCTGCAGGATCGTATTCAGGCGTTCCACCCCCAGAAGTCCTTTTCTTGTAGGCGTCATGACCTGGATCTCATTTGGAGCGGCATTCACATATTTCGGAAGTTTCTTCTGGATCAGCATGATAGTGATTCCGATGATCGTATCCGCGTCCTGACGTTTCAGGAAGAAAAAGTCCCTGCTCTTATTGTCAAGAATCACCGGTTCCCCTGCATTGATTTTATGGGCATTCACCACGATGTCGCTCTCTCCCGCCTGCCGGAAGATCCTCGTCAGTGTTACGACAGGGAATTTTTCAGATGCAATAATGTCTTTCAGGACACTGCCCGGTCCCACAGAAGGAAGCTGATCCACATCGCCTACCAGAATCAGACGCGTTCCCGGAACGACCGCTGATAAAAGCGCATGCATCAGCGGCAGATCCACCATAGACATTTCATCAATAATGATCACATCCGCCTCAAGCGGATTCTGCCGGTTTCTCAGGAATCCGCCCACGCTGTCTTCTTTCTCGGGATTTACATTCACCTCCAGAAGACGGTGGATCGTCTGCGCTTCATATCCTGTAGCTTCTGTCATACGCTTGGCAGCGCGGCCGGTGGGGGCGGCGAGGAGAATGCTCATCCCCTCGCTGTCGAAAAAGCGAATCATCGTATTGATTGTCGTCGTCTTTCCTGTTCCCGGACCTCCGGTCAGGATAAGCAGGCCGTGTTTGATTGACTCGATCACTGCTCTGTGCTGCATGGGATCCAGCCGGATCTGCTCCGTCTGTTCTACTTTCGAGAGACGCCGCTCCATCATATCCTCCGGCATCTCGCAGTTGATATTGAGGTCATGCAGCATCTTCGCTGTATTAAGTTCCAGGTAATAATAATGGGACGGATAGATCCTTATCTCTCCGCCTTTTTCTTTCAGTACGGTTTTTTTCTCAATGCACAGGTCCATGATATGCTTCTCTATATCATGGATCTCTATCCCGAGAAGCGCGCCTGCCCTCTGCATCAGGATCTCCTGCGGAAGATAGACATGCCCTTCTCCTACTGCCTGCTGAAGCGTGTAGAACAGCCCGCTTTTAATCCGGTAGTCTGAATCTGTATGTATCCCGATCCGCGCCGCGATCTCGTCGGCAGTCTTGAATCCGACCCCCTCAATATTATCGGCAAGCTGATAAGGATTCTCTTCCAGCACTTTGTATACACGCATACCGTAATACTGGTATATCTTTGCTGCCAGTTTTGTGGAAATCCCATATTTCTGAAGATAGATCATTGCCTTGCGCATATCCTTTTTTTCTTCGACCTGCACTGCAATCTCACGGGCTTTCCGCTCGCTGATCCCCTTGATCTCCGCCAGTCTTTCCGGTTCTTCTTCAATAATCCGGAATGTATCTTTCTTAAACTTCTTTACGACCCTTCCGGCCAGAGCCGCTCCCACGCCTTTGATGGCTCCGGATCCCAGATACCGCTCAATGGACACAAGATCCTCCGGTTCTTTTGTAATGTGCGATATGACTTTCAACTGAGTGCCATATACATTGTGATTTACATATTCCCCGGTCAGTTCCAGCATCTCTCCTTCACTGATGAAACTAAAGTTTCCGACACAGGTCACTTCACCGTCATCATTTTCCAGATGAAAGACTGTATAACCGTTTTCCTCATTGCGGAACACAATATGCTCCACATAACCTGTAACTGTTTCCAAAACTCTGTCCTTTCCCTGCATGACATCCTGCCTGCACAGCCGATAACGGAAGATATCTTTCCCTGCGCGCAAAACTGTCCATGCATAAGAACAGGGATGTGCCTTACTGTTCACATCCCTGCTGATAACCGTTTAAAAATCCTTTCTGCCGCTCATGAAATCTACGAATTCACCTGTTCCGATCGCCACGACTTTCATCGGATCTTCGGCAGTCATCGTATTGATCCCCGTCTTTTCCTCGATCAGTTCTTCAAGACCGCGCAGCAATGCTCCGCCGCCTGTCAGGACAATTCCCCGATCCAGGATATCCGCCGACAATTCCGGCGGGGTCTGCTCTAATACGGAGATAACCGCTTCGACAATCTGGCTGGTGGCCTCCCTCAAGGCCTCCTCTGTCTCGGAAGAGGTTACTGTGACGGTCTTTGGCAGTCCGGTCACCAGATTTCTTCCTCTGACTTCTATCGTCTCCTCCTCTACAAGAGGATAAGTGGTTCCTATCTTTATCTTGATATCCTCCGCGGTCCTCTCACCGATCAGAAGATTATGTTTTTTACGCATATAGCGGACTATTGCCTCATCAAAGTCATCTCCCGCCACCTTGATGGACGTATTCACCACAGTACCGCCGAGAGAGATCACTGCGATATCTGAAGTACCGCCCCCGATATCCACGATCATATTGCCGCATGGCTTCGCGATATCGATTCCCGCGCCTATGGCAGCTGCCACCGGTTCCTCAATCAGATGCACCTCTCTGGCTCCTGCCGCGAACGTCGCTTCTTCGACCGCTTTCTTCTCTACTTCAGTCACGCCGCTGGGCACACAGATGCTGATGCGCGGCTTCTTAAAAGTACGTTTTCCAAGCGCTTTCTGAACGAAGTACTTGATCATCTTCTCCGTCACAGTGTAATCTGAGATCACACCCTGACGCAAAGGCCGCACCGCCACAATATTTCCCGGTGTTCTCCCCAGCATCAGACGCGCTTCTTCACCAATCGCTTTTATCTCATTTGTATCCCTGTCAAAGGCTACGACAGAAGGCTCTTTAAGTACAACGCCCTTGCCGTGAACATATACCAGCACACTGGCAGTTCCAAGATCGATCCCGATATCTACTGACATATACTATTCTCCCTTCCAAATCTTTATACTCTTTCCCGCGAAACCGCTCTGCCCGGCACGAAATCCGGATGACAGACAACTGTCATCTTCCGGAATCTCCTCATCCCGGTGCATTGCTTTCCTGTATCTCACTCCCTGTAGGTTTTTTCTCATTATTTCTGTACGACGGAATACAGGCAGGTTCCCTCCTCCTGCCTGTCCGCATTATTCAGTATAATCGACTTTCTAAAAAATGGAAAGCCTTTTTTTCGGATTTTATTTTCTTTTCAGCATTTCATCTATATATTTCCCTGTATAGGACTTTTCATTCGCCGCCACTTCTTCGGGCGTGCCGCAGGCAACAACAGTCCCGCCCCGGTCGCCGCCTTCCGGTCCGATATCGATAATATAATCTGCCGTCTTGATCACATCCAGATTATGTTCGATGACGATCACCGTATTGCCGTCGCCCGAAAGTCTGCGCAGTATTTCTGTCAGTTTATGAACGTCGGCAAAGTGAAGTCCTGTGGTAGGTTCATCCAGAATATAGACTGTCTTGCCGGTGCTTCGCTTGCTCAGCTCGGCCGCCAGCTTAATTCTCTGCGCCTCTCCTCCCGAGAGCTCTGTAGAAGGCTGTCCCAGACGGATATAGGACAGACCGACATCATAGAGCGTCTGCATTTTCCTGCGGATACTGGGCACATGGTCAAAGAACTCAAGGGCCTCTTCCACTGTCATATTGAGCACATCATAGATGGATTTTCCTTTATACTTGACCTCCAGCGTTTCACGGTTGTAACGCTTTCCGCCACACACTTCACACGGCACATAAACATCCGGCAGGAAATGCATCTCGATTTTCAGGATACCGTCGCCGGCGCACGCTTCGCACCGTCCGCCTTTTACGTTAAAGCTGAACCTGCCCTTTTTATATCCCCTTGCCTTGGCATCAGGCGTTGCGGCAAAGAGATCGCGTATCAGATCAAACACACCGGTATACGTCGCCGGATTGGATCTCGGCGTGCGTCCGATGGGAGACTGGTCAATGTTGATCACCTTGTCCACCTGGTCAAGACCTTCGATCCTTCTGTGTTTTCCCGGAATCGTCCGCGCATGGTTGAGATCTCTGGCCAGCCTTTTGTAGAGGATCTCATTTACAAGCGAACTCTTTCCGGAACCGGATACACCGGTTACACAGGTCATCACGCCAAGAGGAAATGCCACATCAATATTTTTCAGATTATTCTCTCTTGCTCCGATTACTTTCAGCCATCCTGCCGGCTTCTTTCTCTCGTCAGGCACCGGAATCTTTATTTTTCCGGAAAGGTATGCCCCTGTCACGGACTTCTCGTTTTTCATAATCTCCTGGGCCGTTCCCACAGCCACTACTTCGCCGCCGTGCTCGCCGGCTCCCGGACCGATATCGACGATATAATCTGCCGCCAGCATCGTATCCTCGTCATGTTCTACCACGATGAGCGTATTGCCCAGATCCCGCAGATGTTTCAGCGTGGCAAGAAGTTTGTCATTATCTCTCTGGTGGAGTCCGATACTCGGCTCATCGAGAATATACGCCACGCCAACCAGCCCAGATCCGATCTGAGTGGCAAGGCGGATACGCTGTGCCTCGCCGCCTGATAAAGTTCCCGTGGCGCGCGCCAGCGTAAGGTAATCCAGACCCACATCCATCAGGAACTGGATCCTTGCCCGTATTTCTTTTAAGATCTGCCCGCCGATCAGCATCTGTGTATCGGACAACTGCAGCTCTTTCAAAAACTGCTGCAGCTTCTCGATCGAAAGTGCTGTCACTTCGGCAATATTTTTGTCTCCCACAGTTACCGCAAGAGCTCCCGGCTTCAGCCTCTGGCCTTTGCAGGCAGAACAGGGGGTAATGTTCATAAAGGTCTCATACTCCGCCTTCATCGTCTCCGAGCCGGTCTCCCGGTATCTGCGCTCTACATTTTTGATCAGTCCCTCAAAGGCAACATCATAGACGCCTTCGCCCCGTTGTCCTTTGTAAAATACTTTTACACTCTTTCCATTTGTACCGTGTATAAGGATATCATGTATTTTCTTCGGATATTTTTCGAACGGTGTGTCCAGATCAAAATGATACTCTTTGCAGAGCGCGTCCAGTATCGCCCGTGTAAAGCTGGACTTGTCCGTACAGGACTGCCATCCCAGAACAGCAATCGCGCCTTCATTAATAGAAAGGGACGGATCCGGGATCATCAATTCTTCCGCGAACTCCATCTTGTACCCTAGTCCGAAACACTCCGGGCAGGCTCCGAACGGATTATTGAAAGAGAAGCTTCGCGGTTCAATCTCTTCAATACTGATCCCGCAGTCCGGACAAGAAAAGCTCTGACTGAAATTCATCTGTTCCCCGTCAATCACATCTACTACAAGAAGCCCGTCCGCCAGATGGAGCACGCTCTCCACGGAATCTGTCAGACGCTTCTCAATCCCCGGGCGGACGATCAGACGGTCGACGATTATTTCGATATTGTGCTTAATATTTTTATCAAGTGAGATGTCCTCGGACAGCTCGTACATATTTCCGTCTATACGTACCCTGACATAACCGCTTTTCTTTGCACGCTCCAGAAGCTTGGCGTGAGTCCCCTTGCGTCCGCGTACCACAGGCGCCAGCAGCTGGATCCTCGTCCGCTCCGGCAGCGCCATGATCTGGTCTACCATCTGGTCCACAGTCTGTTTTGTAATCTCTCTGCCGCACTTCGGACAGTGAGGGATACCGACTCTGGCGTATAGAAGCCGGAAATAGTCATAGATCTCCGTCACTGTTCCCACGGTAGAACGCGGATTGTGGTTTGTTGATTTCTGGTCGATGGAAATAGCCGGCGACAGTCCTTCGATGCTCTCAACATCCGGTTTCTCCATCTGGCCAAGGAACTGCCGGGCATAGGAGGACAGCGATTCCATGTAGCGTCTCTGCCCTTCCGCGTAGATCGTGTCAAAGGCCAGAGATGATTTTCCCGAACCGCTTAATCCCGTCAGTACGACCAGCTCGTTACGCGGAATATCCACATCTATATTTTTCAGATTATTCTCATTTGCACCCCGGATTCGAATATATTTCCGGGCATCCATCTTAGTTCCCATGTATCTTTATCGTTTCCTTCCTGTATATCATTT
>DWWI01000260.1 GCA_019119745.1 Candidatus Mediterraneibacter gallistercoris | reverse complement strand
GCACGGAATTCTTTTCCCATTGCATGCCCTAAGGTATCTTTATCTCCGTAAATATAAATTGGAACTTTGTAAAATTTACACATATCCCGAAATTTCTTCTTTGTATTCTCCGATGCATCCGACGCGATGATCACAAGTCTGGCGCGACCTGACTTCGTCTCACTCTCGGTCATCATTTCGCCGCTGGCGCATCTTCCTGCTTTCATCGCAAGCCCGATCAGAGACAGGACTTTATCCCTCTTTATCAATCTCGCCCATCTCCTTTTCCAGCCTGTCATATACTTCCTGCGGAATCTCCTGTTTAAATGAACGCTCCAGTCCCCTCGACTTTACCGCCTGTTTAAAACATTCCACCGACCTGCAGATATATGCCCCTCTGCCGTTTTTCTTGCCGGCAGCATCGACGACAAACTCGCCGGTCTCTGTCTTCAGTATACGCATAAGTTCTTTTTTCGGTTTCATCTCACCGCATCCCACACATTTTCTCATTGGGATTTTCTTCTTTACTGCCAAATAATCACTCCTTCAGACTATTTCATGCTATTTATCCGTCTCGACGAATTCAATTTCCTCCGGCTCTTCCTCACTGTAATCATCGTAATTATCTTCATAGCTGCCGGCTTCACTGTAATCATCTTCACTGTAGTCATCATAGCCGCCGTCGTCATAATTTTCATCGTAATCTCCGGTATAACCTTCTTCATCCATAAGCCCCATCTGTTCCATATAGTTTTCCGGAAGGTCGCCGGCCTCGATCGCCTGAGTCTCACTCTTGATATCGATCTTGTACCCTGTCAGCCTTGCGGCAAGACGCGCATTCTGTCCTTCTTTTCCAATTGCCAGAGAAAGCTGGTAGTCGGGCACTATCACGTTTGCCACTTTTTCCTCAGGATCGGCCATAACAGAGATAACCTTTGCCGGACTCAATGCATTCTCGATCAGAAGGGCAGGGTTCTCATCCCAGTTGATGATATCGATCTTTTCTCCGCGGAGTTCCTGAACCACAGCATTAACTCTCGCTCCGTTCATACCTACGCAGGCTCCTACCGGATCCACATTCGGGTCATTGGACCATACCGCCATCTTTGTACGTGATCCGGCCTCACGCGCAATGCTCTTGATTTCGACTGTCCCGTCTCTGACCTCAGCCACCTCAGCCTCAAAGAGACGTTTCACAAGCTCCGGATGCGTACGGGAGACAAGAATCTTCGGTCCTCTTGGAGTATTCTTGACTTCGACCACATAAAGTTTGATACGTTCCGTCGGTTTGAACACCTCGCCTTTGACCTGCTCATTTTCTGTCAGCATGGCATCAGCTCTTCCAAGGTTGATGCTGATATTCTTTCCTACATACCGCTGGACAATACCGGTGACGATATCCTTCTCTTTCTCAAAATACTGGTCAAATACTACTTTTCTCTCTTCTTCCCTGATCTTCTGCAGGATCAGGTTCTTTGCGTTCTGCGTTGCGATACGTCCGAATTCCTTGGACTGTACCGGAATCTGTGCCACATCTCCGATCTGAAGCGCGGAATCGATCTTTTCCGCTTCCTCCAGGCTGATCTCCAGCGCCGGATTAATCACTTCTTCTACCACTTTCTTTTCTGCGTACACCGCATAGTCACATGTTTCACGATCCATGATCACTTTAATATTCTCTGCTGTTCCGAAATGATTCTTGCATGCGCTTATCAGAGAATTCTCGATTGCATCCATCATGACGTCTTTGCTGATGTTCTTCTCTTTCTCAAGGATTGTCAATGCTTCCATTAACTCTGTGTTCATTTTTACGTTTCCTCCTAAAATAATTAAAAATCCAAAGCCAGACGGATCAGGGCAATGTCAGCCCTCTCAAATGTCTGTTCTGTATCATCCTCATATGCGATCGTAACTGTGTCCTCATCATATCTCTTAAGAATCCCGGTAAATTCTTTCTGACGGTCGATAAACCGGTATGTCCTGATCTCGACTTCCTCACCGACGCTTCTCGCAAAATCCTTTTCCTTTTTCAAAGGCCGGCCCAGTCCGGGTGAACTCACCTCAAACACATAGGAATCCTCGATATAGTCCTTTTCATCCAGGATATCTGAAAATCTTCTGCTGACCGCCTCGCAGTCATCCACGGTAATCCCGCCGGGTTTGTCAATATATGCGCGCAGGTACCAGGTACCTCCTTCTTTGACATATTCCACATCTACCAGTTCAAACCCAAGCTCCGAAACGATCGGTTCCAGAAGTTCTTCTGTCTTCTGTTCGTATTCTTCTCTTCTCGACACGCTATAATTCCTCCTTATCAACAAAGAAGAGTGAACTTTCGTTCACTCTTCTGCCGGGTTCCTTATGTAACTATTGGTAAGTATACCACCACTTTCCGAAGATTGCAAGGGCTGAAATCAAAAACTTTTTATCCCCTGTATTTGGTTCCGGCTCCGTCGCGTTTTGCCTGCTTCAGCCGGTTCAGTGTCACTTCTTTTTCAATATAATGTATCTTCGTCTCTGTCCCCTCTTCAAAAAGATATACATTTTCCAGTTCATCCTTCTTCTGCAGCCGGATTCCGCGCACGCCTACGGCGGCTTTCTTTTTCACCGGGATATCAACAGCAGAGAATCTTAAGAAATAACCGTTTCTCGTCTGAAGCACGACCTGCTGGCTGTCATTTACTACCTTTACTGTAATAAGGGAATCCCCCTCCTGCAGCTTCGTAGCCGCGATCGTGCGCTTGGTCACCTGGAATTCCGTTCCCTCGACTTTTTTGATCATTCCCTGTGCCGTTGCAAACAGTAAATAAGCATATCTCATCTGCTCCGCGTCGCACACCATAACTATCTGTTCATCACTGGTCGAATAATTGCTGACATTATCGATTGGAGTCCCCTTGTCGCGGAATCTTCCATATGGAACATCCAGCACTTTGACCTGATGCATTCTTCCTGTATCGGTAAAAATGCAGAGCTTCCCTGTGTTCATACAGTGTACTATATATTTGTTCTCGCTGTCGGCGGCCTCTTTGTTTCTCTCATATACAGATGTATCAACTGTCTTGGCGTATCCGAACCGGTCCATCAGGAAGACAACTTCCTGTTCTTCTATCTTCTTCTCCTCATACACCGCCTCTTCCGCATTCTCGATAACTGTACGGCGTTTACGGGCATATTCTTTCTTAAAGCCGTCCAGCTCTTCCATGATTACCCCCGCCATCGAATCATAATTATTCAGGATATCCTCAAAACGGGCGATATTTTTTAATGTCTGTTCATGCTCGGCCCTTAAAGCTTCAATCTCCAGTCCGATCAGGCGGTAAAGGCGCATCTCCAGGATCGCCGTTGCCTGCCGCTCGGTAAAACGCAGCAGAGCCGCCATCTTCTTCGAGATGCTTGATTTAAATTTAATGTTATCCGTAACACCGTTGACAAGACAAGCTCTTGCGTCCTTTACTGATTTACTTCCCCGCAGGATCTCAATGATCAGGTCGATCACATCACATGCTTTGATCAGGCCTTCCTGCACCTCGCTCTTCTCCTTTTCTTTTGTAAGGAGCGTCTGGTATTTACGCGTTGTAAGTTCAAACTGAAAGTCTACATGATGCTCAATGATCTTCTTAAGGCCCAGGGTCTCCGGACGTCCGTCTGCCACGGCAAGCATATTAACACCGAACGTATCCTCAAGACGGGTCTTTTTGTAGAGCATGTTCTTCAGATTTTCCACATCCGCGCCTTTTTTCAGCTCAAGGACAATACGGATTCCCTCTTTTGAAGACTGGTTCGAAATGTCTACAATATCAGTTGTCTTCTTGGTTTCCACCAGATTTGCCACGTCATTTAAAAATTTGCTGATTCCGCTTCCGATCATTGTATAGGGGATCTCACTGATCACCAGCTGTTTTTTCCCGCCTTTTAAATCCTCGACTTCCACTTTTCCGCGGATCTTGATCTTCCCCTGCCCGGTCTCATAGATGTTCAGCAGGTCATCCTTATTTACTACGATACCGCCCGTAGGGAAATCAGGTCCTTTAATATATTTCATAAGCTGTTTTGTACTGATGGCGTCGTTTTTCATGTACGCCTTGACAGCATCGATAACTTCTCCGAGATTATGTGTCGGGATGCTGGTCGCCATACCGACCGCAATACCTTCAGCGCCGTTTACAAGAAGATTTGGCACCCGCATTGGCAGCACAAGAGGTTCTTTTTCTGTCTCGTCAAAGTTCGGGCCGAAATCAATGACATTTTTATCCAGATCTGCAAGACAGACTTCCTGTGTGAATTTTGTCAGCCTTGCCTCGGTATAACGCATGGCAGCTGCGCCGTCCCCCTCGATGGAACCGAAGTTTCCGTGCCCGTCCACAAGGATCTGTCCTTTCTTGAAGTCCTGTGCCATAACGACCAGAGCCTCATAGATAGAACTGTCGCCGTGCGGATGATACTTACCCATTGTGTCTCCTACAATACGTGCGCATTTCCTGTAAGGCTTGTCATAACGTATTCCCAGCTCATACATATCATAGAGAGTACGCCGCTGCACCGGCTTGAGCCCGTCCCGCACATCCGGCAGCGCGCGGGCAATGATAACGCTCATGGCATAATCTATATATGACTTTTTCATAAGATCGGAATATTCCGTCCTTATGATCTGTGATTCACTGTTCATGTTCTCTCTCCTTACACTTTTATCAGATATCAAGTTCCGCCTCTGTTGCATTCTCATAGATAAATGCGCGCCGCGGCGGCACTTCCGTTCCCATAAGCATCTCCGTCACGCTGGAGGCCATCCTGGCATCTTCAATCTCCACAAGTTTAAGCAGCCTTCTCTCCGGATCCAGTGTTGTCTCCCAGAGCTGTTCTGCGTCCATCTCACCCAGACCTTTATACCGCTGCAGTGTAAATGGTCCGTTATGCGTTTTCCTGTACTTTTCAAGTGCCTTATCATCGTAGAGATATTCTTCTTCACCGTTCTTCGGCATTGCTTTATACAGCGGCGGCATAGCAATATACACATGCCCCTCATAGATCAGCTCCGGCATGAACCGGTAGAACAGCGTAAGTAGCAGCGTAGAGATATGGGCACCATCCACATCCGCATCCGCCATAATGATGATCTTGTCATAACGGAGTTTTGAGATATCAAAGTCATTGCCGTATCCTTCTGAAAATCCACATCCGAACGCATTGATCATTGTCTTGATCTCCGCGTTTGCAAGGATTTTATCAATGCTTGCTTTCTCTACATTCAGGATTTTCCCCCTGATCGGAAGTATTGCCTGAAAGTTTCGGTCTCTTGCTGTTTTAGCCGAACCGCCGGCGGAATCTCCCTCTACAATAAAAATCTCGCATTTCTTAGGGTCGCGGCTTTCACAGTTTGCCAGCTTGCCGTTACTGTCAAAAGAATATTTCTGTTTTGTGAGAAGGTTCGTCTTCGCCTTTTCTTCTGTCTTCCTGATCTTTGCCGCTTTCTCTGCACTGGAAAGCACAGATTTAAGCGTATCCAGATTCCTGTCAAAATAGCGGACGATCTCTTCTCCTGTCACTTTGCTCACTGCCTTCGCTGCGTCCGGGTTGTCCAGTTTTGTCTTTGTCTGTCCCTCGAATCTCGGATCCGGATGCTTGATAGACACGATAGCCGTCATGCCGTTTCTGATATCAGCGCCGGTAAAATTGGCGTCTTTCTCTTTAAGGATTCCCAGCTCTCTTGCATACTGGTTCATAACTGTAGTAAATGTCGTCTTAAACCCGGTCAGATGCGTACCGCCTTCCGAATTATAAATATTGTTACAGAATCCGAGTACATTTTCATGAAATTCATTTACATACTGAAGTGCCACTTCAACTTCTATACCATCCGCGGTACCTTTGAAATAAACCGGATCATGGAGCACCTCTTTCTTTTTATTAAGATCCCTGATAAATCCGATGATTCCTTCCGGCTCATGATATTCGATATGCTCCGGCACTTCCAGACGCTTGTCGTCAAAAATAATCTTAAGCTCAGGATTCAGATAAGCAGTCTCATGGAGCCTGCTCTTGACTTCCTCTGCCCGGAACCTTGTCTTCTCAAAGATCGTGTCATCCGGCAGAAAATTCACTGTTGTTCCTGTCTTCTTTGTCTTTCCGATCTTCGGCAGCAGCCCGTCTTCCAGCTCGATTACAGGTACACCTCTCTCATACCGGTCATGATGGATATATCCGTCCTTGCTGATCTTTACATCCATATACGCAGAAAGAGCATTCACGACAGAAGAACCCACACCGTGCAGACCACCGCTTGTCTTATACGCAGAATCATCAAATTTACCGCCGGCATGAAGCGTCGTGTATACAAGCCGTGCCGCCGAAACACCTTTCTCATGCATGTCCACCGGAACGCCACGTCCGTTGTCCTCCACTGTCGCTGATCCGTCTTTTTCAAGTGTGACGTGGATTTCTGTACAGAATCCTGCCAGATGCTCATCCACCGCATTGTCCACGATCTCGTAGATCAAATGGTTCAGTCCCTTTGTGGAGACACTTCCGATATACATTCCCGGACGTTTGCGGACAGCTTCAAGTCCTTCCAGTACAGATATACTGCCCGCATCGTATGTATTCTTCCCTGCCATTTACATTCTCCTTTTTCCTGTTGCACACCCTCGTATCATCAGATAATTTCCGATGTGTAAAAGCTTCGTTCTTCTCTATATCCTGCATATGCGCAGGACAGTCCATTACATAATATAGCACCAGACCTTGTGGTTTTCAAGCACGAAAAACAGCGGCGGAAGCTGTTACAATGTACAGTCCGCAGGAATCATCCCCCGACAAGCACATCGTCCAGCATTTCCGACAGCACCTCCATAGCGTTCATCATTTCTTCCACTGTATTGGTCTGCGCGCCCGCCTCGATAAGCAGTGATTTCGGCATAAGATGGAGATTATACCGATAAGCCCTCAGATAGATATGACGCACGAAACCGGGAAATCTGTTCTCGGCATCAATCTGCATCTGCAGAGAAAACGCAAGATTATCCTGTATGTACGGATTCGGCAGATAGTCGATAACACCATTCGTACGCGAACGGCTCAGACCGTTGAAAAACATGATCTTCGCCGTCGGTTTTCCGTTAATCTGCGTAACAAGATGCGTGCCTTCCGCAACTCCGTCGCGGTGCAGGTCGATCAGGACTTCTACAGTCGGATTCTCTTCCAGAATCTTTTCTACTGCTTTCCCCGCGTATTCATACGCATTGCTCCGGTCCAGCTTACCGTTGATAATGTCATATACTCCCGTGTCGTGGATCGTCTCGATTCCTTTATCATTCAGCAGCTGTGTCAGGTACTCTCCCACGCCCACTATACTGGTAGATGTATCACCGGGCGTAGAATCAGCGAATTCTTCCTGAGAATGAGTATGATAGATGAGTACTTTCGGGCCGCCTGTACCTGTGTCGATCTTCATACTGCGCCCGAGCAGATCATCTGCGTTCAGCTGGTCAGAATCAATCATAGTAGAACTGTCTACCGTATAAAAATTGCTCAGCAGGTATTCAAAATCCCTCAGTTTTTCTATAGAAGTATCTACTGACGGAGTGACCGAAGCGGCATCCTCCTCAGATTCGTCCGGTTCCCCGATCAGTTTTCCGTTTTCGTCTACAGCATTCTCATCGTTAGCCTGGGCTTCAAGAATCTTTGCCAGCGTCTCCTCATCCTCTATAGAAGAATCATAAGATATATGATCATCCGCATAGCTTATAAGAGGAATCCACGCAAGCGATTTTTCTCTGATCCATTCCCTGATACCTTTTTCCGGGGTACGGTTTACCCAGCTCAATGCCGGCAGATACATTTTCTGCGCATTATCCATGATCTGTTTCTGAACATAATATTTCCAGTCTCTTCCATGTCCTGCTATACCGGTATATATAAGAAATACAGTGAAAAGAACGGCAGATGCTGCCGTTCCTGCCTGTCTTAAATTTCTCCTGGCCGATCTCTTCATTATACAGCAGCATCCTCCTTATGTTTTCTCCTGAAATTGTATGCGTCCCGTACAATGGTTATGCATAATCTGAAAACAGCATGTTCAGCGCTTCTGAAATTGTATGGCTGATCTGATGGATCATCTCGTCCACGTCTTTGGGCGTCACAAACATTCCGTTCAGGTGGGGTGCGATCAGCTCTTTTACGAACTCATATTTTTCACCGGCGTTATAGGATCGAAGAACTTCACCCACTCCTTTTAACGAATCCGATGACTCCAGTGCAGCGATGAAATTTTCCATCGTATCATTTACGATCGTCGCAGCATCCACCACTGTAGGAACTCCGATACCTATGACCGGAACTCCCAGAGATTCCTCAGTCAGTCCGGACCGGTTATTGCCTATACCGGATCCAGGATGGATCCCGGTGTCCGCGATCTGCACCGTCCGGTTCAGTCTCTTACTGTTGCGCGCCGCCAGTGCATCTACTGCGATCACCATATCCGGATGCGTCTCTTTTACGATCCCTCTGACAATCTCAGTGCTTTCCATACCCGTCTGTCCCATAACTCCCGGCACAATAGCGCTGATCAGGCTGGCATGTTCAAGCCCCATGGCATATTTCCCGTATTCTTTCACAATATGTCTCGTCACGGAGAGATGATCCGCCACATAAGGCCCCAGTGCATCAGGAGTCACCTCACGGTTTCCGAGTCCTACGACCAGTACGGAGAGATCCCCTTCTTTATTTCCGGCATTCTTTCTGACAAGCTCCCGGATATGTCCGCATAATCTGGCCGCAATATTCATATGGCTCTCATCGTCGGGGATCGCCAGATTCGGAGTCTCCAGTGTAAGATATGTTCCCACAGGTTTTCCCATGGCTTTTGCCCCGTTCTCTGTCCGGATCTCCACCCGGGTTACGCGGAGTTCCTGTTCCTCATCATAATCCTCCTCAAGCACTACTCCCTGCACTTCCACATCATCTGACTCAAAACGCTCTTTTTCCTCCAATGCAAGGTCTGTCCTTACGCTGTAATTTCTCAACATAGCCTTTCCTCACTTTTTGATTCTCTTATGATACTGCTGAACTGTTACTATATTTTGCAATATTTCTTAAAATATGTATTGACAAGCAATTCCGGTTAGCATAAAATAAATGAGTATGTTTCAGCGGAACGTCCGTGTCCGAATCTGCTGGGGCACATGATTTACATTTGAAATTTCATGTTGTATATGGAGGTGTACAGATTGGCTAACATTAAGTCTGCTAAGAAAAGAATTTTAGTAAACGAGACAAAGGCTGCAAGAAATAAAGCAATCAAGTCTAAAGTTAAGACTGC
>DWWI01000259.1 GCA_019119745.1 Candidatus Mediterraneibacter gallistercoris | reverse complement strand
TAATCAGCCTGCGCAAACAAGTTTCCCGGTCTGACTACAGAACCGCTTTCCTCCGGACAATAATTCTCCGGATAATATTAAAATATCAGCTCCACCGGGCACCTCACAAGCGCCGCTGTCATCCCTTCCCGTATACATTTGCCCTGTATCAGGGTCCCTGCACTGCAGCTCAGCCGCGCCGCCCGTTCACATACGTTGTCTACCCCGGTCACTTTCTTCACAAAGTCCGAACCAGTCGAAACATCCTGTACCTGCCCGAGTTCCCCGGCAGTGTATGTCACAAAAGGAATATGGTACTTTTCACAAAGCTGAAGGATAGCAGACTCATCTTTCTTCAAATCTATGCTTGCCACACTCTTCACCTGACTGATATCAAGTCCGTTTGCTCTGAGAATGTCCAGAAATCCTTTTTCCAGAACAGAATCATCTATTTGTTTTCTGCATCCGATCCCCGCGGCAATATTTCCGAGCAGAAGGATCAGCGTACACTTTTCACTATCCATTTTACAGATTTCCTGGCGCGTTCCACTCTGTATGCTCTGATCATTTGTCTCAGATGCGGCTCTCACAATAATCCGATAATCATAGCTCTCCATCTCTCTTTCTGACTCGCAGAGGATAATCTCTTTCGGCAGCCGGCCTCCGACTCTGACAGTTCGCGCTTCATTATCCAAACCTTCCGATTCTGTCCTTTCTATATAGAATGCAATCTTTTCTCCGTTCAGAACTGCCGCCGATATATTCTTTGCAGCCTCCCGGTCTGTAATCACCAGACTGTTCTTTTTGGCAAATACATCTACCGCAAACTTTCCCTGCACATCCGTAGCAGTCGTGTGGACCGACACGGCCCCGAGCAGCTCCGCGATCTTATCCGCCAGAGAAACCGCGCCGCCGACATGACCGGAGAGCAGCGGGATCACATACTGCCCCTTTTCATCGATCACCAGTACGGGAGAATCCGTGTATTTATCTTTCACCCACGGGGCTATATAGCGCACGGCAATTCCCGCCGCTCCGATAAAGATAAACGCTGCCTTTCCCCAGCTGCCGCCGATCAGCGCCCTTTTGTCGGCCGGAAGAGGAGAAATCCCTCTCCCCGCATATTTTTCCGGCGTATATCCGCCGCACCTCCCGGGAGCCTCTTCCGATCCGAAAGCTCCTCGTATTTTTACACACAACCGCCTGTTTAATTCCGTTCCCGCAGCCGTAAAGCTGAGGATGATCACATCCATGCCTTTCAAAATGTTCATCACATCCGTCCTCTATCCTGAATCTTCCACTGTGCTGTACCGTCTTGATACTCCCCCGGCTTACAGCCGCAGTCCTTTGATGTCTTTGATTCTGGACAATATCGTATTGCAGGTACATGCGACCACCCCCGGCAGATTGTCCATTGTATTACAGATCAACTCTTCCATCTCCTCATTGGAGGATGCCACTGCATGGACATGGAGTCTGCTTTTTCCTGTCACACGGTAAATCTGTGTGATCGTATCGTTCTTTTTCAAAATCTCCGCCACTTCCGCCAGCATATCCGGCTTTGTCTCAATCTCAAAATAGCAGGAAACCGCGCCGCTGATCTTCTGCGGATTAATGATCGTCGTATATTCTTCAATGATGCCTTTCTGCTCGAGCGCCTGCACACGCATTTTCACAGCTACCCGTGAAATCCCGACCTGCTGCCCGATCTCCGAGTATGACATTCTCGCGTTCCGGATCAGCAGGCTGACGATCTTCTGATCCAGCTCGTCCAGTCCGTCCATAAACATACGCAGCACCTCCTTTGCAGTTCATATTATAAATATACAAAAAATAATAGTCAACGTTGACATTCTATCTTCCGGGAATTATTATATATTACGAATGTTAATTATAAACTTACGAAAAGAAAGATGTGGATTGAAATGGAAAATGAACTGACACATGGTCCTGTCATGAAAACGATGCTGAAGTTCGCCATCCCGATGATACTCGGAGATCTGCTGCAGCAGTGTTACAATATTGCAGATACGCTGATCGTGGGACGTTTTCTCGGAGCAGATGCCCTCGCCGCGGTCGGTTCGGCGTTTTCTCTGATGACATTTTTAACCTCGATACTTCTCGGACTTGCCATGGGGAGCGGAACTGTATTCTCCATCCGATTCGGCCAGAAAGACGAGACAGCGCTGAAGGAGGGGGTGCTGGCGTCTTTCGTTCTCCTCGGAGTCGTGACGGTCATCCTGAATATTCTCGTCTTCGCCGGTGTCGACTGGATCATCTGGTTTCTGCGCACACCGGATGAACTGACCGTGTTAATGAAAGATTACCTGATCGTGATATTTGCGGGGCTGGCCGGAATCTTCCTGTATAACTTCTTTGCTTCTCTTCTGCGCTCCCTGGGGAACTCCGTCGTTCCTCTTGCCTTTCTGGCAATATCCGCAGGATTGAACATCATACTTGATCTGCTGTTCGTCGCTGTACTGAACCGCGGCGTGGCAGGCGCTGCAGAGGCGACCGTCATCGCCCAGTATGTATCAGGAATCGGAATCGCGGTTTATACAAAAATCAGATTTCCTCATCTGCTCTGCCTGGACGGAAGAATACGCCTGCGCAGATCGCGCATAAAAGAGATTACCAATTTCTCCGCCCTCACCTGTTTGCAGCAGTCGATCATGAACCTCGGGATCCTTGCTGTACAGGGGCTTGTCAACAGCTTTGGCACGACGATCATGGCCTCGTTTGCCGCAGCGGTAAAGATCGATGCTTTTGCCTATCTCCCAGTACAGGATTTCGGAAATGCATTTTCAATCTTCATCGCGCAGAATTACGGCGCAGGACAGACCGGGCGTATCAAAAAAGGAATCCGGGCGGCAGTTGCGACATCCGTCGGTTTCAGTCTGGTCATTTCACTGCTTGTCTGTATATTCGCCGGGCCTCTGATGTCACTGTTTATTGACTCAGGTGAAACCGCTGTTATATCCGAGGGCGTCCGCTATCTGCGCATCGAAGGCGCTTCCTACGCACTGATCGGTATCCTCTTCCTGCTCTACGGACTGTACCGTGCATTGGGAAAACCGGGGATGTCTGTGGTCCTGACAGTCATGTCTCTCGGAACCCGTGTAGCCCTTGCTTACGCACTGTCCGCTCTCCCTGTTTTCGGGGTCGCGGGGATCTGGTGGTCTGTTCCCGTCGGCTGGTTCCTTGCGGATGCTCTGGGTATCGGATATTATCTTATAAAGCACAAAAAGCTGGTCCCGTGACCGGCTTTTTGCATATAAAACGCCGAACCGGACCAGTATAAGTCTTTCAGCCGGCTCATCCCACCAACAGCCAATTGGCTCGGAACGGACGCATCAGGTTCCAGTACCTTGCTCCGGACAGCCCGAACTCTCTGATC
>DWWI01000258.1 GCA_019119745.1 Candidatus Mediterraneibacter gallistercoris | reverse complement strand
TATATCAGGATGGCGTACAACAGCGATATTACAGACGAGGAGGTGGAGAAGATCCTGAAAGAATTTGAGATGGATGACAAGCAGGATAAACTTGGGAACGAACTGTCGAAAGGAATGATGCAGAAAGTAAGTATCTGCTGTGCCCTTGCGGTAAAGCCTCAGGTAATCCTTCTCGATGAGCCGATGGTAGGTCTTGATCCGGCTGCGATCAAAAAGCTGAAAGAAGTAGTGCTGGAACTGCGAAATCAGGGAGTGACGGTGCTGATCAGTACGCATATGCTGGAGATGGTAGAAGATCTGTGGGACATTATGTTTGTCATGGAGAAGGGGCATATTATCGGTTCTTATACAAAACAGGATGCTGAGGGCAGGGATCTGGACGACCTGTTCTTTGCGATGACAGGCGGTGAAAAAGAATGAAAGCCCTGATTTACCTTACAAAACAGAGTTTTATTAATAATTTAAAACGCGCGGTTACAAAGCCGACGACCCTGATCGCGCTGATATTCGGGATTGCCTATGGAGCGTTCGTCATATTCGGACTTGGCGTTATGGCGATCGGCGTACATATCGATTCAGTGAAAGGACTTCTGGCGGTTCTGACAATATGGAGTATTTATGACACATTTGGTAATTTTCTCGGATATTCTTCGCGAAAAGGAATTATTTTCAGACCCGGACACGCACATTTTGTCTTCACGGCTCCGATCGATCCGAAACTTGTGCTTATCAGCAGTGCATGGATGAACTATCTTTTTTCGATCATTGTCTGGCTCCTGATCGGAATCGGTTCACTGACGGTGTTCCGTATTCCGATCCTGAGCGCAGCCGTGATCTTCCTGACAGGATGTGTGCTGGAGCTTGCGTTTGAAGTAGCGGTCATGATTTTTCTCTATACAAATGACCAGGTGCCGGAAAAACTGATGAAGGCAATCCGGACGGGGATCAAGATATTTCTCATCGTGTGCGCGCTGGCGGTTGTACTGTATTTCCGGAAAAACGGGCTTACACTTGAGACTGCATGGGCTCTCCTTGATATGCCCGGACTGCAGATGATACCGGTGTTCGGATGGCAGATTGCCATTTATCGTCTGATTCTGCTCGGACCGACCGTGCTTAATGTCATTTGCTCGGTTCTGTACCTTGCTATGGTAGCAGTCTCTGTGATAGCGGCGGTACGCATGAAATGTGACGGCGGATACTATGAAGAGGCGGCAAAATTTGCCGACGATTACGCAGATCTGAAGAAACGTCAGAAGAACGGCGAGATGGTGTTCGGGCTGAGCGGGAAGAAACGCAGTTTCCGACGTGTCAGAGAAAAGATTGCCGGAAAGGGAGCACAGGCAATCTTTTACAGGCAGCTGCTTGAATATAAAAAAGAAAAATTCTTCATATTTGACAAGATTACACTGATCTCACTCGTACTTGCATTTGTATTATCTTACAGCCTTAGTGATTCAGCAGCAGAGTCGGGTGTGGGACAGCTGTTTTTGCTGGGCGTGGTTGCATATGTGTCGCTGGTCATGAGCGGATATCTCGGGAAATGGGAGAGCGAACTGAAGAATCCCTATCTGTTCCTCATACCGGATACGCCTCTCAGGAAAATGTGGTATGCAACGTTGATAGAACATATCAAAGCTTTTGTAAACGGATGTATCATCTGTATTCCGATCGGCATCTTCTGGCATGTGAATCCGGTTGAGATCATATTCTGCATCCTCATCTATGTAGTGATACAGGCAGACCGGCTTTACACCACGGTTCTGGCTCAGTGTCTGCTGGGCGACGTGTTTGGAAAGACCGGACAGAATGTGCTCAGAATGCTTATACAGAGCGCTCTGCTGGGAGCGGGGGCGGGAGTGGCTGTTGTAGTCGGGATCTTTGTAAATATGGATTTCATCTTTCCAATCGTGCTGATTTATAGTATGATGGTTACAGTGGCAGTGGGTGTTCTGGCGTCTCTGAGGTTCGATACAATGGAGCAGCTGGTATAGCCCGCCGATGACAGGAGGTAACACATATGCTTAATGACAATTTTGTAACAATGGAAATCGGCAAGACGAAGCATATCGCTCTTATCGCCCATGACGGCAAGAAAAAAGAGCTGGTGGACTGGTGTGACAAAAATAAGGAGATCCTGAAAGGACATTTCCTCTGCGGAACCGGCACAACGGCACGTCTGATCGCGGAACGTACCGGCCTTCCGGTAAAAGGCTTCTGCAGCGGCCCGCTCGGCGGAGACCAGCAGGTCGGTGCAAAGATCGTGGAAGGACAGGTTGATCTTATGATCTTTTTGTGGGATCCGCTTGAGGCACAGCCCCATGATCCGGATGTGAAGGCACTGCTCCGTATCGCTGTTGTATATGATATACCGGTAGCGAATAACCTTGCGACAGCGGATTTCCTGCTGAACTCGAAGTTCATGGAAGAGCCTTACAGCAGAAAGATTGAAAACTTCAATAAGACGATCGAAGAGCGTGCGAAAAAATTGAAGTAACAGTTCAGCCATCGGGATGTCAGGAGTTGAATCTATGCTTGCATAAGGATTCAGCGACTGATATCCCGATGTGCTGAGCGCCTGTTCATGAGCAAAGAAGCGGCAAAGCCGCAGTTAGCACGTGAGTGCGGCTTTGCGAATGGCGCGGCTGAACTGTATCAGCATCCATCGGATGAAATCATGCTTGACACGGGCTTTCTGCCCGTGTTATTCTATACCAGTAAACTTTATTACTTTAAAGCGTAGAACTTTAAAGCGCAACGCTTTAAAGTGAATAAGCGAGAGAAAAACAGGAAAGTTGAGGAATGAGAGATGGTGATTAAAGTCATACTGCTTGTCGTATTTTTTGCAGTCATGGTATGTGTAGGGCTTTATGCGAGAAAACATGCCACAAGTGTAGACGGATTCGTGCTGGGCGGCAGATCCGTGGGGCCGTGGCTTACGGCATTTGCTTATGGCACATCGTATTTTTCAGCCGTTGTATTTGTGGGATACGCAGGACAGTTCGGATGGAAATACGGGATCGCGAGTACATGGATCGGTATAGGAAATGCCGTGATCGGCAGTCTGCTCGCATGGGTCGTGCTCGGTAGAAGAACCAAGATCATGACACAGCATCTGGGCTCCAAGACAATGCCGGATTTTTTCGGACAGCGTTACAGCAGTAAACCGCTGAAAATCGCAGCGTCGGTGATTGTCTTTGTATTTCTGATCCCGTACACTGCATCTGTATATAACGGACTGTCCAGACTATTTGAGATGGCGTTCAATATCCCCTATACATGGTGTGTCATCGCAATGGCAGTGTTTACAGCCCTGTATGTGATACTGGGCGGATATATGGCTACCGCCATCAATGATTTTATCCAGGGGATCATTATGCTGGTCGGCATTGTTGCGGTTATCGCAGCTGTACTGAACGGTCAGGGCGGTTTTATGAATGCGATTTCTGAGATGGCACAGATTCCAAGCGACGTGGCGGTTACAGAGGGACAGCCGGGAGCGTTTACATCTTTCTTCGGACCGGATCCGCTCAATCTGCTCGGCGTCGTCATACTGACATCTCTCGGAACATGGGGACTGCCTCAGATGATCGGAAAATTCTATGCGATAAAAGACGAGAAATCGATCAATACAGGAACTGTCATCTCCACATTGTTTGCAGTTGTCGTTTCAGGAGGATGCTATTTCCTCGGCGGTTTTGCAAGACTTTTTGACAGTCCGCAGATTTACGATACAACATCCGGAGCAGTGGTATATGACAGTATTATCCCGCATATGCTCTCAGCACTGCCGGATATCCTGATCGGTATTGTTGTAGTACTGGTCTTGTCAGCTTCCATGTCCACACTGTCTTCGCTGGTACTGACATCCAGTTCTACGATGACACTGGATCTTATAAAAGACAATGTAGTAAAAAATATGAGTGAAAAGAAACAGATCATCACCATGCAGGTTCTGATCGTATTCTTCCTCGTGGTATCTGTGGTGATCGCTCTTGACCCGCCCACATTTATCGCTCAGCTCATGGGAATCTCATGGGGCGCGCTGGCAGGAGCATTCCTCGCTCCGTTTATGTACGGACTCTACTGGAAAGGTGTCACCCGCGCAGGCGTGTGGGCCGGATTTATCGCAGGCGTCGGCCTGACTGTGGCAAATATGTTCATCGGTTTTATCGAATCCCCGATCAACGCAGGAGCCGCGGCAATGATAGCCGGACTGATCGTAGTACCTGTGGTAAGCCTCATTTCACCGAAACTGGAGAAAAAGAAAGTAGATGAAATCTTTGAATGCTATGAAGAGAAAGTTGTGATATCAAGAAAACGGTCGCTGCAGGAGTAAATTCTGTATTTGCTGGACCGAATGCTGATGATATAAGGTCCGAAAACGGACGGAGATGAGGCACTGAAATACTTTTTTGAGATGGCCGGTATGTGCTTCAGGCTCCGCTCCATAATCTGAGAAAAACTAAAGGGTCTGGAATCTGATTAAAAACAAAGGCACAAAATGAATAACTCGCCTCTGCACGTTTTCTGCTTCATCGAATCCGGCAGTCACTCCGACAAAACTGAAAGTCAAAGAAACCGGTTGAAAAAGGAACGTAGTCGAGAACGTTTTCCCACTTAACCGGTTTTCTGCAAATTCCGCGATTGTCGGGGCGACACTTCTGATTGGATAAGCACAGAAAAATCAAACGGATACAACTGATTTGATGAAACTTTCGTATATGGCGGGAGAAGGAGACCGGTGACTGTGGAAGAATGTTAGTCAAAGTTAAAATCCGTGATACAGCGTTAATCAATAAAATGAATATGTCTGAGCGTATGCGAGTTTATTCATTTTATTGATTGTTTTTAGCTGTAGCACGGATTTGTTACTTTGTCTTACGTTCTGTAACCGGAACCGGAATCATTCTCCCGCCATATACGAATACGTTATCATGACCCACTGTATCCGATCGATTTTCGGATGTTGTCCGAAGAAATGTCACTCCGGCAAACACAAATTTAGAGCTTCAGATTTTTGAAGAGATCCCCAAGGCTTGTTCCGATCTCTTCGCTCTTCGGCAGTACAACTTTTTCTTCCGGCTCTTCTTTGACTTCCTCAAGAGCTTTCATGCTCAGGCTTACCTTGCCGTCTTTAATGCCGATGACTTTTACTTTTACTTCATCGCCTACGTTGAGTACATCTGACGGTACTTTTACACGTTTTTGTGAGATCTGGGATACGTGTACCAGACCGGAAAGGCCGTTCTCAAGTTTTACGAAAGCGCCATAGTTCTGGAGTGTCTCAACTGTTCCGGTTAAGACGGTTCCGACTTTCAGATTCGCGATTTTCTCTTCGCGTGCTTTTCTCTCTTTTTCTTTCAGAATCTCGCGTGCGGAGAGTACGAGACGGTTATTTGCCTGATCTACGTCGATTACCTGCACCTCGATGTCTTTCAGGAGATATGTCTCGAGATCTTCAATATAGGTAAGGGAAAGTTTGGAAGCAGGAACAAATCCTCTGAGTCCCTCAACCATACATATCACACCGCCGTTTACGACACCTTCTACTTTAACCGGAAGGACTGTTTTGTTTTCCATATATTCAGTAACTCTGTTCCATGGATTCGCGTCATCGATATGATCTTCGTAATCGGCCATAGTTTCAACAGTCCCGTTTTCCTGTAATTCTTCTCTCATTTCTTCGCTCATTGTACAGCACCTCAACTTACTTAGATTTTCAAAAATATTCAACGCTGTCAGTATACCATAAAACAAGCAGAAAAAACAACTGTGGCTTGACTATCTATGAAAAAAATGGCAATCTTAATAAGGGACAATAAGAACCGAAAATAATAACTGCGGCAGCGGGATCAGATATCGTCTGATGCGTGGTGCAGAAAATAACAGGAGCATGAATATATGAGCAGGGAAAAAGACAGAAAAGTATATGTTGTAGGGCACAAAAATCCGGATACAGATTCCATTTGTTCTGCGATCGCCTATGCAGCTTTGAAGACAAAAATTACCGATATCCCTCATGAACCCAGAAGAGCGGGGCAGCTAAATGAAGAGACCCAGTATGTTCTGGAGCGCTTTGGGGTAAAAGCCCCAAGACTGCTGTCCGACTTAAGGGAACAGATCAAGGACGTAGAATTAAAAGAGGTAGACGGTTTAAAGAGCAGTGTATCTATCCGTACTGCATGGGAGAAAATGCAGGAATCTAATATACATACACTCCCCGTTACAAGAGACGGAAAACTGGAAGGTCTTATCACGATCGGAGATATTGCGAAGACCTACATGGAAGTGTACGACAGCACGATTATTTCCAAAGCCCGTACTCAGTACCGCAATATTGCGCGCGCAGTAGACGGTGAAGTGCTCACCGGAAACGAGCACAGCTATCTGTTGAAAGGGAAAGTTGTGATCGCGGCTTCAAGCAGGATACTTATGTCAGATTTTATCAATAAAGATGACCTTGTTATCATGGGGGATCGAAAGGATGCACAGCAGTGCGCCATTGACATGGATGCGAGCTGCATGGTTGTCTGTCAGAACGCACCGGTGTCAGACAGGATTATAAAGCAGGCACAGGAAAAAGAGATCGTGATCATACGGACGCCGCATGATACATTTACTGCGGCGCAGCATATCAACCAGAGTATTCCGGTAAAATATTTTATGTCAAAGGATAATCTGGTTACATTTAAACTGCGGGATTATGTGGATGACGTAAAAGAGGTTATGGCGCGCAAAAGATTCCGTGATTTCCCGATCGTAGACAATAAAGGAAAATTCCTCGGACTGATTTCCAGACGGCGGCTTCTGAATGTGCGGAAGAAACAGGTGATCCTCGTTGATCACAATGAAAAAAATCAGGCAGTTGACGGAGTGGAAGAAGCTGAAGTACTGGAGATCATCGATCATCACAGACTGAGCAGTATTGAGACGATGGGACCGGTGTTTTTCCGGAATCAGCCGGTGGGATGTACTGCTACGATTGTATATCAGATGTATCAGGAGGCGGGAGTGGAACCGGATCAGGTCAATGCGGCGCTCCTCTGTTCGGCGATTATTTCGGATACGCTGATGTTCCGTTCGCCGACCTGCACGCCTCTGGATGAGAATACAGCGAGAAAGCTTGCCGAGATCGCAGGTGTGGAGGTTGAAAGTCTGGCTCAGGAGATGTTCAATGCCGGAAGTAATCTGAAAGGAAAGAGTGCGGAAGAAATCTGTTTCCTCGATTTTAAACAGTTTACAGTCAACGATACAGTGTTCGGTGTCGGACAGGTTAACTCCATGAGTGCGGATGAATTGAAGGAGATACGCAGGATCGTGCAGCCGCATCTCGAGAAAGCACGTGTCAATCACGGGCTGAATATGATTTTTTTCATGCTGACTAATATTATTACAGAATCGTCCGAGCTTCTCTGCTGCGGATCGGAGGCGAGAGAGAAGATCTTAAGCGCATATGATCTGCCGGAGGATACGGAGACGATCATGCTCAAAGGCGTGGTATCAAGAAAGAAACAGCTTGTACCTACTCTGGTCGGTGCGCTGCAGCAATAGGAGAATTGTATGGCAAAACAGACATGGAAACCCGGAAATATGATCTATCCTCTGCCCGCTGTTATGGTGAGTACGGCGGACAAAGAGGGCAACAGCAACATACTGACAGTTGCGTGGACAGGAACCGTATGCACGAATCCTCCTATGGCGTATATATCCGTCCGGCCGGAGCGGTATTCCTACCATATGATCAGGGAGAGCGGAGAGTTCGTTATTAACCTGACTACGAAGAAGCTTGCCCATGCCACAGACTATTGCGGTGTCCGCTCAGGCAGGGATGTAAACAAATGGAAAGAGTGCAGGCTGACAGAGGGGAGCGCATCGTCTCTGAAGTATGCACCTGTGATTGAGGAATCCCCTGTTAATATAGAGTGTAAGGTGAAAAGCATTCAGGAACTGGGAAGCCACCATATGTTTCTCGCGGAAGTGACGGCAGTACAGGTAGATGAGTCGTATATGGATGAAAAAGGTAAATTTGACCTGAACCGCACCGGGCTGATAGCCTATTCCCACGGGGAATATCTGGACCTGGGAAAGAAGCTGGGAACATTCGGGTACAGTGTGCGTAAGAAGCAGACCGCACGGAAGCCAAAATCAGCAGGCGGAAAAAAGCAAATGCAAAAATTGCGGTCAGCAGAAAAGGTGCCGGGAAGAAACGTACAACAGCGCGAAGAAAGGCGGACAGATAATGCTTTATTTTGAAAATGATTATTCCGAGGGCGCACATGAAGATGTATTAAAACGCCTGATCGAGACAAATATGGAACAGCTTCCGGGATACGGGACGGACCGGTATACATTATCTGCAAAGGAGAAGATCTGTGCTGCATGTGGATGTCCGGACGCGGAGGTATATCTTCTGACCGGAGGAACGCAGACAAATCAGATCGTGATCAGTTCCATGCTGGATTCACATGAAGGGGTGATCGCGGCGGAGACAGGACACGTGGGTACGCATGAAGCGGGAGCCATTGAGTGGACCGGGCATAAGGTTCTCACGCTGCCACAGGCAGATGGAAAAATATCTGCGGCAGATCTGGAAGAATATCTGGTCACCTTTTATGGAGATGACAACCATGAGCATATGGTATTCCCGGGAATGGTCTATATTTCTCATCCTACAGAGTATGGCACTTTGTATACAAAAGGAGAACTGGCAGAATTGTCTGCGGTATGCAGTGAATACCGGCTTCCTCTTTATCTGGACGGAGCCCGGCTCGGGTATGCACTGGCTGCAGAGGATACGGATGTGACGCTCAATGATGTGGCGGAATACTGCGATGTGTTCTATATCGGAGGAACAAAAGTTGGCGCTCTCTGTGGCGAAGCAGTTGTTTTCCCGAAGGAAAATACACCGCTTCATTTTGTGACTAAGGTAAAGCAGAGAGGGGCACTTCTTGCAAAAGGGAGACTGACCGGCGTACAGTTTGACGTTCTCTTTACCGATGACCTGTACCTGAAGATTGGGAAAAACGCTATCGATACGGCGGATGAACTGAAGCGGATACTGAGAGAAAAAGGATATGAGTTCTTCATCGACTCTCCTACGAATCAGATTTTTGTGGTGCTGGAAGATTCTCAGATGGAGAGACTAAAAGAAAATGTAGTGTTCAGCTACTGGGAAAAGAAAGATGATACTCACACAGTTGTGCGGTTTGCGACGAGCTGGGCAACGAAGATGGAAGATGTGAAAAAACTGGCTGCGCTCCTTTAACGGGAATGCGGCCTTTTTCATCCATTTAAGTATGTAAAAGAAAACCCACAGTAAAAATGGAGGAATTATAACTGGAAGAAAACGGAGTGAAGACAGAGCATATGCTCAGGATTCCTCATATGTCCAGCGGCATCGCCCTTATCACTGTCGCGGAAAGTGATAATACGATCGTTGTCGTTCCGGGGGCAAATCACAATGTGACCCCCGATTATCTTCAGAAAATGAAAGATAAGATCATGCAGGCGGACATTATACTACTGCAGAATGAAATCCCGTTGAAATCTGTGGAATTAATTGTTCATCTTGCGGCACAGGCAGGAAAGACGGTGATTTACAATCCTGCGCCGGCTGTTCAGGTAAAGCGGGAAATCATAGATAAAGTGACTTTCCTGACACCGAATGAGCATGAAACGACGCTCTTGTTTCCGGAGGGAAATGACTTGAATACGCTGCTTGAGAAACAGAATGGAAGTCTGATCGTAACACTTGGAGAAAAGGGCGCGGCTGCCTTTTATGACGGCAGAGTGATACAGATTCCGGCGCGCAATTCCGATGTGATAGATACTACCGGAGCGGGAGACACATTTAACGGAGCGTTTGCGTACGCTCTTGCGAATGTTTATCCGGTCGACAGAGCGCTCCGCTTCGCCAATATTGCGGCAGGACTGTCGGCAGAGCATATGGGCGCGCAGAGCGGTATGCCCGATTATGACACTGTAGCAAAAGAATTACAATGATGCACAGATACTTTATACTGTATCGTGTTGAGGGCAGTAAGGCAATAATCGACAGCATTTTTCATGAGTTGCAGGATTATGAGAATAGAATAAATTAATACTTCCAGTATATTATACACGATATCGGAGAAAATAATTTCGATAATTGACTTAATTCCCGGTAAATGATAATCAATCTCAATAAAATCCTTGTTTAAATCTTTTTATTCTGTTAATATACATATAGTTAGCAAAGACTAACTATATGTGAATGAATCATGGAAACTCTTTTGCCCCATAACGCCTGAAACGGGGCAGAGGGCGTTTTCGTGGGAAAGGACGAAGAGGTATGGATTATTTAGAGATTGAAAAAGTGATCGGACGGGAGATCATTGATTCGAGAGGAAACCCGACAGTCGAGGCGGAAGTACATCTGGCAGACGGAACCGTAGCAAGAGGCGCGGCTCCCAGCGGCGCTTCCACAGGTGAATTCGAGGCGCTCGAGTTAAGAGACGGAGATAAGAAAAGATTCGGAGGGAAAGGTGTCTCCAAGGCTGTTGAAAATATTAATACTGTGATCAATGAGACGCTGAAAGGCATGGATGCAAGCGATATCTATGCGGTAGATAAGGCGATGATCAAAGCGGACGGCACAAAGGATAAATCAAAGCTCGGGGCAAATGCGATCCTTGCAGTATCCATTGCCTGCGCAAGAGCAGCATCTGTC
>DWWI01000257.1 GCA_019119745.1 Candidatus Mediterraneibacter gallistercoris | reverse complement strand
GCATACTGTTTCTCCTTTAGTCATGCTGTAATATTATAGTCCTCCGCTTTCCCTCTGTCAAGATTTTTTTCATTTTCTTCTTTTAATAATAATTACGACCAGCGCTACGACTGCTGCAGCGGCTATGACTGTGACAACTCCCCATATCAGCACGGAATTGTCATCCCCGGTCTGGGGATTTGCAGTCAGGACTGTAGCGGACGATGACGGTAATGCACCGCTCTGATCCACATATTTCTTTGTCAGCTCCAGCTTTTCCACCTTAGAAGTCATTTTCAGAGAAGACGGAAGGTCTGCCTGCACTTTCTTTTCCATTAAAACATAAATTCCTGAGTGATCTGTCTCAAATACCGCTTTTCCATTATTATATGTAAAAGAAAGTTCCGTCCTTACCGGAGTTTCTCCGTTCATACTGATCTCACTGACCACAACTCTGCCAGTGTCAAACCCTGCCGGCACATCCAGTGATACCTCTACCGGGCTGTCCGGCTGAACCGGCTGCTGGGTTACAGGATCAATGACCGCCACTGTATAGATCCGGAACTGATCCGAACTAAGTGCCAGAAACTGGCTCAGACCGGAATAGAGCTCATCTGAACTGTCCATTAAGATTGTGAAAGCCATCGGGCCCGGTACGATCTCCGGTATTTCCCCCGGCCATGTGCTTTCCTGTCCTTCTCCCATCTGTCCTTTGTTTTTCTCCGGATCCTCCGCCTGCTGCCCTTCATGCTGATCGTCATCTGACTGATCCGTCTGATCCGTCTTATCATCTGTCCCGGTAACATTCTGACCGTTTCCGTCATTTTCCACATTGTCGCCATCATCTGAATCTTTCATTTCTTTTTCTGTACCCGTATCCTGAACCTCTGTCGTCTGCATGGCCTTTTCGCCGCCATCCTCATCGTCAGCAGCAGAATCCGTCTCTGCCCTCTCCCCGCTCTGTACACTGATTCCGGTATCGTCCCGTTCACTCTGCTCCTGTGCCCGTGCCTGTCCCGGTATCATCGCTGATATCAGCATTGCGGATAAAAGTAAAACTGTCATCTTCTTCGTGATCATACTCCATTTTTTCATGCCAGTCCCTCCATATCTTTAATATAAAAATCGAACGTTAAACTCTACTTTTAGTATATCCTCCGGACTTTGCAGTGTCAATTTACGAGTCCGTTTTGCTTCTATTTCCTATAAAGGTATGCTATAATAAGTGAGTTATACGCAGGCCGGACCGGACATACTGCCCGGACCTGCAAATATATACGGAAAACGTAAACCAGCAGTAAAGGAAGGTGCTAATCTATGTGGGCTTACAATGAAACTTTTTACCAGATATATCCTATCGGATTCTGCGGCGCTCCCGTACACAATGACGGCGTCACAGCGCACCGCATCTTAAAGATCGGCGAATGGGCAGGATATCTGCAGGAGCTGGGAATCGGATCCATCATTTTAAATCCGATTTTTGAATCTGACAATCACGGCTACGACACAAGAGATTTTACAAAGATCGACTGCCGTCTCGGCACAAATGAAGACTTCAAAGAAGTCTGTAAGACGCTTCACGATCACAATGTAAAAATCATGCTTGACGGCGTGTTCAATCATGTAGGAAGAGGTTTCTGGGCATTTAAGGACGTTCAGGAAAAGAAATGGGATTCTCCGTACAAAGACTGGTTCTGCATTAATTTTGACGGAAACAGCGGTTACAATGACGGCTTCTGGTATGAGGGATGGGAAGGCCATTATGAGCTTGTCAAACTGAACCTGCAGAATCCGGCGGTTGTCGACTATCTGCTTGACTGTGTAAAAATGTGGATCGAGGAGTTCGGGATAGACGGGCTCAGACTGGATGTAGCTTACAGTCTGGACCATAACTTTATGAAGAGACTTCGCCATTTCTGTGAAGAACTCAAACCGGGCTTTGCACTGATCGGAGAAGTTCTCTTCGGAGACTATAACCTGATCGTAAATGACGAGATGCTGCACAGCTGCACAAACTACGAATGCTACAAAGGAATCTACTCCAGCTTTAACAGCATGAATATGTTTGAGATCGCGCATTCACTGAACCGCCAGTACGGTCCGGAACAATGGTGCATTTACCGTGGAAAACATCTCATGACTTTCGTGGACAACCACGATGTATCAAGACTTGCAACGATCCTGACAAACAAAAATCACATTCCGCTTGCGTACGGTCTTCTGTTCGGGATGCCCGGCATACCCTGTATCTATTACGGAAGCGAGTGGGGCGAGGAAGGAGCAAAGGCTCCGGACAATGATTATGCGCTCCGTCCGTGCTTTGAGGAACCGAAGCCGAATGAACTGACCGCATTTATCAAAGCGCTGATCTCTCTGCGCAGAGAGAGCGACGCGCTCTGCAACGGAACATATCACAATGTAGTGATCACGAACCACCAGCTTGTATTTGAGCGCAGGACAGACAGCGAGCGTGTCCTTGTGGCGATCAACGCGTCCGACTCCGAATATACGGCCGGCAGCCATGAGCTGAACGGCACATTCAGCCGGATCCTGGCATACCCGGGCGAATTTAAAGCACTTGCGTCAGAAGAAGCTGCTGTCGAAGATGCCGGGGATAAGGATACCTGCAGTACAGCAGATGATATTCCTGCAGACAACGCAGCGGCTACTTCTGAAAATCAGGAAGCAGCCGCCGCTGATATCATCACTTTGAACGGACAGATCACCATGCCCGCTTACAGCGTACAGTATTTAAAAATGCAGTAAATGCATAATTCTTTTATTCTCCGCAGATCTGATCTGCAATGATCTGCTGACCTGTCTGGTCCGGATGGAGTCCGTCCGGCTGGACATGGTCGCAGACCTCTGAGCTGAATATATCCGCCACCTGATATCCATACTCTTCAGCATGATCCTCTATGATCTGATTCATATTCCGGATCACATTTTCAACGCCCCGGTCCATCGTAGACGGAATATTCAGATTGGCTACCGGATTATAGATATTGGTCACTATGATCCATGCACCCTCTTTTTTCAGACTGTTGATCTGCTGCATCATCTCTGTCCAGTTTGCCTCAAACGACTGATAATCCCACTGTTCCAGCGCTTCTATGATCTTGAAGACAAGAAGCGGATTGCCCGTCACGGATTCCCGCAGTACTTTCAGCGCCTCGCCCGCGCTCTTGAATTTTGTATCCGTATCAAGGATTTCCTGCACGGCACTCTTACATTCGTTGAGAAGATCATTTGAGCCGACCGTGATAAATATAACGTCCGATCTGCCCACATTTTTGCGCACTTCCTCATCCGCCAGGATCCTGTCGATCATCCCCGCCGAGTCAAGCCCGTTTCTGGCATAATTCATAATCTCATACTGAAAGTCTTCTTCGTCAGCCATCTGTTCCATAGCAAGACTGCTGTACGGCTCGATTGCCACACTCTCATCGCCGGAATACCCTTTCGCGATACTGTCTCCGAGAACCGTGACATACACATCCTGCCGTCCTGCCAGGGAAGATGCAGTTACACTTTCGATCGTTCCCGCATCTTCTGCCTGTGTTTCTTTATCAGCAGCCGGTTCATCCGGAACAGTCACATAAGTCGTGACCGCCGCCACCGCAAGTACACCGGTCAGCAGAACAACTGCCGCCGTCTGCATTATTTTTCTGATCATACGATCACTTCCTTTTTCACACTTATATTACCCATGATGTACTGCTGCCATGCTCATTTTTTTTAACTATAAGTTTCCAGTCAATCTGCTCTTTCAGTTCATTAACATGAGAAATGATCCCTACAAGGCCTTTCTCACCAGCCAGTTCTTTCAATATCTGGATTGCGCGCTCCCGGGCCGCATCGTCAAGAGATCCGAATCCCTCATCCACAAACATCGTCTCCAGGCTCACCGCGCCCGCCGTATTCTGTACGATATCCGCCAGTCCGAGGGCCATGGAAAGCGCGGCCATAAAAGACTCGCCGCCGGACAGGGATTTTACGTCGCGGACAGAATCCGTTACGAGATCATATACATCCAGATCGAGCCCCGCCTGTCCCTGACTGCTCAGGGCACTGATCTCACGGCACTGAAGTATAAATTCATTGGAAGTCATGCGGGCAAGTCTCTTATTCGCCGCCCGTATGATCTGGCGGAAATATTTCCTCTGGATATATGTCTCAAAATCCAGCTTCACGCTGCCGCTCAAGTTTCCGTTTGCCGTACGGCTCAGGTTCCCGATCATCTCATACTTCCGCCTCAGTTCTTCCTCCGAAGCGAAATATTTTTTCAGCCGCTCATAAGCACTTTTGTTGACCGTATTTTTCCCGTGCAGGTTCAGGATCTCTTCCCGCTTCTTTTTAAGTTCCGACAAGATTTCCTGCTGCCTCTGCCGGTCGGCTTCGACGTCTTCGCGGCGTCTGCCACCGGTCTGCGTTTTTAATGTCTCAATCTGTGTCCGGCACTGAAGAACATTCTTTTCATAATCTTTTACCTGCCAGTCTTTCTCCTGCCAGTCTCCGATCCACTGCTTCGCGTCACGGTACTCATCCTGATCGCTGAACTTCTGTCTGCGGATTTCTTCGCGGAACGCATCCTGCTCCTCGGCAAATCGTTTCTCAAGGCCGGCCTGCTGCGCCTTCAGGCTCTCAAGCAGACCCGCGCGCCGTCTCGTCTCCTCCACACATTTCCGATAGTGATCCTGAGCCTTCTTCACTTTCTCTTTCTCATCTTTCAGCTGCTGCTCCAGACTGGAAAGCTGTGCCTTCGCCTCTTCTTCATCAGGCGGATTTTCTCCCAGAGCCGCCATCCCTGCAGCCAGCTCGACGCGCACCCGCTGATAGGTCTCCTGGAGCAGGGCGCGCTTCTGCTCTGCCTGATCGCGTGCTTTTTTTGCCTGTTCGACCTCATTCTGCTCCGGTACATTTTCCGATAAATCTGCCTTTTTCGGGTGATGGACAGAGCCACATACCGGACAGGGGCTTCCTTCTTCCAGCCCTCTCGCCATCAGTCCTGCCTGCCCCTCAAAAAATCTCCGGTATCTGTCCTCATACTCTTCGGATGCTCTGCGGCAGTCATCCATACATTTTGCCATCTCTGATGTCCTTTTATCATATTCCTTCTGCAGCCGGCGCACATTGGCATATCCCGGCAGCATTTCCCTGAGACGGAGAATCTTTTCCTGCATCCTGGGCTCCGACTCATTCAGCCCTGTCTCGAGGCTCTCGGCCTTTTCACGCAGCCGCTTCTCATCGGCTCCATGCAGCTCCTGCCACGAAAGCTGCGCCTGTATTTCTGCTTTGGTATTCTCCTGTTCCTTCTTTGTCCGGAGCGCCTGCACCTCCAGAGCGCGGGCACGCTCCGCGCGCTCTCCCTTCGACGCCTGCAGTTTCTTCTCTTCATAGACTTTACTGTCACGCTCCAGCGCCTGTTCCGTCTCCCGTGCCCGGTCAAGCATATCAAAAAGCCGGTTCGTCTCCTGTTTTTTCTCGATCACGGCACGCAGTTCATCGGACGCTCTCTGAAGTTTTTCTTCTTTCTCCGCAAGATCCCGGGCAAGATTGCTGCCCTCTTTTATAATCTGCTTTAACACCGTTCTGACTTCTTGCGCCGGCGGCATCTCGCTTTCCAGAAGTTTCTGCCAGACTTCTCCGGATCCGGCAGCTGTATCCGGCGCGCCGGCTCTCCCGGTGCTTTCTGCACCGTCTTTTCCTAAGCTTTCCACGCTGTCTTCCTGTTCAGCGGACACCGGATCCACACGCTCCATCTCTCTTCGTATATCGGCTTCATTTTCTTTCAGACTGACATACAGCGCTTTCCCCTGTTCCTTCAGTTCCTCCTGCATCCGCCAGTAAATCTGTGTCTGAAATATTCTGGAAAATATCTTTTTCCGCTCTCTTGAGCCCGCGTGCAGAAGCTTCAGAAAATCTCCCTGGGCGATCATGGCGATCTGGGTAAACTGTCCTGCGTCCAGACCAATGATTTCTTCGATCTTCTGGTCGATCTCCCGCTTTTTTCCCTGAAATTCTTTCCCGTCCGGCAGAAGAAGACTGACTTTTGCCGTCTCTTTCACCAGACGCACCGTACCGTCTGCATTCTTCCGCTTTCCGACACGCATATATTCCGGATTTCTTCGAATCGCATACTCCTTGCCACGGTAAGAAAACACGTACTCTACATAAGTATCCGTGTCCTCAGAGGCATACTGGCTCCGCATCATATTGCCGTCGCGTGCCCCGCCGCTGGTCCTGTCGTAAAGCGCATAGGTGATCGCGTCAAATATAGTAGTCTTTCCCGCGCCCGTGTCGCCTGTGATCAGGAACAGACCGCCCTGCACCTTCGTAAAATCTATCACTTCCGTTCCGGAATAAGATCCGAAAGCGGACATTGTAAGCCGAACCGGTCTCACCTTGCATCTCCTTTCACTCTGTCAAATACATTATCTACGATCTTCTTCTCTTCTTCCGACATTTCCCTTCCCTGCATCTCCCGGAAAAAGTCAGAGAACACCCGGGCCGGATCTTCTATGCAGATTTCTTCTTCCGCAAACTCAAGCTTCTTCCTGGTCCTCTCGTTGTCCATCCGCACTTCCAGAATATGGCTGTACACTTTCTCCAGCTGTTCCTTTGGCTTATACGGATCAATCTCATCTGTCAGGGTGACGCTCACATAATCGTCTCTCTGCTCCGGCTGCGCCGCATTGATCACCTCCGCAAGCTCTCCCCTCAGTTTCCGCACATCCCGCAATGGATGAAGCGGAAGTTTCTCCACTCTGGCACTGCACCCCTTCGCGCCCAGTTCCACCATATGAAGCATTTTTTTCTGTCCCGCCTCGCTGACAGAATATTTCAGCAGAGTGCCACAGTAGCGGATATGTTCCGCTCCGACTTTCTGGGCGCCGTGAAGATGGCCAAGGGCTGCGTAATCAAAATCCCTCAGGACAGAAATATCCACATTGTCAATACCGCCCACGCTCAGCAGCTCTGAATCACATGTCTCCGGAGCGACGTCTTCTCCCGTATCCATATCTTTCCCTGTATAAAACTGGTGAGATACAATCACATTTCGTTCCGCCGGATCGATCTGCTCATGTTCAAGTACAGACCTGACCGCCTCAGTATAGTTCACAGGCAGTTCACCGCCGCATAAGCCTCTTACATACCCCGGCTTCAGAAACGGCAGAAGCCAGAAGTGCACCGCCCCGTATTCATCCTCCAGCGTAATCTTCCGCAGATGTTCCTCCTCCGTCTCCGGCGCCTTTCCGGCAATATAGATCTGATGGCTCCCAAGCAGACGGCTGGCATAATCAAGGCGCCGGGCAGAATCATGGTTTCCCGAAATGATAAGAATCGGAATCGCCGGCACTATCCTTGAAAGTCCGGTAATGAA
>DWWI01000256.1 GCA_019119745.1 Candidatus Mediterraneibacter gallistercoris | reverse complement strand
CATTTTTCCAGCACCTTCTTCGCCCGTATTGTCATCTGGTCTGCTGCTCCCGGGCCCAGACCTGTCACATAGATCCTACTCATTGTTCTGCTGCTCCGTTTCTCTGTAATTCATGCTTACTGCCCTTTTTCTGTCCCTGACGGCACGGATGCTTTCCGGAATTCTGTGGTAAAGGACGGATCATAGAGCTTCGAGCGATCATACTCTCCTTCAAGTATCCTGCCCACCACGATCAGCGCCGTCTTCGTCACGTTTTCCCTCGCTGCAGTTTCCGCAAGTTCTTTCACCGTACAGCGCAGTACTTTTTCCTCCGGCCATGTGGCCTTGTATACAATAGCCGCCGGCGTATCCGGATCATATCCCCCGCTGATCAGCTCGGCGGAAAGTTCTTTTAACATTCCGGTACTTAAGAAGATCACCATTGTCGCCTGATGGGCGGCAAAGCTTTTGATGGATTCTCTCTCCGGGACAGGCGTGCGCCCTGCCATTCTGGTGATCACCACAGACTGGGAAACTCCGGACAGCGTATACTCCGCTCCCAGCGCCGCCGCCGCTCCGCAGAACGAACTTACGCCCGGGCATACTTCATACGGGATTCCCATTTTTTCCAGCTCGTCCATCTGCTCCCGGATCGCTCCGTACAGACAGGGATCACCCGTGTGAAGACGGACGACCTTTTTTCCGGATTTTTCTCCCGCGCTCATGACGTCCAGTACTTCCTCCAGTGTCATCTTTGCGCTGTTATAGATCTCGCAGTCTTCCCTGCAGAGGGATAAAAGACCCGGATTGACAAGGGAACCTGCATAGACTACAATATCTGCTTCCCTTAGCAGATTCTGTCCCCGGACAGTGATAAGATCTTCCGCACCCGGTCCTGCTCCTACAAAAGTGATCATCTTTTTCTTCCTCCTGTCTGTTTTTCCTTTACAACAAGCAGGGAATAATATCCTGCCTGTTCCGGTATTTCCTGTGCGCCAAAATACAGCTTTTCATTTTCCATCCCGCAGTTTTCCACCATCATGGCGTCCAGCTCTTTTTCTGTCAGCAGGCGCTTCACTTCCGACATCTTACGCCCTGCTTTCATGAGTACTTTAGTGCCCGGAAGATCCAGACTCTCTTCAATGTGATAGGAAGCGGGCAGTACGTGGAGTTCCTGCCGGTTTTCCACGAGAGGAATATCCATCCGCGCCGCTGCCGCGCAGAAAGACGGGATGCCCGGCACGATCCGGGTAAGGTATCCGCTTCGTTTCAGACGTTTATGTACATACATACAGGTGGAATATACCGTGGGATCTCCCAGAGTGAGGAAGACTACATTTTTTTCCTGATCCAGAAGTTCTGCAACTGCCGCCGCATCATTATCATGAATCGCCTTCAGTCTGTCTTTCTCCTTTATCATCGGCATCGGCAGATAGATCCGGTCCTTTTCTGCAATCCCTTCAACGGCGCCGGCCGCGATCTGATATGCCACGCACCGCTCCAGATATGACGCATTTTGTTTTTCCTGATTTGCCGCGCTTTCATACACCGGCTCCTCCAGTGTACTGTCTGACACAGGTATGGCGATCACGCTGCACGCTTCCACGGCGCGGACTGCCTTCAGAGTCATGAGTTCCGGATCTCCCGGCCCGACTCCCACTCCAGTAAATATTCCGCTCATATGACGTTTCTCCTTTTTCTGCTATTTCTTGTCTTTCCGCTGCCTCTCTATCAGTCCCAGCAGCCTTTCGGCATTCTCCGTCTGTCCGAGGATCCCCTCTTCGCCGGAAAATACAACTGCTCCTGTCTCAAGCTCTCCGCCAGCTCTCTGCCGCAGATAAAATGTGATCCGCTCCATCACTGTTTTCATAATATCCTGAAGCAGCCCTCTGTCTTTTAATATTTTCACTGCCTCTGTCGTGTTCAGGCACGCCATGATCTCTTTCACCACAGCGGCGTCTGCTCCCGCCATGGCTGCGTGGGATGCAAACACTTCCATCCTGCAGTCCGCTGTCCTTGAATGCGTATTCATAACTCCCGCCGCCAGCTTGATAAACTTTCCCACATGGCCGATCAGGAGAAGCCCCTTCATCCCGAGAAGTTTTGCGTCATCGATAGTATCCCCCACATAGTTGCTGCATTTTACCGCAAGATCCGGATTAATCCCCAGCTGATCCGTCAGGAAATCCATGCCGTAATTGCCCGGAACGGCATAACAGCAGGAATACCCGCTTTCTCTTAACATCTTCATTTCCAGATAGATCGTATCTGTCAGTGCCTTCTCGCTCATGGGCTCCACAATCCCGGATGTTCCGAGAACAGACAGACCTCCCACGATCCCCAGCCTTGGATTAAATGTCTTTTTCGCCGTTTCTTCTCCATCGGGGATTGAGATAGTCACTTTCATCTCTCCACAGTATCCGCAGGCGCGGCATATGCGCTCCACTTCTTCCGTGATCATCCTGCGGGGAACTTTATTGATCGCCGCCTGTCCGATCTGCTGTTCCAGTCCGGGTTTTGTCACCCTGCCCACGCCAATGCCCCCGTCAAGTATGACCCGGAGTCCGGAAGATTCTTCGTCTCCCTTTTCCACTTTTGCGTATATCAGAAGCCCGTCCGTCACATCCGGATCATCGCCGCTGTATTTTCTGACCGCGCACTCCACCCGGTCCGGAAGCCTCGTAACATCCTCCACATCCAGATACAGTTCGATTCCCTTCGGCGTCATAAGTCTCACCTGCCGGAACTCTTCTCCGGAAAAGAGCATCAGCGCCGCAGCCTTCGCGGCAGCCGCCGCGCAGCCTCCCGTCGTCCATCCGTAGCGCAGTCCGGAACGCGTCCTGCCTATTTCTTTTGTGTCCGTCTCTCTGCCGATTTCCTTCTCCATGTCTGAGATATCTCCCGCTTTCTCACTCTGATAACACTCAGACGCCTAGACCGACGCCTGTATTTCTTCCAGCATCTGCGCCGGATTATCCGCTGCTTTTACCTTTCCGAACGCCTTGACGATCACGCCCTCCTCATCGATCAGATAAGTAGTGCGCACGACACCCATTGTTTTCCGTCCGTACATATTTTTCTCTTTCCATACATCATAAGCCTGAATACATGTAAGCTCCGTATCAGAAAGCAGTGTGAAAGGAAGTCCGTATTTCTCCTCAAATTTCTTATGGGAAGCCACGCTGTCCTTGCTCACGCCAAGCACAACTGCCCCTTTCTCAGTAAACTGGGGATAAAGTTCACCGAAGCCGCACGCCTGTTTTGTGCATCCCGGTGTATTGTCCTTCGGATAGAAATAGAGAACTACCTTTTTTCCTCTGTATTCCTCCAGTGTGTGCATTGTTCCGTTCTGATCCGGCAGTTCGAATGCCGGTGCCTTTGTTCCTGCTTCTAACATTTTCTGCTCCTTTCCCGGGGATATTATCCCCCGCTACTCCATTGTCTCTTCTATATGTTCCAGAAAGATTCTGCGTATTCCTTCGAATTCACCCAGCCCTTTCATGATAACACGTACTTCGTATCCCTCATCCTCAAGCTGGCTCTTCCACGAATCCTCGTCTCCTGCCATATCATTTTTAGCGTGGTCGCCCGCCACGAGCATAAACGGCATGAGCGCCACCTTTTTCTTCTCTGCGATCTCCAGTTTTGACATCACGTTTTTCAGTTCCGGGAAGCTCTCCACGGTTCCGACCAGCACCTGATTATATCCCAGCGCATGAAATGTATACTCCAGCGTCGGATATGCCGCGTTGGCGTGATGATCCGTACCGTGCCCCATAAGCACAAGCATCTCGTCATCGGAAAGCTCTGTCTCCGCCATAACCGCATGGATGGATTTCTTATAATCATCTACACTGCTCAGGAGCGGCTTACCAACGCGGATCCGCTTAAAACAGGACATATTCTCCATCAGGTCTTCCATCATGCGGTCATTCTCAATCCCGTTAATGATGTGGGTGGGTTGTACGATAACATCTTCAATCCCATCAGACGCCATGCGCTTCACCGCCTCCTCAACAGTGTCCACCGCCATATTCTCCGTGCGTTTCAGCTTGCGGATGATCATACGGCTTGTAAACGCCCTGTATACTCTGCATTCGGGAAATTTCCGTGAAACGTCTCGCTCAATCACATCGATCGTCTTCTCCATTGTATCGAGATGGCTCGTCCCGAAACTCACCATCAGAATTCCTTTTTTCATCTTCGATAATCCTTTCTCTATGCTCTGCTCATCTCCCGGAAATTTCACCGGATATCTGACTCCCGGGCTGCTGTATCACAGCTCTTCTATCAGTTCCTCCACATTTCCCGGAAGAGGCGTATCTTCCGGTATCCGGGCTTTTTCCCTAAGCCTCTCATATATTTTCACTACGACAGGCAGCTCCAGACTTGCCTCCTCGAGCGCCTGTCTGTCCGTACACACCTGGGCGGGAGTTCCCTGCCGTATTGCTTTTCCTTCATGCATCAGTACGATCTCATCGGCCCATGCGTATGCGTAATCAATATCATGGGTTGCCATCAGCACTGTAATCCCTTTTTCCGACAGTCTGTCCACAATTTCCTGCACTTTCCTCGTATGCTTCGGATCCAGCGCCGCGGCAGGCTCGTCAAGTATCATCACTTCCGGATGCATGACGAGGATATCCGCGATAGCGACCTGCTTCTTCTGTCCTCCGCTTAATGCATGTGCCGGCCTGTCCTGAAAAGGTGTGATCTCCAGTTCCTCTATCACACGCTCTACTTCTCTGCGCGCCGTATCCTCATCGGCTCCCAGATTCAGTATTCCAAAAGAAATTTCTTCATATACGCTGGCGGAAAAGAGCTGGTCGTCCGGCTCCTGAAACACGATCCCCACTTTGCTTCTCACGTCGAGGAGACCTTTTCTTGTATACTCAACAGGTTTTCCATCAATGTATATTGTTCCTTCATCCGGCCGGCGTATCCCGTTAAGACACAGGAAAAATGTCGATTTTCCCGAGCCGTTTCCGCCCATAAAAGCCACTTTCGCGCCCCGGCGTATCTTCAGATTCAGCCCGTTGAGTGCTTTTTGATTATTTCCATCATAGGTGTAAGAGACATTCTCCGCCTTTATCACCCAGTCCTCATCACGTTTCATTTCATTATACTCCATCTCTCTGCATTCATCCACATAAAAGCCACACCAGCACCAACACTGCTCCGTACAATGCAATGACTGCGATTTCTCCGGCCTTTGCCGGCTGCTCCCGCGAAAGCACTCTTATGCTGCCGTCGTAGCATCTGGATTCCATTGCGTCGTAAAGGGCGCCGGAGCGTTTCAGCGCAAGTATAAAAAGGGAAGCCCCCAGCTTCCCGAAAGAACGGATCCTCGTCTTAAAGCTGCGGTTTCCGAGCCGGGACTGCTGTGACACCGTAATCGAGGATGCGGTCTCGAACAATACAAAGATAAAACGGTAGATCAGAAGCATCAGTTCTGTGAGAAGCGACGGAAAATGCAATTTTCTACAGGCGCAGAGTATATCCGTCATCACTGTATTAAGCGACAGGAAATACAGAGAGCTTACCGCAGAGAGCGCAGTAACACACAATCTCAGTCCGCGCCGTATTCCCTCGCAGCTTCCCGTAATATACCATTCTCCTGCCGGCAGTGCAAAAGCATCCATAGGAGTGCGGGATACATTTATCATGACCGCAGCCGTCCCCGCTGCCAGAAAAGCCAGCGGAATCATGAGCAGTTTTATATAACGGAAAAGGGGGATTCCCCCCTTTCCCACCGTCAGCACTCCATTGACGGCAAATACCAGCACAGCCACCTTTACCGAGCGGCTCAAAACGCAAAGCACGAGAGTCAGCAGGGCATACACAAGCTTCTCCGATGCATTTACATATCTTAACTTTGACTGGTAGCTCAGTTTATCAATCAGGAGCATCTTCTTCTCCCATCTTCTTCATCCATTTCTTACGCTCCACAAAGCGCCCCATAAAAAAGGCGATCACTCCCACGCCGATTCCGGTCTGCACGCAGAACAGGAGGCTCTCCAGTTCTCCCGGAAGTTCTCCGCCGATGGCTGTCTCCAGAACAGGAGTAAACCACGGCTCATATTCTCCGTGGATTTCCTCTACCATCACACTTCCCGCATCGTCGGAGCCCCCGAAGTCAGCGCCTCTGAGAGCTGCAACCGGGATAACTGCAATCAATATGGCGATCACAAGAAGGATAATAACAGTCTTTGTATTCTTTTTCATAATATCTATGCCTCCTTCCTGTCAAAGCCAATGCTCTTAAGCTCCGGTTTTGCGTATGTTTCAAGCCCGATCATAATTACAACTGTGAGGATACCCTCGATCACAGCCAGCGGAAGCTGCGTCGGTGCGAACACCCCCAAAAACTTCACCGCCGACGCCGCCACACCGCCTGCTTCAGAGGGGTAGGCAAGAGCAAGCTGAATGCTTGTCACACAATATGTAAATATATCCCCCAGAAATGCTGCAAGGAAGATTGACGCTTTCCGGTTAACTTTCGTGTAACAGCACAGTTTATATATACCAAATGAAACCAGAGGTCCCGCAATCGCCATGGAAAACGTATTGGCTCCCAGTGTTGTCAGTCCCCCGTGCGCCAGCAGTACGGCCTGAAAGACGAGTACAATGATCCCCAGCACGCTGACCGAGGCAGGACCGAAAAGGATTGCTCCCAGTCCTGTCCCTGTCATATGAGAACAGCTTCCTGTCACCGACGGAATCTTCAATGATGAAATCACAAAGATAAACGCGCCTGACATGGCGATAAGAATCAGGTTTCTTCTGTTTTCTTTTACTTTGTTTCTAAGTGAAATAAATCCTGCGATCAGAAACGGCAGGCAGATGACTCCCCATGCCACACAGTAACCTGCAGGCAGGTAGCCCTCCATGATATGCATCGCGTTGGATGCAGGTGCGATGGCATACAGCGCGGCAAACACAATGTATACCCGCAGTAAGATTTTCTTTTTTTTCGGCATTTTCTTTTCTCCTTTTTTGATCATATTCCCGTAATCCCCAGATCCATTTAAAAGCGAATATTCTGACTTAGGTATCACCGCAGATGCCTCTGCCTTCCCGGGCTCTTCTGTCCCAGTGGCTTACTCTGAAGCACCGCTCCTCCAATACAGCAACGGGTATTGTGCAGGATTCCCACCTGACTTCCTCGCAGCCTGCTTCCCCTGACATTTTCCGGGCCGTATGCCCATATCTGGCGCAGACCGTGTCTTCTAAATGTATGCCGGATCTGGTCCGGTACATCCCTTCGGACATACCGCTTTCTAATACTCGATCCCTCTGCGCGCCCTGATCCCGCGGTCAAAGGGATGCTTCACCTTGCGGATCTCCGACACATAATCTGCCAGCTCCACAAGTCTTTCGTCCGGATCCCGCCCTGTCAGGACGACCTCCAGACCCGCCGGTTTTTCTCTGAGAAACGTAAGCGCCTCTTCCCGGGGGATCAGCCCGTATCTGTACGCCGCCATAAATTCGTCCATGACAAGGATATCGTAACTGCCGTCCGCCGCCATTTCCAGTATGCGGCGCCACAG
>DWWI01000255.1 GCA_019119745.1 Candidatus Mediterraneibacter gallistercoris | reverse complement strand
GGGTCTCAGGAAAGCTGGAATGAAATCAAGAAAAAAGAGAAAGCCGGAAAAGAATGGACAGAAGAATACCTCCCCGAAGCATTCGAGGAGGCGAAAGAACTTATCGATAAGGCAAAGGAGCGGAAAGGATTCTGAGCTTTCCGCTCTGTTCTACTGTTCCGGCAAGGGAATCAGGATTTGAAGAGTAAAGATATCTTCTCCTGTGTTGACTGTTATTGTTCCATTATATTTTTCAGCAGTATAGCGGATACTCTTCATGCCATATCCGTGATCCCGCTTGTTTTTCTTTGTTGTCACCGGCAGGCCGTTTTCAAACCGGAGATCGCCATTATAGTAATTCTGGATCTGAATCACAAGGATGCTGTTCTGAGAAATGATCTTTACGCTTATCACCCGCTTCATCTCATCTTTCAGGTCCATTACAGCGTGGATCGCATTTTCCAGAGCATTTCCGAATACGGCATATATATCTTCCACTTTCATTATCCCTAGTTTCGAGCCATCTGCCATGCACGTCCAGTTGATCCTGTGATTCTTACAATACAGAGCCTTTTCCATAAGCACAATATCCAGAGCCCGGTTTCCGGTCTGCAGGGCAGTGTCATAGATCATGATATCATTCTCCAGCTCATTCAAATATGCTTCCCTCTCCTGATCGTCAGACAGATTGCGCAATTCACGGATCTGATGTTTCAGGTCATGACATTTTCGATTAATATTTTCAATCGTATCTTCAGTCATTTCATACTGCTCTTTTTTTAGTCTCCATGCGGCGTTAATACCCGTCAGTTCGCTTTGGAGTCTTACCAGCTCCCGCTGGCTGATCTGCACCCACAGAACATAAAAACAGCACAGAGCATCACAGATCCGGTAAATAACACGATGCAGATCGCCGGATTCAAATCCCGAAACAAAGGAATCGTCCATGATACTCAGGATCCACACAAGGATCACGATCGTCGCGATTGGGAAAAGTGATCTGCGATCTGGCATAAAACTGTTCTCCCGGGTCAAATTACGCGCAGCGAAAAAGTAGGCGAGCAAATAGACTACAGCGAAGATCAATACGATAATGATGTAATTATTTCCTCCTAATATGGCGTAGATCAGATAAACATCATAGGCGATATGCTGCACCGCACATGCATAGATCGCATAGTAGACTGCTTTTATGGAAGAACCGCCCATACAAAGCCACACATACAGCCACATCACAAGGAGATACGCCGCCCAGTAGACAAACGTAAGCGCCCCGTTCGATGTCAGATCCCAGTTTGAATTCACTACATAGGAAATCAGTATGAACAAAACAGTAAATCCTGCCGTTTTTACCGCAAATCCCTTTCTCTTCCTTAAAGGGAAAAGGAAAAGCATACATGCAGCCAGCAGCTCCACCATATAGGATATGTCATTCCACATTTCAAGCATCATAAATCAATTCCTCCCATATAATTAGCCAGTGCCTGCAGGAATTCTTTCTTGCGGGGTCTGCTGATCTTCAGCCATTCATTTCCTACCTTCAGGTCATCTTTATTCACGCAGTCTACATATTTCAGGTTTACGAGATAGCAGTTATTACAGCGCTTAAAGGACAGACCTGCAAGCCTGTCCTCAATTTCTTTCATGGATGCCTTCTGTCGGATGGTCTGGTCCTTTGTATGATAATACAGATAATGTCCGTTCACTTCCACATAGTAGAGATCGTCTGTAGATATCTTCAGCATCCCACTGGTCGTTGTCAGAACGATAGTCCGGCTTTTGCGGTTTTTGAGCATTCGGAATGCATTGGTCATCTTCATGGCAAATGAATAATAATTTACAGGTTTAACTACAAAATCCAGAGCCTGGACTTCGTAACCGCGGATTGCCATCTGCGCCATATTTGTCACAAAAATAATAATAACCTGTTCATCATTTTTTCTTATTTCTTTCGCTGTGCTGATGCCGTCCAGTCCGTCCATATCGATATCCAGACAGATCAGATCAAAGGATGCATCCTGCGCACTGAGGAACGCATCGCCGGACAGATAAGTATGGATATCCAGATCCTCATGTACTTCTTCCCGAAGCCTCTGATAATATCCCAGAAGCCTCTCCTGCTCTTCCTTCTCGTCGTCAATTACCGCAATCCTGATCATAAAACCATCCCCCGTTTTGCTTTCTCAATCCCCGTTTGTAATTGTTTTATTATAGCATAGTCAATTTTTCTTTGCCTCTCCTTCCGGGAAAATAATCTTATATACAAAGAAATAAATCACCATAGAAACACCCCCGGTAATAAATGTAACAAGTATATTGTAGACGGCAGGTGCAAAATAATTCTGCGCGATCGGCATCCAAAGTCCATTCACCGCATTGCACACAAGAGAGATCAGCACCCATGCAATAAAATACCAGAGGATCTGCCACGCGATATTCCCGTGACTTTTAAAAGTGATATTTCTCTGCAGGGGGAAATTCACACATTGTGCCAGAAAGGTTCCAAGCTCATAGCTGATAAAATATCCCAGCCCTCCACCGATCACTACCTCCCCTGCCACATTTCTCGCCACTTCATATCCAAGGATATTCCATTTATAATCAAATCCGGCAAAACGGATCGGTATCTGAGGCCACATAAACTCTACCCCCGCCAGACCGATCCCGAAAAGATATGGGAAAAATGTAAACATCAGATACTGCAGGATCGTAACCCCCATACTGAATACCCAGAAATAGGAAATCTGGTAAAGCCACTTTGCGGCTTTCGGATGCTTTTCCTGAAATTGTAGCCATCTCTCTTTCATGATATCTCTACCTCCGTCCGGGCGCTGCCATATCTGCTTTCGGCATTCACTGTGATCTTGCCGGCTTTATCCGGTCGCAGGATCACCATGGCTTCTCCGTAATATGTGTCTGATGCATCCCCGAGATAGCTTCTTTCATAATACGGGCAGGCGCTTCCGATCCCCAGTATTTTTCCACCCTCTACCCTGACTTTAATATCGCCTCTTGCAAGAGGTTTCACCGTTCCATTGTCATCGGTATATTTCATCCTGACATAGAGCAGATCACCTTGGGATAATTCTTTCTGTTCCGGTTCCAGCGTAAGCCTCGTCTCTTCCCCGGCTGTCTTAAGAGTACATTCTGCCAGCTTATTGCCATGTTCGTCAAAAGATACGGCTCTGATCTCCCCCGGTTCATATACCGTGTGAAATACTGCGCGGCAGTCATTCTTCATCTCTTTTGTTCCTGCTGCATGATCGCTGTTTATATAGATAGATACATGATGCGCCCGCGCATACACTTCCACTTTTGCCTCTTTACCATCACAGCCGTTCCATGACCAGCTCTCGATGGCATTGGTCATCTTCCAGGCTGACGGAGAGTGCGGGCTGTTTGTATTATTGACCGGGACCACACCAATTGCGATATCCTGAAGTCCGAATGCAACCCTCGTATATGCCATCTCAGCAAGAGGTTTTCCGGTCAGATCCAGCCGTCCGGAACCTGCGCTCACCCATCCCAGACCACCGTCAAAACGCGGTGCGTATTCTTTATATTCACAGGAACCTATGCCTGCCTCGCCAAGGTAATCCATTCCGGCCCATACGAAATCTCCGATAATGCGCGGATGTTTTTTTGCCAGTTCATAAAATCTGTATGCGTCCGAACAGAAGGTCTCGGATCCGAGGATCATCCGAGTCGGATATTTTTTCAGATCATGCTCATATCTGTTGATCCCGTAATTATATCCGGCAATGTCCATATTTGCAAACGCATCCCTTGTCTTCAGATCACAGGGATACAATGTCGCTCCGAATTTCATGAAATCCGCGCCCATAATCCCGGACAGTTTATTGAAGAATTCACTTCCGACCGCTTTTTTCTTTTTCGCGTTTTTCACTGCCTGATCCGCTTTTTTATCACTGTAAACCCCGAATCCCATTGAACTGAGGAAATTAAAGAATATATTGATGCCGCATGTCACCGGCCGGGTGGCATCCAGTTCATGAAACCTGTCCGTCAGTTTCCCGCAAAGCGCAATCCCTTTTTTCTGTGCTGTCTCAGACACTTCATTTCCTGTAGAATACATGACAACAGACGGATGATTATAATCTTTTGCCACGATATCAGCCAGATCATCCCGGTAATTTTTCTCCATCTCATCCGCATAGTCATATTTTGTCTTATGGATATACCATGCATCAATATACTCGTCCATCACCAGCATTCCCATCTCATCACACGCCTCAAGCATCGCCTTTGAACATGGATTATGCGCGCTCCTCACAGCATTGTACCCGTTTTCCAGTAAAAGCCGTATCTTACGTCTTTCTGCGAAATCATAAGCGCAGGCGCCCAAAAGGCCGTTGTCATGATGAATGCAGGCCCCTCTGAGAATGATCCGTTTCCCATTCAGGCAGAATCCTTTTTCCGGTGTACATTTGACAGACCGGATTCCGAATCTTACCTTCTGCACATCATCTCCGAATTTTGCTTTTATCGTATACAATGTCGGAGACTCCGGTGACCACAGTTCTGCCCCCGGCGCTGTAAATTTCCATGTAAATTTTCCATTTACTGCATTTCCTGTTGTTTCTGCAAGTATACTGCCGTCTCCAGTATCTTCCGCCATCTCCAGACTGATATCGCCGTCCCCGCAGGTATCAACAGTCACCTGTACCCTGCGTTCTGCATAGTCAAGGGTAGTGACACGTATTCCATCAAGACAGATATGCTGTTTGGGAAGCACATACAACCAAACCGGCCGGTAGATTCCGGTTCCCGAATACCAGCGGCTGTTCGGCTGGTCGCTGTTGACCGCCTCTACACGGAGCAGATTCTCCTCTCCGTATTTAAGGAAGTTCGTTAGATCCACATAAAATCCTGTGTATCCGTAGCTGTGATATGCTGCTTTTTCCCCATTTACTGTAACAGTAGCTTTTCGGTATACTCCTTCAAATTCTGCAATAACTTTCTTTTCTTTCCATTCTTCCGGTACTTTCACGGTTTTCTCATATGTATAATCCTGCGCATCATACCATCCGGTATTTACCCCGCCCGGACTGTTTTCACTTTTACTGTCCAGAAGCATGGCGTCGTGGGGAAGATCTGTATCAAACACACGCTCCGGTTCCCTGCTCCTGTAACATTTCCATCCCTGATTTAATGAAATTTTTTCCATATTCTCTGCCCTCTTTTCAACCGGAAAAGCCCCCAGAGGCATTTTTGTGCCCCGGGGGGAGCTTCCCATTATTCTATGATTCTTTTACCCGCTTTAAGAAGCCGGAGATGATCGAGAGCAAGATACTTACTCCCATCACCGCGCTGATCGATATGATCGTTCCGACCTGGGATGCGTCCCCAAACATATTGATTCCCTGAAATGCATCAACAAAGGATCCGACTGAATCTGTCAACAGTTTTACTGTTGCAATGCTGTAGCAGGCCGTCGCTGCGATCACAAGATAATCATTATCTTTCACCATCAGGATGATATCAAACACAATTGCCACAATCAAAGCAATGATCGTAACTGTATCCAATGCGTCATGTGCAGATCCCCACATTACAAAACGAATAACCGAAATTATTCCCAGCAGAGCAGCAAGTACTATAAAATAAAACCCGACTGCTTTTGTACCAAGTTTTTCCTTCATTACTTCTGCACCTCCTCAACACGGATCACATCTTTTTTTCTGCTTCTTACAAGCAAAACGATCATGATAATATCAAGCACTGCAAATACTCCAATCACCCCGTACATTGTCGGCTGCCACCATGGCGTTACGGAGATAACCCTGGAATCCACACTGTAACCATTCATAATAGCACTGTTTGCAAGCATATACAGGTAATAATGTGCGCTGTCACGCAGCTGTCCGAGCAGATATCCATCATCTGTGCTCTCGATCACATCTGCGATTGCACGGGAACTTACCCCGGCAAAGTCAAGGCAGTATGTATTGGTTCCAGCTGCAATACTTGATTCAAAGTGTGATCTGTATCCATCATCTGCCGCTGACGCATCAAGAGCATCTGTTTCCTGCTGCCCTATAAATCCCCATTCATTTCTGAGTACCTGCGTACAGAGTGCTTCACTTGCTGAGCACCACGTCATACCCAGTCGGTTAAACGCGTGCATCACTGCCATTCCGCCGCCTTCTGTCACTGTAGATTCACAGCCTCGGAGTGCACCTTCACGATAAGCCTGCTCATTAAAGAATACGCTGATACCCTGACGGTTATTTTCCTGATCATTGCCGGCCACATGTTTTGCCCCTGCAGTTACACCTTTGGCTTCCATGGCCTGTACTTCAGGAATAACACAGAGATAATTCATAACTGCATCTTCTGAATAATACTCAAAGTTTCTTCCACCAAAGGGGGTTCTGTGGAGGTTGACACCCGGCATCCACACCTGTGCAACTCCAAGATACATAGCCTCTTCCGCCATCAACTCTCCTCTTCTCTGAAGAAGTTCTTTATTGAAAGTTGAAGCAAGGATATTCTCACACGGATAGCAGCAGTCATCTCTGCCGTCTCCATATTTTTCTTCGTTAAATTTCGTTGTTGCACCGCCGACTCCATCCGGACCGTCTCCGGCGATCACTGCCGGCTTTCCCACGCTCGGGATTTCAGCTGTACCAAAGCTGTCGGCTGTCAACGAAGCCAATTCGTCAAGAGTAAACTGATTCAGATACGTATCCCATGCTTCATCATCAAATTCTTTTCCGATCAGAGATGCAAGCGGTATATCCTGCTTATCACCCAACACGAAATCATCGACAGACGGAGCATCTTCCGGCTTCTCATAATATTTTCCAGCCAGTACCTCAAGCATCTCATCCGTAGCTTCAATCTGTACCGGCTCGGTCGGGTATGTCGCATCCCAGTCATTTCTTGACAGATAGGTTACCGCATCCTCAATCCAGTAGTTAATATCACAGTCATCAAACTGGTTAGTCACTTCAACATCTGAATACTGTGATGTACGATATGTGGCATCATCAAACGCCTCACTCCACTCATATACTTTATCGGTATTTCCGGCTGTTGTAGTCCCATTGACATCAACCATTCCGGAAGCACCTTTTGCAGCCAGAATATTATTTAATGCGTCATGTACATTGTCTCCGATCGAGAGATAATAATCTCCTTCGCTCATAATGTAGCCTTTTGCATTTGTATAATCATAGCTCGCAAGCAGATATTTATCACAAGTGATCGTTAATGTCTCCGACTGTCCAGGATCAAGCATCTGCGTCTTTCCAAAATTCAAGAGCTGGATTGCTGATTTCTCTACCAGATTTTCTTTTTCATACTCGCCATACGGAGTCTGTGCATAGATCTGTACCACAGATTTTCCTGCTGCTTTTCCTGTATTTGTCACTGTCACGGTTACTGTGATATCATCTCCATTGATTTCCACACTATCCAGTTTCTGATCAAAAGAAGTATAAGACAGACCATATCCGAACGGATATGACACTTCATCTGTATAATTCCATGCTTCTCCTGTAGAAGATCCCTTTGTTGTATCCGCGTTTCCCTGTCCGAGGATCAAATCTTCATAACGGGTCTCATAGTATTTATATCCGATATAGATTCCTTCTGCCTGAACAGAATACCATGATACTTCATTATCCGGATCATCCATTTTTTCAAGAACATAATCAAGATTTGTCCAATTCTGATTATGATAGCCTCCATTCACAACTGAAGGAGCAGAAAGTGAATTCACCGCATAGGTATCTGTGAGTTTTCCCGACGGATTTGCAGCTCCGGTCAAAAGATTGACCACGCCTTCAAATCCGCGCTGTCCCGGGAGACCGATCCACAGACATGCGTCGACATCATATTCATCAAGCCATCCCAGTTCCATTGCATTTCCGCTGTTGACCAGTACGATCGTCTTTTCAAATACACCGGAATCTTTAATCATCTGCAGCATATCCTTCTCCTGCTGGTGCAGTGCGAGCTGGCTGATCCCATACTCATCTTCCATATATAATTCTGCACCTTCTCCGCCTTCTCTTGAGAGCATTACGATCGCGACGTCATTATAGCCATCCTCCCATGACTGACGGATATCATCTGTGTAAAAGGAAGTATCTTCTTCACCGAGTGCCCATTCTGTAGCTTCGCGCCCGAAAGAAGCTACGCCGCTGGAACGTTTCGTCTCGCTTTCCGCATAGGCATTATAAAGAGTATCATTGATCTCAAATCCTGCGTCTTTCAAAGCTGTATACAAATCAATGTTGTATGCTCCTTCATATCCGGAAGATCCGGCGGAATTTGCCTTGTAAAGCGGCTGTGCAGTTGCATGACCGAACAGCGTAATGCTCCTCTCATCTTCCGCAAGAGGAAGAGCCCCGTTATCATTTTTTAAAAGTACAGATCCTTCTTCCTGTTCCAGGACACTTTCTTTATATGTGTCTGAAATAAGTTTCTGAAGATTTTCTGCATTCAATTCTCCATATTCGCTTTCAAAATATGTCGTATCTTCTGCGCTTACGCCTTCAGGATTTTCTACCCGGCTTGTCAGGATACCGAGAGCATTGTTCACAGTTCCCTGATAACTCATCATACAATTCATTCCCAGAATGGATGTCACTAACAAAAAAGAACATACAGATGCCAGACCTGTCCACAGTCTGTTATGTCTCATAAATTTCTACCTCCCATTCGTTTTCTTTCCGGTAACTGCGCATATTTACCAGAACATAAGATTGTACCGGCTTTACTGTGCCGGATCAGTAATTACTTTCCACAAAACTTATGACTATATTTTAAGTTCTTTTAGTAAATTTTCAATAGGATGTGCATATCCTGTCACTTTACAGAACATAAACTGCCACATTACCTCTTTTTAGCATCTATTTTATCATATGATTCTTGACATAAGATTTTGAGGCCGCTATAATAGTATTTGCAAATTCAAATATAGTATGTTCAAATACTTTTTAGGGGTGATTTTATGTCTGTAATGTCAAAAGCATACGAAATGTATTCTGCATGGTCCAAGGGTACCGTCCTGTATACACGCTGGGCGGACATGAACCATATCGGTTATCCGGAGCTTATGATCCTGTACACGCTCATATCCGGAACGCACCTCACCCAGAAGAAGATCACGGAGGAAATCGGACTGGTTAAAGCTACGGTTAATACTGTAATACGGGATCTGAAAAAACGGGGACTGGTCACTCTGACAGCCAGCCAGAATGACAAACGCCGGAAAGATGTTGCTCTGACAGATGAGGGAAAGATTTACGCTGAAGAAATCATCCGTCCTCTTCTGGAAATGGAAGACCGCATTACCCGGATGATCGGAAACGGGCGGATGGAACAGACGGTCGCTACGATGGAGCTCTTCAATATGCTGTTTGAAAAAGAACTGAAACAAAGAATAGAAAGTGAGAAACAGAACCTATGAGCGAAATGAGAACTTTTTTCAAATACGTAATCCCATCTGTCCTGTCCTTTGCATTATCCGGAATCTATGCGATTGTGGACGGATTTTTTGTGGGACACAGCGTGGGAGATATCGGACTTTCCGCCATTAATGTGGCTTATCCTGTCTCCGCCGTTCTTCAGGCTGCGGGCACCGGGATCGGCATAGGCGGAGCCGTCTATTATTCCATCAGTATGGCTGAGAGAAAAGAAAAACACGCCAGAGATTTTACGGCAGCCACCCTGTGGATGCTGATCATCTGCAGCGTGATCCTGACCGTACTGACCTTCTGCTTTAATACTCCCATCCTGCAGCTGCTGGGCGCAGAAGGACAGCTGCTCTCACTGGGCGCAGAATATAACCGGGTAATCGCGCTGGGCGCCGGACTGCAGATCCTCAGTACAGGACTGATTCCTTTTATCCGCAATCACGGCGGGCCGCTCTATGCTATGATTTCCATGGTTGCAGGATTCATTACCAATGTAGTTCTTGATTACCTGTTTGTCTGGGTATTCGGACAGGGGCTCACCGGTGCGGCGCTGGCAACAATCCTCGGGCAGGGCGTAACACTCCTTTTTGCCCTCGTATATTTCCTGCGCGAGAAAATGTTTACCCTGCGTATTGGATTTTCCAAGTTGATAAAACTGGCCGTTCCCGTTATCAAAGTGGGGATTTCCCCATTTGGGCTTACCATGACACCAAACATATCACTGATTATCATAAACCGCTTTTCCATACTTTACGGGGGAGATCAGGCCGTGGCGGTCTATGCGTGCATCGCATATATCATATGTATCGTATATCTGCTCTTCCAGGGCGTCGGTGACGGAAGTCAGCCCATCATCAGCCGTTACTATGGAGAAAAAAGCCTGCACAGGCTGAAAAGTATACGAAGACTGGCGTACGGATGCGGTATTTTTCTTGCCATCATAAGCTGTGTCATTCTCTTGGCAGGCAGAAATTATATCGGTATCCTCTTCGGCTCATCTCCTGAAGTTAATATGGAGATTGCCAGAATTATGCCGATCTTCCTGATCTCTGTTCCTTTTGTAGCGGTTACCCGGGTGACTACGGCAAGCTTCTACGCCATGGAAGAGAGCAGCCTTTCTTATGTCCTGACTTATATTGAACCTGTACTTATGCTGGTTCTTATGCTTATTCTCCCGCCGCTGGCAGGCGGACAGATCATGGTCTGGTGGAGCACTGTTATCGCGAGGATACTGGCTGCATTTCTCGCCATGTTCTTAAAACCGGTTGTAGACAGACGGAAGCTGGCTGTATAGGCCGTTTCCGCCTGTCTGCAGATTGGTCAGACTTTTTCATAATCCTACTGCCCTATTATATAATATTCTGCCGAAAAAGGCTGCAGCCGGAATGAACAGCTGTCCTTTTTGATCTTTACAGCCTTGTTCTGCTTCTCTTCCGCCCCTCCGTAACCTTTATATTCACTGCTGAACACTTTTTTCAGTTCTTTTATATCTTTACTCCGGATCTCAATCTCCTGCTCCTCATCCGAGAAATTAAAGACTGCCACGATCCGCTCTTTTTCACTTCTCCGCTCGAATACATATACGCACTTTTCCTCCGCATGGCACTCCAGCCATTCAAATCCTTCTGTGTCATAATCTGCTTCGGAGAGCGCCGGATGCTCCAGATAGAAGCTGTTCAGGTCTTTCATAAATCTGTGGAAATCCTGATGCGCCGGGTAATCGAGAAGATTCCAGTCCAGCTCCCGCTTCTCGTCCCACTCCCTGAAATGTCCCAGCTCATTTCCCATGAAATTAAGCTTCTTTCCCGGATGCGCATACATATACATATAGAACGCTCTTGCCTGAGGGAACTTCTGCTCATAATCTCCGTACATTTTCTGCAGTATTGTTGCCTTCCCGTGGACAACTTCATCATGGGACAGCGGGAGCAGATACCTCTCATCATAGTAATAGACAAAGGAGAATGTCAGCTTATGATAGTCCCTTGTCCGGTACTCGGGAGCTGTCCGGAAATAATCCAAAGTATCATTCATCCATCCCATATCCCACTTATAGTCGAATCCAAGGCCCCCTTCTTTCACGGATTTTGTGACGCCCGGAAATGAGGTAGAATCCTCCGCCGCCAGTATGACGGACGGATGACGTTCTTTTAACCCCTGATTCATATATCTTAGGAATTCAACTGCATTGGAGTTCACACCCCGCTCCGGCATTCCCTGCCAGTAGATTGCCCGGCTGATGGCGTCCATGCGAAGTCCGTCCATGTGATACTCGCTCAGCCAGTAATCCGCCGCAGACTGCAGAAAGCTTCTCACTTCACCTCGGGAGTGCATAAAGTTTCTGCTGCCCCATTCGCTGTCTCCCACATCAGAATGGGGATATTCATACAACGCTGTTCCGTCATAGTTCGCCAGTGCATAATCATCCACCGCGAAATGCACGGGCACAAAATCAAGAATGATGCCGATCTCATTTTTGTGGCAGGCATCCACAAAAGCCTTCAGCTGATCCGCTGTCCCGTATCTGGAAGTCGGACTGAAAAATCCCGTTCCCTGGTATCCCCATGACTCATCGCAGGGATATTCGCAAAGGGGCATGATCTCCAGGTAATTGTACCCGTTCTCTTTCAGATACGGGATCAGGATATCCGCCATCTCCTCATAATCGTACCAGGCGTCAGGCTCGTCCGACGGTTTCTTAAAGGATCCGAAATGCAGTTCGTAAATATTCAACGGCAGTTCTTTGTGATCCGATCTTTTTTTCATCCATTTATCATCATGAAACTGATATGCATCCATATCCCGGATGATGGACGCTGTATTCGGACGCAGCTCCATCCCGTATCCATAAGGATCACAGTGGTCGATCCAGTGCCCCGCACGGTCATAGATCCGGTACTTGTACATCATGCCGGGCTCAGCCTCCTCCGATATGAACTCCCAGAAATTTCCATCATGCACTTTCTCCATTGGACTTTCCATCCACCCGTTAAACTCCCCGATCACGGAGATTCGCGACGCCGACGGCGCAAAAGTCCGGAATACGACGCCTTCCGCTTTGCCGTTTTTTCCTCTGTTGATATGCGCTCCCAGATACTTGTGCGCGTCAAAACTCTTACCTGTGTAAAATCCGTAGAAATCCATAATTTTACCTCTTTTCACCCATAATTAATCGACAACAGTCGTTTTTTATCCTATAATCAGAGTATCCGCAAAAAGGCAGAAAATCCACCGGCAATTTCAGATATCTGTCGGATAAACAACTTATGTTGCAAAACTGTCGGATAAATCATAAAGCTGCGGATTACAAATTAAAATGTACACATCCGGAAATGAGGTATATATGGAGAAAAAAACAGATCTTAGAATTGAAAAAACAGAAAAAGCAATCAAGAACGCATTTATCGAGCTGAGAGCCAAAAAGCCTCTCGAAAAAATAACAGTCAAGGAGCTGTGCGAACTGGCACTCATCAACAAATCTACATTTTACTCCCATTATGAAGACATCTATGCACTGTCCGAAGCAATGGAACAGGAGACTGTCGAATCGATCATCGGAAGTATCGACCACCTGAAAGATTACACAACTGATAACTCCGATGCATTTACCCGGGAACTCTGCCTTGCTTTTATGTCTCAGATTTCTCTGATCAAGATCCTGTTCTCCGGCAGAGGTCAAAGCCATCTTGGTATCCGCCTTGACAAAGCACTTAAGGAAGTAATCTCCCGCAAATATCCGGAATACAAAAAGGATCCGGCAAAGCAGATCCTTCTCTCTTACTGTATACAGGGAACCTATCATGCATATCTGAGCAATCCTCAGGCGGATACAGAAACATTCGTGCGGACGATAGAAAATATCGTGAGGTGCTTAAGACCCCTGTTGTAAAAATCACCTTCCTCCGCATAAACATAGCTTGCGATATATTTTTCGTCACTTTCACAAGCATTTCTTCCGATAAATCCGCCTCAACAAATTCGATTTGTGCACTTTTCCATCTTGTCTTTTTTCTCTCTGTAGTCTATACTAAACAAACCATCAGCAGGAATTATTCTTTCCTGCGTACTGTTCCAAAGATCCATTCTCTTAACAAGAGATGACAGTATCTGGTTCGTAAGAACCCATCCGGCGGTTTCCGCCAAAAATTCCTTTTGTTTGAGCTCACAGAAGGTTGCAGCCACTTATTTTTTTTTCTATAATGGAGGTGTAATTATTGATCAGACAATTAAATAATCAGGATTATCCTGCAGCAAACAGAACGTACAAGGACGGACTTTTCCGCCTTGTATTTCAGAAAAAAGAAGATCTGCTCTCACTTTATAATGCAGTCAACGGCAGTGATTACAGTGATCCAGATAAGCTGGAGATTAATACGCTTGACAATGCACTGTATTTATCAATGAAGAATGATCTGGCTTTTCTGATCAGCGGAACTATGAACCTATACGAACATCAGAGCACTTTTAATCCCAATATGCCGATAAGGGGCTTGCTGTATTTTTCTAGATTATACGAAAAATATATTACTGCCAATGGAATCGATATCTATACTTCAACACTGAAAAAGCTTCCTTTCCCGCAATATATTGTATTTTATAATGGTACTGAAAAAGAGCCTGACCGTTCCACTTTAAAGCTGTCAGATTCATTTCACATCCCCTCGCCATCGAAAACACCGAGCCTTGAATGTATTGCGATCATGCTCAACATAAATTTCGGGCATAATAAGATTTTGATGGAAAAGTGCAGGAGACTAAAAGAGTATGCGATCTTTGTTGATACTGTCCGGAAAGAGCTCTTAACCGGCGCCCCACTGGAGCAGTCTCTTTCCTATGCTGTAGATTCATGTATCGGAAATGATATATTAAAAGATGTCCTGATTCAACAAAAAGCCGAGGTGATCCAGATGATTTTGGAAACATATGATAAAGAACTTCATGACAAGACATTGCGGCGTGAGGGTTACGAAGATGGATATAATAAAGGAATTAATGATGGTATCCGCCAGCTTATCTCCACCCTTCAGGAAATCAATTTTTCCCGGGAAAACACTCTGCTCAAACTTCAGGAAAAGTATGAGCTTTCACCGGAAGAAGCGGAAAAATATATGGCTGAATACTGGAAAGAATGAGGACTGTTTCTCTGATATCTTTCGTCAAAAAAGGACTGCTGCCGAGGTTCCTGACAGCAGTCCCTGCCATGTTCATATTTTGTCTTTACGGCTGTTAATATCTTCATCGGCAAGATATTCTTCCGCCTGCCGCGTCCAGTAGTCTTTATCTTCCTGCGTGATCTCTCTTAACACCCTGCACGGGTTTCCGGCTGCGATCACACCGTCTGGAATATCCTTTGTTACCACGGAACCTGAGCCGATCACCACATTGCTGCCGATAGTCACACCTGGATTGATCACCACATTTCCACCGATCCAGACGTCATCTCCTATAGTCACACCCTTTGCATACTCCAGATCCATTCTGCGGATATCCGCATCAATGGGATGCCCTGCCGTATAGATGCACACACGGGGAGCGATAAATACATGATCGCCGATCCGCACGTCAGCCTCGTCCAGTATGAGCAGGCCGGTATTTGCATAAAAATGCTTTCCGACATAGATCTGAGTGCCTTTATCGCAATAGAATGGCGGTACGATCACAGCGTCGTCCTCCAGATGACCGAAAATACTCCTTAACAGCTCCATGCGCTCTCTTTCTTTCTGCCATGGCATGGAATTAAACTGTTCCAGCACTTCCCGGCTTTTCTCCCATGTATTGTCCCCCACCTTAAACGGGCAGTAAATCTTCCCCGCCAGCATCCGTTCTTTCTCTGTCATAGCTCTATATCCTCCGTAAATGCTTCCAGCAGGCTGCCATAACCGTAATAATCAACCACATACTTCAGTCCGTCCACAACTTCCTGTCTGGAATAATCATGCTCTGCAAGGAATTCATCGGTCTTGCCGCTGAGCTTCTCGTAAAAGAGAAGAGACATCTCAAAATAGGTGCGGTCGCCCTCTTTCAGACCGTCCACCAGAATATTCTCCGCCTCATTGATCTCCCCGCTATCGATCATGGCCTGCAGTTTCCGAAACTGTTCCATCACCTCCAGCGGTATCTCCGCATCTTCTTCCTTGTCAATATCCTTATTAAAAATGAGTTTGATAAGCGTGCGGATCCACTCATGTACGATCCGCATTACATAGTCTTTATCTTCCAGCATTCTCGCGTCCTCCTGTCTGCTCTTTTCCTGCCTCTTTCCATGTAATTCATCGAATACAGCTCATTTCTTTCCCGCCCGGATCATAAGCATCATGGGGCGGCGCATCTCGTCTTTCATTCCCGGCATATCCATCATCTCTTCCGGCGGCTCCGCCTCTTCCACCATTTCGATCGCAAAGCCGCTTCTGAGCAGACCGTTCATGATCTGTGTCAGAGTGTGATGGTATTTGAGCACATCACACCCCAGGAAACGGGTCTTCCGCTCTCCGGGATAGAAGTAATCATCCACCGGCCAGTACAGGGGATCTCCGTTTTCATCATATATCCAGTCCTCACGTACACCTGATGTGAAGACCGGATGCTCGATATTAAAAAGGAATGTTCCTCCCTTTTTCAGTGTACGGTACACTAACCGGTATACAGATTCGATATCCTCAACATAATGAAGCGCCAGATTGGACACTACGCAGTCCCATGTCTCTTCCGGATATTCATACTCTTCCAGTGAGCCTGTCCTGTAGGTGATCCGGCTGTCTGCATTGCGCTTCTTCGCCTCTTCGATCATGCGCACGCTTACATCAATTCCCAGAACTTCCTCCGCTCCCTGATCCACGGCATATTTACAGTGCCAGCCATATCCGCAGCCCAGGTCCAGCATCCTGCTGCCTTTCAGGGGCGGGAACATTTCTTTCAGCTGGTGCCACTCCCCCGCGCCGGAAAGACCGTATCTGCTCCGCGCCATCTGCGCATACTGTTCAAAAAAATGTTCATTATCATACTCGTTCTTCATATCTGTTCTCCTGTAAGTTTTCCTGCATATTTTCAGACACATGCCGATACATCACAGCTCATGAAAAACCGGCTGCATTCTTTCAAACGTACAGAATTGGCGGAATCCGAGATTTTTCAGCATTTCTCTGGCATCACTGATATAAGCGCCCGGCTGTCCGGGGCTGTGGCTGTCACTGCCGATTGTAATAATCCTGCCGCCGAGATCACGGTATAATTTTAAAATGTTACGGGAAGGCGTGGTATCTTTCAGCCCGTATCTGTGACTGGAAGTGTTTACCTCAATTCCTTTGCCGTCCTCTATAACAATCTTCAGGATTTCTCTCACATAAGGCTCAATCTTTTCAAACGGATAGACGCCTGCTTCATCGTATCTTGTGATAAGATCCATATGTCCCAGCACGCTGTAATCCTTATAATTTTTCACCACATAGAGCATTTCTTCATAATACTGCTCATTATATTCCTGCTGTGTCTTTCCTTTTTGGAAATCCTGTGTCCAGAATTCTTTATCATCCACCTGATGAATGGATAAAATAATAAAATCAAATACATACCTGTGAAATAACTCTTCATATCTCGCGATGGTATGTTTCTGGATCCCGAACTCCATACCTGCCCTGACGGTAATCTTATCGCCGTACAGCAGCTGCATTTTCCGTATCTCCGTCATATAGCGCGGATAGTCCACATTTGCAAGAGGTTCACTGCCGCGGTATCTGATCTTTCTCCCGCTGTCCCAGTCATCTTTAATTCCATAATCCACATGATCTGTGATACAGATTTCGTTCATTCCTATGCGGACGGCGTCCTGTATCACCTCTTCCATCGGATAGACGGAATCATCACTGAATTCTGTATGTACATGATAATCTGCAAACATTTTGCTCTCTCCTCCACCAGCTTTGGGTTTATATATTATCAGTTATTTCTAAACAGTTCCATAATCTTCTCCACCATGGCGTTCATGGACGCCTGAGCCGCGGTTTCGGTCCGCATCCTGTATTCTGCCGCTGCCCGTGCGGTCTGCTCTCCGATACACACTGCGCAGATACTGCCGTAATCTATTCCATTCTCTCCCATTGCCCGGACAAATCCCCTGACCGTAGATGCGCTTGTAAATGTTACTGCATCAATCTCACCATTTTGCAGCATACGCATAACTTCTTCCTTTAACAGCGGATTTATTTCATATACCGTGCGGTACAGCGGAATGTCATCCACCAAAAGCCCCTTGTCTATAAGCGGCGGTATCAGATCCGGCGAACCTTTCTCAGCCCGTGCAATCAGTACATACTCTCCCGGCTCCGACATTTCCGCCAGTTCTTTTCCCAGTTCTCCGGCATTATATGTTCCGGGCACTGCATCGGGAATCAGTCCGTATCCGCAGAGTGCGTCTGCGGTCGCCGATCCGATGGCTCCGATCCGTACTTTTCCGGTTCCTCCAAGAACCGATCTCAGATCCATCTTCATTTCCTTTAATGTGTCAAAGAAAACGTTCACACCGATAGGGCTGGTAAAGACGAGCCATTTTCCTTCCCCGTGCTGTCTGAAACGCTCCAATGCGGCTTTCAGGGACTCATTCGGGCAGATCTCCTCTGTATGGATAGCAGGCATCTCGATGACCTGAGCCCCCAGATCTCTCAGCCTTCCGGCAAGTGATGACATATTCTGTCGGGGACGGGTCAGCAGGAACTGACGTCCGCCAAGCGGTCTGTCCTCCGCCCAGTGAAGCTTGTCTGACAGCGCGCACACCTTCCCCACAACAATGATTGCAGGGGTGCGGATACCAGCACGGTCTGACTCAGCTTTTAATGTTCCTACAGTTGCAGTTACTCTTCTCTGTCTTGCCGTTGTTCCCCTTTCCAGAACTGCCGCGGGCATATCAGGATCCATACCTGCGTCAGTCAGCCCTTTCAGGATCTTTTCCATAGAGGATACGCTCATTAGAAATACAAGTGTTCCATTCAGACGGACGAGGGAATCAAAATCAATGCTCAGCGTCCCGTCTTTCCTCGCATGTCCGGTAATGACATGAAAGGAAGAAGTATAATCCCTGTGCGTTACCGGAATCCCTGCGTAAGCCGGGACAGCCACAGAAGAAGTGATCCCCGGAACCACCTCGAAAGGAATCTGTTCGCTGATAAGTGTCTCCAGCTCCTCTCCGCCCCGTCCGAAGACAAACGGATCTCCACCTTTCAGACGGAGTACTTTCTTCCCTTTCTTCGCCTCTCTCACAAGGATCTGATTGATCTCATGCTGCGGTACCGGATGATTTCCGGAATGTTTGCCCACATAGATCGTCTCCGTATCCTTCGGAATGCGGCTTAACAATTCCGCGCTGATCAGCGCATCGTATACGATAACATCCGCGCTCTCGATCAGTTGTGCCGCTTTAACCGTCAGAAGCCCTGCATCCCCCGGGCCTGCTCCGGCTAGCCATACTTTTCCACACGCACTATTTTCATTTATATTTCCGGCATTCCTATTTCCACCCATATTTCCGTCAACTATGCCTCCATCATTCATATTTTTTCAACATACGCTCCGCCAGAGATTCGCCTGCCTGCCGGGATTCTGATACATCTGACACAATCACGTCTACAGCATATTCTCCTGAATCTTCATTATAGTACAGCCCTGTCAGTTTCAACTCATTTCCGCTCACCTGCGCATGAGCGGCACAGGGTGAAGTACAGTCGCCGCCTGTCACCCGGATAAACTGCCGTTCTGCCAGTGCAGCCGCCCGGCTCTCCCTAACATCAATGCTGTCAATCCATCTGTGTTCTTCTCCTTTTCTTCCCTGTACGGCAAGGATTCCCTGCCCTGCCGCAGGAATCATCTCGTCCACGGAAAGATACCGGCTGATCATCTGTTCCATCCCGAGACGTTTCAGACCTGCAGCCGCCAGAAGTGTCCCGTCATACCCTTCTGTCTCAAGCTTTTTCAGCCTGGTCTGCACATTTCCACGGATACCCCGGAATGTACAGTCCGGATACAGCCGCTGCATCTGGAGCATCCTCCTCCTGCTTGATGTACCGATGACCGCACAGTCCGGCAGCGTCTCAAGGCCGGAGCGGTACAGAATTACATCTCGCGGGTCTTCCCGTTTCCCATATGCAAGAATCGGGAGCTCTGGGTTTTCTTCCATTGGCATGTCTTTCAGACTGTGCACAGCAATATCGATCCTGCCATCCATGAGCGCACGGTCCAGTTCCTTTACAAACAGGCCTTTTCCGCCGATTTTTTCCAGACTTTTATCCAGGATTTTATCTCCTGTTGTTTTCATCGTAATGATTTCCACAGAAATCTCCGGATTGCTGTCTATAATCTGATCCCGGATGATCTCCGCCTGTTTCACGGCAAGCCGGCTTTCCCTGCTGCCGATCTTTATAACAGACTGCATGATGCATCATTTCCTTTCTCTATGATCTGATAAATCCTCTCCATATCAAGGCTTTCCCTGATAATATCCGCCAGCTTGTCATACTGTTCTTCTTTATACGCCCTCCAGTCTGTCACCTGAATTTCCGAAGGGTCATACCCCTTCTGTTTTAACAGCGTGCCAAGGAAACCTTTCGCGCAGCCCGGCGCATCAAAGATACCGTGGACATAGCATCCGTAGACATTGCCGCACTGTGCGCCGTCAGCCCGCACATTGCCGCCAATATCCGATGCATCGTTATCAGACTGATCCGTAATATCAGCAAATTCTACAAGGGATTTTGCGTGATCCAGAAGAAAGGTCTCTCCCATATGGATCTCATAGCCCTCAAGCTCTGTTCCCGAAAGTTCTTTTAACATTCCCTCCGTCGCAAGGAATCGCCCCTGTACTCTCGTCCGTGTCTTCTCTTTATCAAATACAGTCCGTGTCGGGAGAAGCCCCAATCCCCTGACCGTCCCTTTCTGCTCTACGCCGTCCGGGTCAGAGACTTCCTGCCCGAGCATCTGATAACCGCCGCAGA
>DWWI01000254.1 GCA_019119745.1 Candidatus Mediterraneibacter gallistercoris | reverse complement strand
CGAAAGACGCGTCCTCATAGATGACCTTTTCTCCGTAGATCTTACTGATATGTTCTATATTGATGATATTCATAAAAAACTCCTCACAGACTCTGCATTTATATCCCGTATACAGAAAATAAATCCATACGGAACTATTGTGCAGAGTTTGCGAGGAGTTGTCAAGTGCAATCAACGATTCGCCTGATGCCGATTCGCCTAATGTCGATTCACCTGGCACCTGCGAATTGATCCATTCATTGTACAACGAAATGAATGGTATTACTTTTATCCTCTAGCCTCATCAATAATATTTGTCCTTATCATCTTCCGTGCCGGGAACATAACTGCTGCAGCCGCAATCACAATATTCAAAAGCATGATTCCGATCAAGACCATATTCGGAACAGCTGAAGTTAAATGCAATAACTGCAGTATATGCGCCATATAGTAATCCATCACCCTCCGAAGAACCAGATTGTAAAGCAGGAAGATAAACACATCAGCCAACAATCCGTACAAAATGCCTGTCTGTAAAATCATTTTGTAAAATCCGGTGTCCGTTATTCCCATTGCCCGCATAATGCCGTATTCCTTTCTTCTTGTGAGAATGGTGTGATTCATGCTATTTATAATATGGAACAGGCTGATGATCAACAGGATAACTGCTATACTGGAAAAGAATATCTGCTGCTGGTTGAGGTAATTTTTCTGTGTTTCGATTGCGGAAGTGTAATCCTGCAATACTGCTTTCGGAACATCACGAATTACCTGTAATAACTGATTACTTACACTTTCCGTCTCTGATCCGTCAGCCGGAGACGCATTGATGAAATTATAATTATTGATCCCGAAGTTTTCTTCCATTTGCTCATTTGTCATAATCACACTCTGAGCATTATTCCATGGCTCTACATTTAAAAATCCCTCTTCCTGTGCCAGCGGTCTGCTTACAATAGCCGCAATTTCAAATTCTTTTTCTATATAATTTTCTTGTCCACTTTGGAATTTTAACAAATCGTCCGTATAGTTTTCCTGTTTTGGAACTCGTAGTGTAATCGTATCTCCCGGCTTTTTTCCGTAAAAGTAATAGTTCCCCTGACCGTCCATGTTCGCTGTAACAATCACCTGATTGCCATTTTTGATTTCTTCCGGCTGAATCTCGCCCTCCAGAATAAAATCATTCAGCTGTTCGATCATCGCTTCATCATAGCCATATACATTGTATTTAATACGATAGGTTCCGTCCTGCTGTTGATTGCAGATACCATTATATCTCTGGATAAAATAAGCGTCTTGATTTTGATACTTAAAATAGTCGCTCCAATCTTCTTCTGCCAAAAATTCATTTCTTGAAAGCTGTAATTCCCCCATGGTATATTTCGTAGCATACACATCATCTGTTTCCGGCATATTCTTAATCTTTTTCGCTACATCCTCCGGAATCGTATCTTGCAGCGAATCAGATTTTAACGAAATGCGATATTCAGAGCCAAGCCCGTCATCCGACATCAGGGAAAGTTCTGCGTGAACCTTTAAATTTTCTACCATATAAGTTGTACATAAGAAAATACAGCCGCCAATAGATAAAGATAACAAAATACCAAGGACTTTTCGTTTGTTTGAAAACATGAACTTCCGTACTACCACACCTGCCATATTAACAGGACGAAGTGCATATATCTTTCTTCTTTTGGTAAAAGAGGTATCTCCACTCATTACTGCTTTTAAAGAGTGTTTTCTTAGTGAACGAACTACAATAAATGCAACAAGTACCAGAGAGAGCAGCAGGAATATAAATCCAAACACCATTGCCTCCCATGAGAGATAAAATTGTATCGTATTTGTTCCTTCTGCTAAAGTTTGGTCAGCAACAGATAACACTTCCCGGCCAAATACACCGCTGAAATTCTGATATACAAGGCTCAAAATACCATTCCCTAAGAGGCATCCCAATGGATAGCCAATAATGAGCAATATCCAAAGTTCCAGAAGAAGTGTTCCCCCAATTTGGTTCTCGCTGATCCCTAATGTCTGTAAGATACCATATTCAGAAGTTCTCTTGGAAACAGAAATACTAAATACACTGTATACGACAAAAAGGCTAAACAGGCACAACAGAAGAATCATTCCATTATAAGCCAAATTGTAATCACTCTGTAATTTAAGGACGATATAAGTGAAATTTCCATCTTCATTCGTCAGGCCAAATTTTACAATATCATAAATACTGTCTGGTGCTTCGCCGCTAAGATACTGTATGACTTCATCATTTCCTGCGACTGATTCAGAAGAAATCTTATGTTCTTTTAAGAAAGCGTCCAACTGTGTATATAACTTTTCGCTTTCATCAAACCCAAGATATAAAAATGTCTGGCTTCCGCGTTCTTGAAAGGAATCACTTACAAAGACTTCCATCTCGCTTGAACTTGCCGCCCATTCGCTTTCCAAAACGCCAGTAACGATATAATCCTTTCCTCCAATGCGAAGAGAATCCCCAAGATTACCGGAAAATCCCAGATTACTAAGCACAAATCCATCTGCCGCAATTTCATTTTCTTTCTCTGGAAAAGCACCTTCCAACAGCCCTCTGTGTGCCATTTGGCGATAGGTTTCATCCGTATCAATAAAACAAATCAAAAACTCTTCTGAAACCACATCTTTAATTTCCATCTTTCCGCACTTTTCCAGAGTATATCCTTCCCCTTGCTCACCACTCTGTACAGAATCATAGGTTGCATGATCTGTCTCTACATAATAATGCCAGTCGCCGTATATGGTTTTGCTGTTCGCCAAGTCGCTTTTCTGACTGCTGTAAATCAAAGAACTAATTCCAGAAAGCAGTGCTGCCGTTAATATGATACTTGCTAAGATTGCCAGAGTCTGGCTCTTATAATAGCGCATATATTTCCATGCCAGTTTTAACATACGCCATCACCGCCTTTGACCGGGAACACTCTTTTTCCCGCAACAATTTGTCCATCCTCAATATGGATCACCCTGTCGCAAGTCTGTGCGATCGCTTCATTATGCGTTACCATGAGAATCGTCTGATTATACTTTCTGCAGCTTGCTTTTAATAATCCCATGACCTCGATCGTCGTTGCAGAATCTAAGTTTCCTGTCGGTTCGTCACAGAGCAAAATAGCCGGTTTATTCGCCAGAGCTCTTGCAATAGCAACTCTTTGCTGCTGTCCGCCGGATAATTCATTTGGAAATTTTTTTGCTTTTTCATAAATTCCCAGTTCCCGCAGCAATTCTTCAATGTATTTGCGATTGATATGTTTTCCGCGGTCAAATGTAACAGGCAAAGCCACGTTATCATACACATTCAGTACCGGCATCAGACTGTAATTCTGAAATACAAAACCGATATTTCTCCTGCGGAAAATAGTCAGTTCTTTTCTTGACAAAGAACCGATTTCTTTGTTTTTCACAAAAATTTTCCCCTGAGTCGGACTATCTAAACCGCCGATCAAATTGAGAAGAGTAGATTTTCCCGAACCGGAAGTGCCTACAATGGCGACAAACTCGCCTTCTTCTACCTGAAGGCTGATATTTTGTAACGCCTTTACCTGATTTTCTTTTTCGCCGTATATTTTCCGGACATTTTGCAATTCTAAAATACTCATCCGTCATTACTCCTTTTTCTTGATACGTTTAGTGTACCTATCGTATCTTGCAATTTCTTTACAAACGGATGATCAGTTCTTACAGTTTTGTAAGAACACAGAAAAGCAACTGCCGTTTCCAAATTCGGAAGTCGCTGTGATATATCCTTTTTCTTTTTCCAGAATCAGATCAGACAGATACAGACCTATGCCGGAGCCTTCCATGTTTTCAACTTCCGGGCTTCTGTAAAATCGTTTGAAAATATCCGTCAGTTCTTCCTTATGAATCCCCCGGCCATTATCTGAAAACTGAATCTCCGTGTATAATTCATAGGGCTTCACACGAATGGAAATAGTACCGCCTTTATCTGTATACTTGATGGCATTTTCAAGCAAATTTACGAATACTTCCACTGTCCACTTCCGGTTATGATACAATGCTCTGTCCTCAAATGGTTCCAAATTAAGATGAAGAGCTTTTTTCTCTACTTTCTCATAAACCGTATCAATCGCATCCAGAATGGTCTGGCGGATCGGCGTATCTTTCACTTCGAATCCGTCAATGTTCTGCTCCAGTTTTGCCATCTTAGACAGAGATTCCACGATCCAGTTCAGTTTCTCGATCTGCCGTTGCATTTTATCGGCAAATTCCGCTTTCCGTTCCGGCGCAATTTCGCCCTGACCTAAAATCTCCGCATATAGAGAAAGGTTTGCCAGCGGCGTTTTTAACTGATGCGACATATTAGACACCAGACTTTTTACCTGCTCTTTTTCACTGTCCGCGCTCCTGGCACGGTTTTCAAGGACGTCCTGTATCTGCTTGATCTTACTGACAAGTGCGGAAAACTCGCCTTCTTCCACTTCAGAGTAGACGATCATTTCCCGATTCAACACACTGTCCAGCAGACGGTCTATCATACGGTAGGTTTTTCTCTTTTGATAAATGCCATAGCAAACAGCCAGAATCAGAAGTATAGCCAAAATTATTGTGATACCCATCATTTATTCCTTCCAGATATATCCGATCCCATGCACGGTTTTAATCCACGCAGGATTTGACACGTCATCCTCTATTTTTGTGCGAAGTCTGCTGATATTGACTGACACTGTGTTGCCATCCACATATTTCCCGTCACTGTCCCATATCTTGTCTAAAATCTGTTCTTTGGAAAGGATATGATTTTTATTTTCGATCAGATACAATAGCAGGCGATACTCTAATTTGCTGAGCTGAACTTCTTCGCCGCGCTTATAGACCTTGCACGTACTCCGGTCTACGCTCAATGAGCCCGTAACAATCTTTGCGGTTTCTGTTTTCTCCTGTAGAATCCGTTTCATTCTTGCCTTTAATACGCCCAGTGAAAACGGTTTTGACAGATAATCATTGACTCCCAGCTCCAATGCCTTTATCTCGTCCAATTCTGTGTCGCGGGCTGTCAGCATAATGATAGGGATATTGCTGTAACTTCTTACCTCTTTACATAGTTCAAATCCTGTTCCGTCAGGCAAGTTGCAGTCAAGAAGGATTATATCAAAACAGCTTTTCGATATTTTACGTAAAGCATCTTTTTTTGTTTCGGTCTCTTCAATATTATGTCCGTCACTGGAAAAAGAGAAAGAAAGCCCTTCTCTCAGATCGGTATCATCTTCCACAATTAAAATATTTGCCATATCCAACCTCCCCGCAAACTCTGCACAATAGTTCCGTATGAATTTATTTTCCGCATACGGAACTATTGTGCAGAGTTTGCGAGGAGTTGTCAAGTGCAATCAACGATTCGCCTGATGCCTGCAAATTATCGGTTCACCTGATGCCTGCGGAAGAACAGGTACGCCAGTCCGGAAAATATTACAGCGCACAGACCGTTTACAATCATAGACGCCGTCGGCAGAGTCATCTTTATATTTCCTATGCTGTATGCAATGTAGGATGCAAAATGAAACTCTGATATTTTCTCCGGCAGCAGGGCCAGCAGATGTACCCACAAGTATCCCCCTGAATTCGTGGACAGGAACAGAGGCACGCATAGATACAAAAGCGCTGTTACGATCACCACATAAGGATTTTTAAACAGAGCTGACAGGAGTAATACAAGCCCTCCAAGGCCGAGTGTCATCACATATCCCATCAGAAGGGCAAGGAGATATGCCTGACTTGTGGTAAGAGCATAACTGGACGGCATTCCCGAATAAAGAAGCTGCACGGGGAGATCCCAGCCGTCCGTTCCCACAAAAATGAGAAGTACCGCCGAGTACAGTAACACGATCCCCCAGTATAAAACACTGGCATATACAAAGGATGCTGTCAGCTTTGCAAGAATGAGTCTGTGTTTTCCGTGTTTCATGCACAGAAGGAGTGAATCGCATTTCGACTGATACTCTCCTGCAAATACAGGCGCTATACCCACACATACGATCATCATGATGAAAAGGATCCACGGTAGATTACTGATCAGAATCTCCCACACTTTATAATTGCCATATGTGTACTCACCCACTTTATCATCCTGTTCATCCCACCAGTCTGCCTCTGAAGGAGTCACACTGCCAAGGTCCACATAGTAAGTAAGCCGTTCCTGCACCCGCTCTTTCCTCGACTCATAAAAATCCTTTCCGAGATTTCTTTCAAACAATTGCCGGTCACTCATATTTCCCTGTCCCTCCTGGATGTACGTTCCGCAGATCTGATTCAACAGATTTCTGTTGGGCAGATACCATGTCCGGTACATCTCCTCTGACAGATACTGAAGCTCGGGGTCATCGGAGGCTGTGTCGGGATTCTCTGTATAATCGAGATATTCCTGCATAATAGCGGTCACTGTCTCCTGATCCAGAGTAATGCGTTCTGTCTCTTTCAGGGCTTTCACGGCAGCCATGCCGGTCACCTGATTGCCCTCGCCGTCTGTCGTCTGAATCTGACGGATATTCGACCATGTACAAAACAACAGAAACAAAATACATCCGATCACTGCAAACTGTGTAAGCCTGCTCTGCCATATCCGTTTCCATTCATACCATATCATTCTCTTCATAACCGTTTTCCCCTTCTTCCGACTCTCATGTTCTTATCCGATAAGTTCCGGACATCCAGGCTCTGTTCATCGGCAAAACATTTCAGATACAAATCCTCAAGTGTAGGTTCTGTCTGTCCACAGTCTGCACACGGAGCGAATGGGCTGATCACCCGTGCTTCCACCGCATTCCCGAGATTGCGGGAATTTACGATTGTGTGCCGGTTCTCGAAAGAGAGCCAGTCTCCTGCCGGCACACGGCAGGACCAGACCATTCCGTTCACTTCCGCGACCAGTTCTTCCGC
>DWWI01000253.1 GCA_019119745.1 Candidatus Mediterraneibacter gallistercoris | reverse complement strand
CCGAAGATCTCCAGCTACATGCTGGCCGGCGGTACATTAAGCTGGTTCGTCTTGATGCCGGCGATCGCACTGTTCGGCGGCGACGCGACGATCTACCCGGGAGAAGTATCGATCCACGAGATGCTCACAATGGAGGGCGGCGGTCCGTCTCTTCTGTGGTCAAACTACATTAAATATATCGGCGCCGGAGCCGTTGCGGCCGGCGGTATCATCAGCCTGATCAAGACATTCCCGCTGATCATCCGTACATTCAAGCAGGCAATGGCAAGTATGAGCAAGAAACATGCACAGAAGAATGCACTGCGCACACAGCAGGATCTGCCGATGCCGTTCCTTCTCGTGATCATCGTGGCAATCATCATCCTGATCTGGCTCATCCCGACATTCCCGGTTAATCCGATAGGATCACTGATCATCGTAATCTTCGGATTCTTCTTTGCATCCGTATCCTCACGTATGGTCGGTCTGATCGGATCTTCCAACAACCCGGTATCCGGTATGGCTATCGCGACTCTGATCATCGCCACACTGCTCCTGAAGGTTACAGGAACAGAAGGCACAACAGGTATGGTCGGCGCCATCGCTATCGGCGGCGTTATCTGTATCATCGCGGCAATCGCAGGTGATACTTCTCAGGATCTGAAGACAGGATTTATCGTAGGAGCTACACCGAAGAAACAGCAGCTCGGCGAGATGCTCGGTGTTGTAGTTTCCGCAGCAGCAGTCGGATTCGTACTCTACCTCCTGAATGAGGCATGGGGATACGGTACAGAGCAGCTGCCGGCAGCACAGGCTACAATGATGAAGATGCTCGTCGAGGGTATCATGAACGCGGAGCTTCCGTGGGCGCTGATCTTCATCGGTGTGTTCATCGCGGTTATGGCTGAAATCCTGAAAGTTCCGGTTATGCCGTTCGCAGTTGGTATGTACCTGCCGTTCAGCTTAAGTGCGGGTATCATGGCCGGCGGTATTGTACGCTTCATCGTTGAGAAGATCAAAGGAACTGATGAAGAGAAGAAAGAGCGCTCCGACAGAGGTGTCATCTTTACTTCCGGTCTGATCGCCGGAGAAGGTATCATGGGTATTGTTCTTGCAGTACTTGCAGTATTGAAAGTGGATTCCGTAATCAACCTCAGCGCAAGATTCAATTTCACGACTCCGCAGTTCGTAAGCCTGATCGTCTTCATCCTGCTTCTGTTCTTCCTGTACACACGCTGCATGAAGAAAGACAAAAAATAAGATATAACGACTACGAAGATTCAGCCTGCCTCTTGCAGGCTGTTTCTTTCTGTGTTATGGTATGTTGCAGCAGCCGGTCAACCTGCCTCTTTTTCCGGCATCACCCCGGAGAGGCCATTCATAATCAGGAAGAGGAAATCTTTATAATAATATGAAGAAAAAGAATGATAACAACTATCTCGACTATATCCCGGTAAAGAATCCGGAGATCGAATATGAAACAGACGACAACGGCAAAGTCACCGTCTATATTGAGTGGAAAGGATTCTATCACAGGATCGCCCAGAAGTTCTTCCACCGTCCCCGCGTAAGCGATGTAAAGATGGATGATTACGGAAGCTTTGTGTGGCTTGCCATTGACGACAAAAAAGACGTGCATCAGCTTTCCAAAGAACTTGACGCACGGTTTCCAAAGATGGAGAAATCGCTGTCAAGGCTGATCAAATTTCTCGAGATACTCCATGACAATCACCTGATCCGCTGGAAAGGAGAAAAAGTAAAGTAATGTTAAAGTATATCCCTTATGTCCTCCTTTTCGCTCTTGTGACTATGATCGTCTATGCATGGGGAATGTGGCGCGCCATGCGCCAGCAGCAGGATCTCTCCAATATGCTGAGCGCGAAAGGCATCTCAAAAGTCAAAAAAGCATTGAAGAAAAACGGTTCCCTGACAGAAAAGGAACTGGAGCCTTTCATAAAGGATCTGACGGCAAAGCAGCCCTTCAGCAGGGAACAGATCGCCGTGACCGATCCGAAGAAATTTCTTGACTCTATTCTGCCATATATGATAAAGCAGAAAATGATCACGGAAACACAGGAAAAAGGAAAAGCTGTCTATCAGTTACGCAGATAACTGACAGGCAGCTTTCTTTTATGAGTGGTAATACAGTTCGATCGGATCAATAGGATCGAACGGATGCTCTTCTTCCATCTTTTTATTTCTCCCGCGTCGTTTGATCAGCTCGCCGCTCTTATTATATACCCAGAATGAATAGACGAGCAGCTTGTTGATCTTCCCGATCTTTTCTTTTGTCGTCTTTCCATAGAGAGTGCCTCCGGCTTTGAACGGTGTTTTCTTATGGATCAGAGAGATCAGTTCCGTCTCACAGGTCACCGGCTCGGGCAGGATCGTATAGCCTGTCCCTACGCAGTCCGGCTTATGGGCATCGCTTCCGCCTGTGGTAACTTTGCCATATTTCTTTGCCAGCTTTTCCGCGCCCGCATTGGATTCTGTGGACTCACAGCTGTTAAACGCCTCAACAAAATCAAACCGCTTTGTAATCTCCGGCGAGAGATAGAACCTTCTCGCGTGGGTAAAACTCATATACTTCTCCCCGCACGGATGAGCCGGCCCGAGCACACCGCCGTTTCTGTGCACCAGATCTATGAGAAGTGCAAGAGGCATTCCCCTCATTTCAAGGAGACGCATTTTCACTCCCTCCGGCATGATTACGATGATATGTCCCGCATCCCTTGTATCATATTCAATTCCTTTGAGCACCACAAAGTCCGTATGTTTCTTCCCCTTGATATGCTCTTTCCAGTAGCGGTATCCGTTATAAGTGTCATGATCCGTAATGACCATTCCTTGAAATCCGTGCTGCTTTAATATTGTAATGTATTCTTCCAGACCGACCTTGCTGTCGATGGAGCCTTCCTTTACGTGGCAGTGCATATCGATCTTCATACACAAGCCCCCTTTTGTTCTGTTCTCTTTATGATGTGGTTATCATAAACTAATTATACATCAAATAGCAGAACAATGACAATATAAGATCACGGACTTTTCATTTTATCAGTGTATACCGGATGACCCCGCCAGCATCGCGGCCAGACACCCGAACCATACAGCCGCATATACCGGCATAGGAATCGCAATATCGGTAAAACAGTACATCAGCGCTACCGCTGAAAGAATAATAATTCCAATTACCGCTGTGATTACTCGTAAAACTGATTTTCTGATATACATAAAAACACACCTTTCTCCAGTAAGATATACCTCTTGTTTCCTTTTCACAGGTATATCCTACCAGATCAGGTGTGTCATAAAACGGACTTTACTTTCTGTTTTTTCTCCTGTTTTTGCTGTTTTTACTCTTTTTGCTCTCTTCCGACAGATCTTCTGTATCGAACTCTATTATTGTCATGTCCTCTTCTTCAAATTCACTTTGTTCATCATCGGCTTCGTCAATGTCTTCGTCTTGAATATCTTCTTCGGATTTTTCTTCTGCGGATCCGTCATCTCCTGCTTCCTCATCCGGGATTTCATCCAGATCATCCATCATGGCACGTGCTCTTTCCACTTCGTTTGCAGTGGATTTTTCTTCCCGAATCTCTGCTGCTTTCTGCAGACTTTTCTTCTTCTGTTTTCTCGATTCAAGCAGAAGCTGCACAAGAACACCAATGATACAGATAACCGCGCACAATGCTATAAGGATTATATCTCCGCTTACCGGCAGCAAATGATACACTGCTGTTCCTGCAACCGCCGCCCCATATATTGAAGTAGCTATAATTGTAAACACGACTACGAACCGTACCGCCAGAATAGCAGCCACGAGAGCGATTGCCAGACAGATCACGGCAGCAACCCAGTTCTTCGGAGCGATCAGACAAACTGCCATACCGCCTGTCGAAACAAACACGGTAAGGAATACACCTACACGATATAATGCTGCTCCGAGGACTGCCAGGATCAGCCCCAGCACACCGCCGGCAATCAACATTCCTGTTCCGCTCAGACCGGCCAGACCTCCTGCCGTAACACCTGCGGCAAACCCGAATGTCAGTCCGGTCAGTGCCGCCCATACCCGGATTATCTTCAGACCCAGCAGACAAAACAGCAGTCCCAGCACTGCCGTGACCGCCAGTGCGATCATCTCTGTCTGCGTCAGGACATGACTTTCCATACCGATTTCGCGTATTACGCCGTTCAGATCAATCTCACGTACTGTATCAAAAATTTCATTTGCATTCATAACGCTACACCTTGCCCCTTAATTAGAATTTTTATATGTTTCCCCCAAATCTTCAAGCAGGTTCCTGTATTCATCGACAACAGACTGTGGGGAAAGGATCTGTACATCTCTCCCAAGACCGGTGATCCAGCCGAAAAACTGTTCGCTCACGGCGACCTCGACACGGGCGGTAAAGTGTTCATCTCCGTCCGGCCGGAGCGGCACATTCTTGCCGAACCTGTCAATCACAACTCCCACAAACCTGTTGTGAAACCGAATACGAACTGTCTCTTCACTGCCGCCAAACATTCCGAACGTCTGCTTCGTATAACGCGCAAGATCAAACCTGGAAAATTCATCACGGCCATCCCTCTCCTGTTCTGTAATCTCGATATGCAGCATCTTATCTACCCGGAAATGCTTGATGATCCCCGCGTCTGTATCATATCCGATCAGATAATAGTTCTCGCTGTCCCATGTCAGTGCCCAGGGGCTTACGTGATAGTTTTCCCCGCCCTTTTTCAGGCGAATCTCTTTTGAAACCGTCCACTCAAAATACCGGAAAATAATCTGCCGGTTCAATGCGATCGCTGAATGTATCTTATCTACATTATAATAGATGCTTTCATTCATCGCTTTAATGCGGTCCGCCACTACAACCTGCCGCTGCAGTTTACGAGCCTCAAATCTGCTGGTCAGTTTTTCTATCTTTCGGATCAGGGTATCCGACTTTTTCTGTGTTATAAATCTCGAAGACTGTACTGCATCCACAAGCAGTTTGAGCTCCGGAAGTTCAAATTTCCTCTCCGCAAGATAATATCCCTCCGGATGTTCCTTCCGGTATAAAATGTCCATGCCGAAATTTTTCAGAGTCTCAATATCATTATAAAGGCTCTTTCTCTCCGCGTGGATACCAAGATCTGCCAGTTTCTCTTCCAGCTCTTTCCGGGAGATTGGATGATCTTCGTCTGTCTCTTCCATGAACAGTTCCATCAGATATAGGATTTTTGCTTTCTGGTTACTGCTCTTTGCCATAGCTCACCCAGCCCCTTCCATGTGTCTGTTAACGCATTATACTCTATGTATCCGGCGCCTGCTTCCTGCTTATTCTACCAACGATTCCTTTTATTGACAAGATGAAACCGGATATATTTACACACTGAAAGTGGATGCCAACCAATTTACCTTGATCAACATCCACTTTCATACTGATATTTCTATCATTCTTTTTTTACCTCTTTCTTCTATCTTTCTTTTTTGATTGATAGATTTAACTTATGTTCCCGGTGGTCCGTACCTCCTTTACTTAAATTCCCATTGAATCTGAGTTCCTCGATAATCTTCTCTCTGATATAGATTTTACCTCTCTCATAACTTTCTCGTCATTATGATCTTTCTCTATATCTGATTACCCATTTCTCAATTCCGGTATTCAATGGGTTTATAAAACTTTCAATCAGTTTTATTTGTTGAAATTATAATAACTCTTTATTTGTATTTTGTCAATAAGTTTTTTGAATTTATTTGTATTTTTTATTTATTTTCAGTTAATTATATTATTCATTCAGATAAGAATAATGATTCTTTTCAATCATTCTTTCGTGTTGACTTCTATA
>DWWI01000252.1 GCA_019119745.1 Candidatus Mediterraneibacter gallistercoris | reverse complement strand
GCCTTTTTGGAGTGATTGAGTTATACTGTCACACGTAGACAAGAACAAGGGCGTTCCAAGATAGCTTGGAGTGCCCTTTTTTCGTAGGAACCTTTTGGCGGAGCCTGCGGAACACTATAAGAGGACAGTTCAGGCAGCGCCATTCGCAAAGCCGCACTGGCGTGCTTACTGCGGCTGCGCCGCTTCTTTGCTCATTTACTGGCGCTTAGCACATCTGTCTGTCAGTCGCCGGATTCTTATGCGAGCATAAATCCGTCTCCTGACATCAGATGCCTGAACTGTTACAACAAAAAGGAAGGGATCAAATATGAGTACAGAAAAGATCAATGTAGCCGAAATCTTCGGAGAAAATGTTTTCAATGACACTGTAATGCAGGAGCGTCTGCCGAAAAAGGTTTATAAAAACCTGAAGAAAACGATAGAGGAAGGAAAAGAGCTGGATCTTGAGACAGCCGACGTCATCGCACATGAGATGAAAGAGTGGGCGATCGAGAAAGGAGCTACACACTATACACACTGGTTCCTGCCGCTGACAGGAGTTACGGCAGAGAAGCATGACTCTTTTATCTCTGCACCGCAGCCGAGCGGAAAGGTGCTGATGAGCTTCTCCGGTAAAGAGCTGATCAAAGGCGAGCCGGATGCGTCCTCATTCCCGTCAGGCGGACTGAGAGCAACATTCGAGGCGAGAGGATATACAGCATGGGATTGTACATCACCGGCATTTGTAAGACAGGATGCAGGCGGAGCTACACTCTGCATTCCGACAGCATTCTGCTCCTATACAGGAGAGGCGCTGGATCAGAAGACACCGCTTCTTCGTTCCATGGAAGCAATCAACAAACAGGCGCTGCGTCTGCTGAGACTGTTTGGAAATACAACATCCAAGAAAGTGACACCGTCCGTGGGACCGGAGCAGGAGTACTTCCTTGTTGACGCAGAGAAGTTTGAGCAGAGAAAAGACCTGATCTATACAGGCCGTACACTCTTCGGAGCTATGCCGCCGAAGGGACAGGAGCTTGATGATCACTACTTCGGTACGATCCGCCAGAGAATCGCATCCTTCATGCGTGATGTCAACATTGAGCTGTGGAAAGTCGGAGTAACAGCGAAGACTCAGCACAATGAGGTTGCGCCTGCACAGCATGAGCTTGCGCCGATCTATTCTGAGGCTAATATTGCGGTTGACCACAACCAGATCGTAATGCAGACATTAAAGAGAGTTGCATGCCAGCACGGACTGAAATGCCTGCTTCACGAGAAACCGTTCGCAGGTGTCAACGGTTCCGGAAAACATAATAACTGGTCCATCACGACAGATGACGGTATCAATATGCTTGATCCCGGTAAGACACCTCATGAGAATACGCAGTTCCTTCTCGTACTGACATGTATCTTAAGAGCAGTCAACATGCATGCGGATCTTTTAAGAGAATCGGCAGCGGATCCGGGAAATGATCACAGACTGGGAGCTAACGAGGCACCGCCGGCAATCATTTCCATTTTCCTCGGCGAGCAGCTTGAGGATGTGCTTGAGCAGCTGATCAGCACAGGAGAGGCTACACACAGCTTAAAGGGCGGCAAGCTTGACACTGGTGTCAGCACACTTCCGGAGCTTGCGAAAGACGCAACAGATAGAAACCGTACATCACCGTTCGCGTTTACAGGTAACAAATTCGAGTTCCGTATGGTCGGATCCCGCGATTCTATCGCTTCTCCGAACATTGTGCTCAACACAATCGTTGCTGAGTCGTTTGCAGATGCCTGTGACGTGCTTGAGAAGGCGGATGACTTTGATAAGGCAGTACACGATCTGATCAAAGAGTATGCAACAGAGAACCAGAGAATTGTCTTCAACGGAGACGGTTACTCAGAGGCATGGGTAGAGGAAGCTGAAAGAAGAGGTCTTCCGAACATCCGCTCTATGGTAGAGGCAATTCCGGCTATGGTGACAGACAAAGCCGTGAACCTGTTCGAGAGATTCGGTGTATTTACAAAAGCAGAGCTTGAGTCCCGTGCGGAGATTCAGTACGAGACATATGCGAAAGCCATCAACATCGAGGCACGTACTATGATCGATATGGCGAGCAAGCAGTTCATGCCTGCATTTATCAAATACACAAAGACTCTTGCAGATACTGTAAATGCCGTGACAGCAGCAGGAGCAGACGCGTCTGTTCAGAAGGAAACACTGGCTCAGGTGACAGCTCTTATGGGAGAGACAAAGACGGCTCTCGACGCCCTGATCAAAGTGACAGACGAGGCTGCTCAGAAAGAGGAAGGCGCTGTACAGGCAAACTTCTATCATTCTGACGTATTCCCGGCTATGGAAGCGCTCCGTGCGCCGGTTGACAAACTTGAGATGATTGTTGACAAAGAAGCATGGCCGATGCCTTCCTACGGCGACCTGATCTTTGAGGTATAGGACAGTAACAGACTGAACAGTAAAACAGGATGATCATATAATTTAATACAGATACCTGTCTCCCGGCAGGGAAAGATACACCTCTCTCTCTTTCCCTGCCGGGATTTTTTTGCGATGGTGACTGCCTGCGGTCCCGGAAGGTGTCTTTCGGTGGTTCCGGTGATTTGCGATTGACGGGCGGAAGATTTTCACATATGATAAATAACAGCGGCATAGATTACGCGGCGGGATAGCGAAGGAGGACTGGCATGAGAAAAAAGAAAAAGCAGGTGGCTGAATTCCGGTATTATCAAATGCCGGAAAACCGTGCGATGTTCGCCCTGCTGGGAGAAAAGTGGCGGCAGCAGTATGGCCGTGATATTGATTATCTTCATTTTCATAATTATCTCGAAATCGGTTATTGTTATGAAGGCAGTGGAAATATGATACTGGGGGAGCAGGAAGTCAGTTATCACGGCGGAATATTTACTGTCATTCCTAAGAATTATCTCCATACGACGAACAGCTCTCCGGGAGAACTCAGCAGCTGGGAATATCTGTTTGTAGATGTGGAAAAGATACTGGAAAAAACTGTTTCGGGGACGCCTGGGTGTGCGGAACAGATGGCGCGTCGGATCAACAGCCGGGCTGTATTTGCAGAAAGCAGCAAGTATCCTCACCTGGCCGGGATGATCAGAGAGATCATGGATGTTATCCGCGGAGGTGAGATTTTCTGTCAGGAGGAGGCGGAAGGGCTTATGCTGGCGCTGCTCACCGAAGTGGCCAGACGAAATGGAGAGAACGGTGATCAATACAGCGAAAGTACAAGAGGCGGGATAAAATTAAAATCCGATAATCTTATTCTCCGGATCATAGATTATATCGGCGAACACTACAGTGAGGCGCTTAAGGTAAGCGATATCGCAAAGTGGGCGCATATAAGCGAAACACAGTTCAGAAGGATATTTTCTTCTTATATGAATATGAGTCCGCTGGAGTATATTAATCTGGTCAGGATACAGGCGGCATGCGAGGAGCTGAAAAAGACAGATGAGCCTGTGGCGATGATTGCAGCGAAATGCGGATTTTCAGTGAGCTCTACCTTTAACCGGAATTTCCGGCATGTCATGGGAGTGACTCCTGCAGAATGGAGAAAGCGCCCTGAGAATTATGAACAGCAGATATTAAAATTTCAGATACACTCAGAGGAAGGATGGTAGATATATGTATAGTTCAAAATTAACAGCACAGGTGACAAGGAAGAAAAAGGCGGGGACGGGCGTGCTCAAAGCGGTTATGATTATATTCGGCGTTCTTTTCGTGCTTATGGGGATTATGTTTTCAAGAGGGTTTATGCTTCCGGGATTCCTGCTTGTGGGTCTTTATTTTATTTATGATGTTTACAGCCAGAAGGAATACGAATATACGCTGGAGGGTGTGAAATTTACTATCAGCGTTATTCTGGGAAAACGTCACCGCAGAGAAGTGCATGATCTGAACCTGCAGGAACTTGAGGTTGTGGCACCTAACTGGCATGAAAGTGTGGCAAGATACCGCCTGAAGGGCGGCACTGAAAAACTGAAAAAATATGATTATACATCCTATGAGGACGATATCCCTTATTACACGATGATCATCATGGACGGACGCAGAAAGATCAAGATACTTCTGGATCTGAACAGTGAAATGCTCCATGCAATGAAGAGAATCTGCCCGGACAGAGTTTATTTTGCATAAAAGTATATACAAAGTAATGGATAAAATATACAAAAACAGTTGTCGAATACATAAAAATAGTGCAAATTACATAAATGTGATTGAAAATGCACATCATGTGGGCGAAAATGCAAACATAGACAGCGGCTGCCCTGATATAATTATTCCATAAGATGTCCTAGACAAAAACAAGATAAGCGGGACACGAAGGAGGTTAAGTAATATGAAAAGAAGAGTACTTTCAGTTTTACTCGCAGGTATGATGGCGTTTTCACTTGCTGCCTGCGGAAGCGGCGGATCGGATGACAACAAGAAGGCTGCTTCAGGCGGTGATGAGAACACACTGACAGTGTTCGCATGGGACCCGGCATTCAATATTCCGGCTCTTGAGGCAGCGGCAGCTGACTACAAAGAGAATGTAAACAAGGACTTCAATCTTGAGATTCTTGAGCAGGCTCAATCATCTGATGTTGAGACGGCGATTACAACTGCTGCATCAGCAGGTGACTACAGCAACCTGCCGGATATAGTACTGTTCCAAGATCACTACATCCAGAGATATGTAGCTGATTATCCGGATGCATGGACACCGCTCGGAGACATCGACATCAACTGGGACGAATTTGCGGCAGAGAAAATTGACTACTCCACGATCGACGGCGAGCACTACGGAGTGCCGGTGGACAATGGTACAGTTATCTGCGCATACCGTACAGATATTCTGGAAGAAGCAGGATATACGATCGACGACCTGACAGGATGTACATGGGATGAATTCATGGAGATCGGTAAAGCTGTTTACGACAAGACAGGCAAAGCACTTCTCTGTATGAACAGCGACGGAAATGACCTTCCGTACATGATGATGCAGGCTGAGGGCGTATCTCAGTTCAAAGACGGCAAGCCGTACATCACAGAGAATGAAACTCTTGTAACGATCGTAGAGAAACTGGTCCAGATGGCAAAGGACGGCACGCTTCTTATGCCGAACAGCTGGTCTGACTACACAGACAAAGCAATCCAGGGCGACCAGGTTGCAGGCGTTATGAACGGTAACTGGATCATCCCGACGATTGAGAAGGTTACAGAGAACAGCGGTAAATGGGAGATCACAACAATGCCGACGCTTGAAGGCGGAGAAGGATATGCAAGTAACGGCGGTTCCTCGCTGTACATTACATCCAACTGCTCCAATGTTGATCTTGCAAAAGATTTCCTTGCATATACATTCGGCGGCAGCACAGTTACATATGACAATGCCCTGAAAGACGGCGGTGTTATCTCTACATATGCACCGGCAGGCGAGACAGAAGTTTACAATGAAGGCGTTGAGTACTTCAACAATCAGCCGATTTATGCAGACATTGTTGAGATGGGAACACACGTACAGATCGTTGAGCAGAGCGACTACCACTATTCCGCACGTAACTATGTCGGAACAGCGATTGTAAATATCATAAACGGCGCAGATACAATGGAAGCTCTTCAGGAAGCAGAAGATCAGCTGAACTTCGAGATGGGCAACTAACCTTTAACTAAATATAACGCTGAGAGAAAATGAGACAGGGCGGGGGACGGAGCAATCTGTTACCCTGCCCTGTCTGTCAAAGCGGTCTGCTCCGCCGGATGACGCGGAGCAGACCTTATGAGAGTCAATGACAAAAAGGAGGGGCCCCAAGTGAAACAGAAAAAGAAAATGTCGCTGCTTGCAAAGCAGTCGGCAGCAGGCTGGGTATTTCTGACCCCGGCTACGATCCTGATCGCTATCATGGCTTTCTGGCCCATGATCCAGGCGTTCATTATGTCACTGCAGACCGGCTCCAGTGCAAACATGCATTGGAATGAACCGCTCTTTAACAACTACACAAGAATGTTCTCTGACAAGGTGTTCCTGACATCTGTCGGAAATACATTCCTGTACCTGATCATTCAGGTGCCGATCATGCTGATCCTTGCGATCCTTCTTGCTCAGCTCCTGAATAACCAGCACCTGAAATTTAAGGGATTCTTCCGCACATGCGTGTTCCTGCCCTGTGCGACCGCCCTTGTATCTTATTCCATCATTTTCAAGTCTCTGTTCGCAACAGACGGACTTGTTAATTCGATCCTTGTAAACTTTGGGATTCTGGAACGGAACTATAATTTCCTTGGAAATTCCGTAAGTGCGAAAGCCGTTATTATCATTGCCCTGATCTGGAGATGGACAGGATACAACATGGTATTCTACCTTGCCGGACTGCAGAACATCGAGTATTCTGTATACGAGGCGGCAAAGATTGACGGAGCCAACGGGTGGAATACGTTCTGGAGGATAACAGTTCCGCTGCTGAAACCTACCATTATCATGACGTTCATCATGTCTATCAATGGTACACTGCAGTTGTTCGACGAGTCTGTCAACCTGACAAACGGAGGTCCGGCAAACTCGACGATCACCATGTCGCACTACATTTTCAACAACTCATTCGGACAGGGCGCAGTTTCGAACTTCGGATATGCGACAGCAATGTGCTTCTTTGTATTCGTTATCGTAGCGGTCCTGGCATTTATCAATATGAAAGTAGGTGATACACGTGACTGAGAAAAAGAACAGAAGTATGATCCAGCGCCGGCTGATTCCTACTTACATATTTTTGATCATTGTGGCGTTTTTATCTGTATTCCCGTTCTACTGGATGATATCCGCAGCGACGAACACATCGCTTGAGGTTGCCAGGGGTAAGATTACGATTGGTACACACCTGATCGAGAACTTCCAGAACCTGATTTCCAATTATGATCTGTGGCAGGCAATGGGAAATTCTTTCCTGTATGCGGTTGTCCAGACCATTCTGGCGATCCTGATCTGTTCACTGGCGGGATTCGGATTCGAGCTGTATCATGACAAAGGGAAAGATATTGTATTCTCCATCCTGCTTCTTGCGATGATGATTCCGCAGGTTGCAACGATGATTCCGCTGTTCAAAATGCTCTCTGGCATGAAGCTTCTGAACAGTGTGTGGGGCTTTATCCTTCCGTCCCTGTCAACGCCGTTTTTGATCATGTTGTTCCGACAGAACTCGAGGAACTTCCCGATCGACACTATGGAGGCGGCGCGTATTGACGGATTGAATGAATTCCAGATATTCTACCGCATGTACATGCCGATGATGAAAGCTACATATGCGGCAGCCGGTGTTATTACATTTATGAATGCATGGAATGCATATCTGTGGCCGAAGGTAATCATGACACAGCCTGACGCGCAGACAATGCCTATGCTGATCGCAAATATGTCATCCGGATATACAACGGATTACGGTATGCTGATGGTCGGCGTCCTGTTCTGTTCTGTACCGACGATGATCGTGTTCTTCGTACTGCAGAAACAGTTCGCAGAAGGTATTACAGGTGCCGTAAAATAAAATTGAAAAATTTTCCCGAAAGGGAGATAAGAAGGCTGCCGCATCAGCGGCAGCCTTCTTTAATAGACAGATCAGTTCAGCCTGCGGAATTCCAGAGGGGTGACACCGACCGCTTTCCTGAATATAGCGATAAAATGACTTGGATCAGAGAAACCGGTCCGGTGGGCGATCTCTTTTATCTCGAGAGAAGGACTTGTGATCAGGAGCTCTTTCGCCTTTCCGATGCGGTATGAAGTCAGATATTCATAAGTCGAACAGTTCAGATACCGGCGAAACAGACGGGACAGATACTGGGGAGTTACATATACTTTCCTGCTCATTGTCTCCACGCTCAGCGGCAGACTGTAATTCCTTTCGATTTCTTTTATTACAGGGAGAACATAATTCCGGTATGACGGATCCTCGGCAAGCTTCTGTGTATATATGCCGTCCGCAAATGTTAAGAGCATCGTGTAGCAGCTGACGGAGAGCTGTTTTTCATCCGGCGGATGTGAGTTGTACATTTCTACACATTCTCCGATCAGTTGGGAGATCCGCCTGCCCTGCTCAGAGTCCACCGGGATGATCTGACGATTCCCGACAATCTGCGGAATGCAGCTTGCGGCAGTTCCGGTAAACGAAGCGAATTTGGTGTACCACTCGCTGTCCGTGCTGCTGTAGGAATGGCGGATGAACGGCGCGATCAGGATCCCTTCATTTTCCCGCAGGAGATAGGAGGCGGAAGCGGTCTCCACCCGGCCGGTTCCTTTCTCGGTCTGGAGGTAGTGATAGAACGGATAGCCTCCGGGACGGCTGACAGAATCCTGCCGCCAGTCCTGGCCGATGGATTCAAAAGTAAGCGGTTCGCATACGGGGGTGCTTCGGAATATAATAGTCATAGGGTATCTCCTGTTTCAAAATATTATATTATTTAGTTTAACATGTCATACACGGATCTGTCTATCTGCTGTATAATAAAGTTAACATTTAATGAGGAGGATGCAAAACATGAGGACATTCGATTACAACAAAGTGAGAGATCCGGAATATTTCCGGGACGGAAGAATGGGTGCTCACTCGGATCATGCATATTATGCGTCAGAGGCAGATATGCTGGAAGGCTCTTCGAAGTACGTTGAAAGCCTGAACGGAGTGTGGAAGTTCCATTATGCAAAGAACTATGAGTCGGCGATTCCCGGATTCGAAAAGGATGATTATTCCTGCCGCGACTGGGATGATATCCGTGTGCCGGCGCATATCCAGATGGAAGGATATGATATCCCCCAGTACGCGAATACACAGTATCCGTGGGAAGGCCGTGAAGATATCCGCCCGGGAGATATTCCGGAGCATTTTAATCCGACGGCAAGCTATGTGAAATATTTTACTGTGCCGGAACAGATGAAAGGAAAAAGACTTTTCATCTCCTTCCAGGGTGCGGAGAGCGGTATCGCTGTCTGGCTGAACGGGGCGTTTGTGGGATACAGTGAAGACACATTTACTCCTTCGGAATTCGAACTGACCGATTATGTAAAAGAAGGAGAGAACAAGCTGGCTGCGCAGGTGTTCAAATGGACGTCAAGCAGCTGGTGTGAGGATCAGGATTTCTTCCGGTTTTCCGGAATTTACCGCGATGTATATCTGTATACTGTGCCGGATGTACATATCCGCGATCTCAGAGTACGGGCGATTCCGGACGAGACTCTGACCAAAGGCAGTCTTGAGATCTCTACAGAAGCATGGGGAACAGGAAAGGCATGTTTCCGTCTTTCCTACAATGGCGAAGTCTGCTTTGAGGAAGAGAAAGAGCTGACAGGGACAGATACCTGTACATGGGAAATCCCGAATCCGGAACTGTGGAGCGCAGAGGAACCGAAACTTTATGATCTGCTGATCGAAGTTTACAATGCCGACGGCACGCTCTGTGAACTGATACCTGAGAAAGTCGGTTTCCGCAGGTTTGAGATGAAAGACCGTATTATGACGCTGAATGGAAAGCGTATCGTATTTAAAGGGGTCAACCGTCATGAATTCAGCTCAGTATCCGGAAGATGTGTTTCGGAGAAGGAGCTGAGAAAAGACCTGACCGTGATGAAACAGAATAATATCAATGCCATCCGTACCTGCCATTATCCGAATACATCATTGATCTATCGCCTCTGTGATGAGTACGGGCTGTATATGATCGATGAGACGAACATGGAGTCACACGGCTCCTGGGATACGGCGCATGCAACAGGGGATTACGATTACATTGTGCCGAACAACAAGCCGGAATGGCTGGATATGATGCTGGACCGCGCAAATTCTATGTATCAGAGGGACAAGAATCACCCGTCCATTCTGATCTGGTCCTGCGGAAATGAATCATACGGCGGAAAAGATATCTACGAGATGTCGCAGTTCTTCCGCAGAGAGGATCCGACCCGCCTTGTGCACTATGAAGGAGTGTTCCATGACCGCAGTTATAATGATACAAGCGATATGGAAAGCCAGATGTATCCGACTGTAGAGGCGATCAAAGAATTCCTTGCGAAAGACCGCAGCAAACCGTTCATCTGCTGTGAATATACCCATGCTATGGGCAACTCCTGCGGCGCAATGCATAAATACACGGATCTCACTGATACGGAGCCTCTGTATCAGGGCGGATTTATCTGGGATTATATCGACCAGACTATTTATAAGAAAGACAGATACGGAAATGAATTCCAGGCCTATGGCGGCGATTTCGGAGAGCGTCCGACAGACTATAATTTCAGCGCCAACGGTATTGTATACGGCGGGGACAGAGAACCTTCTCCGAAGATGCAGGAAGTGAAATTCAATTATCAGAATATCACGGCTGAAGTAACGGAAGAACAGGTGAAGGTAATTAATAAGAACCTGTTTGTAAATACGGATCAGTTCGACTGTACGGTGACAGTGGCAAAGAATGGAGTACAGATCCGGAAGGCACATCTTGACACTGATGTAGAGCCGCTGTGCGAAAAGACTTATACACTGCCGTCAGCGAAGGAGACAGCTCCCGGGGAATATACAGTTACAGTATCTTTCTGCCTGAAAGAGAGCACTGTGTGGGCAGAGGCAGGACATGAAGTGGCGTTCGGTCAGTATGTATATGAAGTGAAAGCAGAGAAGCCGGCATGCACCAGACCGGTTGAGGTGATCCGCAGTAAGCATAATATCGGAGTGAGAGGAGAAAACTTTGACGTGCTGTTCTCCGTACTCAACGGCGGACTTGTATCTTACCGGTATGCGGGCAAAGAGATGATCGCCGAGATCCCGAAGCCGAACTTCTGGAGAGCTCCTGTAGACAACGATCAGGGCAACCAGATGCCGAAACGGTATGCCCAGTGGAAGATAGCCAGCATGTATGTGGATCATAAGGATTTCCGGGGCGCAGACTGCTGCAGGATACTGGAACCGGAAGTAGAAGAAGGAGAGCATTCGGTGAAAGTGACCTACACTTATCTGATGCCGACGACGCCGGTGAGCCAGTGCACTCTTGCTTATGAGGTGAGCGGAGACGGAAAGATCAGGACGACACTTTCCTACGATCCGGTAAAGGAGCTGGGAGATATGCCGGAATTCGGCGTTATGTTCAAGCTCAACGCGGATTATGACCATGTGAAATGGTACGGCCTCGGGCCGGCGGAGACATACGCGGACCGCAAGAAAGGCGCTAAGCTGGGAATCTATGAGAATATGGTCAAAGATAATATGGCCAGATATATTGTTCCGCAGGAGTGCGGAGCCAAAGAAGAGGTGCGTTATGCTGCGGTGACAGACAGAGCGGGCAGAGGAATGCTCTTTGAGATGGATGAGAAGAGCGGACCGATGATGTTCTCCGCGCTGCCGTACACTCCGCATGAACTTGAGAACGCGAAACATCCGTACGAACTGCCGCAGGTACATTACACAGTCGTGCGGGCAGCACTGGGACAGATGGGAATAGCCGGAGACGACAGCTGGATGACATGGACGCATCCGGAATATCTTCTGGATGTGCAGAAGAAGATGGAATTTTCATTTAGTTTCAGGGGAATCTGAGAACAGGAGGATAAGATGCTGGGAGGAAGATTGCTACACGGAGGAGACTATAATCCGGATCAGTGGCTTGAATACCCGGAGGTGTTCGAAGAAGACGTCCGGCTTATGAAAGAAGCTAATGTAAACTGTGTGAGCCTGGGCATTTTTGCCTGGGCAGCCCTCGAACCTGAGGAGGGCAGATATGAGCTGGACTGGCTGGATCATATCATCACCCGTCTGGAGGAGGAGAATATTCAGGTGGTTCTGGCAACGCCGTCAGGAGCGATGCCGAACTGGCTGACACAGAAATATCCGGAAGTTATGCAGGTGCAGGCGGACGGGAAAAGGAACCTGCCGGGGAAAAGGCACAATTTCTGCTATACATCCCCTGTTATGCGGGAGAAGATCACTGCGATAGACCGTGTGCTCGCGGAACGTTTCGGCAGACGGAATAATGTGATTCTGTGGCATATTTCAAATGAGCTGGGAGGTAATTTCGGAGATTCTACCTGCCATTGCGAACTGTGCCAGGAAGCATTCCGCCAGTGGCTGAAGAAAAAATACGGTACTCTGGAAAAACTTAACAGTGCGTGGTGGAACCATTTCTGGAGCCATACATATACTGACTGGAGCCAGATACACAGCCCGGGTCCTTACGGAGAAATTACGAGTACAGCGCTTGTACTGGACTGGAGAAGATTTTCCACAGAGCAGATCAGCAGTTTCTGCGAACTGGAGATCCGCACGGTAAAGGAGGCGTCTGATATACCGGCGACCACGAACTTTATGGATTTCTTTAAAGGATTGGATTATAACCGGATGAAGAAGGGTCTTGATATCATTTCATGGGACAGCTACCCCTTCTGGCACGAACAGAAGGATGAAGTGCCTGTGGCGGCACGTACGGCGGCAAATCACAGTGTTATGAGGGCACTGAAAAAAGCGCCGTTCCTGCTGATGGAGAGTACACCTTCTTCCATAAGCTGGAGAAACAGCAATCCGCTGAAAAGGCCGGGCATGCATATGCTTTCATCTATGCAGGCGGTGGCCCACGGTTCGGATTCTGTACAGTATTTCCAGTGGAGAAAGGGTCGGGGCGGATACGAGAAGTTCCACGGCGCTGTGCTGGATCACAAGAACGGCAGCAATACGAGGACTTTCAGAGATGTGACGGAAGTCGGCGCAAGACTTGCCGGATTGAGTGACAAGATTGACGGAACAGTAAACCGCCCCAGAGCGGCGATCATTTTTGACTGGGAGAACTGGTGGGCCGTAGAGGACACACAGGGGCCGAGGCTTGATCTGGATTATGTGGAGTGCGTTCTGTCCCATTACCGCACGTTCTGGGAAAAAGGCATCGAGGCGGATCTGATCGGTATGGATGAGAAACTGGATGGTTATCAGCTGGTGGCTGCCCCTCTCAATTACATGTACAAGAGCGGTTATGCGGAAAAGGTCAGGAAATTTGTCGCAGACGGAGGAACTTTTGTGACTACATATTTCAGCGGAATGGTTGATGATACGGATCTGTGTTTTATCGGACATCATCCGCTTGAAGACGTACTCGGCGTCGTTCAGGAGGAAATTGACGCTCCATCCGAAGAGTTTGAAAATCAGTTTGCATATAATGGCACAGAGTATCCGGCCCGCCGGATGTGTGAGATCGTCCATGCGAAAGAAGGAACGGAGGTTCTGTCTGTCTATGAACAGGATTTCTATGCGGGCTGCCCGGTGGTAACACGCAACACGTTCGGTAAAGGGACGGCATATTATCTGGCAGCGGAGTCTGACCTCGCATTTTTAAGAGCGTTTTACGGCGCTGTATTTAAGAGCATCGGCCTGAGAAACGCGCTGGAGACGGAGCTGCCTTATGGCGTGACAGTAACAGAACGCACCGGAGCCGACGGCAGAGGTGTGATATTTGTGATGAACTTCAAGAATGAACCGGTCTGTGTAGACGGCATCGGAACATGGACAGATGCCGAGAGCGGAGTGGTTTATGAAGGAAAACTGGAACTGCGGGCATTTCAGTGCGCGGTGCTTGAGAGTAAGGTATAACTGACAGGGAAAACAATATAACTGAAGTGAATACGAAAAACCGGTCATTCCGTCAAAATGGCCGGTTTTTTGTATTTACAAACGCTAATATTGACTTTCTCAAAAGCGTATACTAAAATTCCATGCAGGAACTTGAAGCAGATAATTATTTGAAATATGAGGAGACATCACCATGCAGTCATCAACAGAACTCAGAAGTTTATTAAAAAGGATCGACCACAGGGGCTATCCGGCTTATAAAGATACAAGGGGCGCCTACCAGTTCCCCGGCTATGTCTTATCTATCGATCATGTGCAGGGCGACCCCTTCGCCTCACCGTCAAAGGTGAGTGTCCGCGTAGCCGGGCGTACGGCAGGATTTCCGAAGGAACTATACAGGGGGGATCATCAGAGGATTGCCCTGCAGGACGAGCTGACGAGACAGTTCGGAAGGCGGGCGGATCGGTTCGCGTTTAAGGCAAAAGGCTCGGGCAAGAGCGGCCTGATCTCTGTGAGCCGCTGTACTCAGGAGGTGCTGGAGCGCACGGCCTGCCACATAGATCCGAGGACCGGAGACGTCGTGCTGCGCATGGAGATCGGATTTCCTGCGAACGGGCGGACGATCAATGCAAGGGAGCTGGAGAAGATTCTCTTTGATTTTGTACCTGAGTGTGTGAAACACGCGCTCTTCTATAAAAATATGGATGCAGGGCGCTTGAGAGCGATCATAGATCTCGCGGAGGATCAGCACTATATCCGGGAAATGCTGCCCGGGATGGGGCTCTGCGCTTTTGTTGCCAACGGGAGTGTGCTGCCCAGAGAGTCGGGAATCTCGCCCCGGCCGATGAAAGGAGGAGTGAAGTTCCAGGCGCCCAAAGAGCTGGAAGTGACGATGGAACTTCCTC
>DWWI01000251.1 GCA_019119745.1 Candidatus Mediterraneibacter gallistercoris | reverse complement strand
TCTTCCAGCTGCTGATGAGCGGCCATCAGGATCGTTCCGCCCGGTGTCTCGTATACGCCGCGGGACTTCATACCTACTACACGGTTCTCCACGATGTCGATGATACCGATACCGTGCTTTCCGCCCAGAGTATTGAGTTCTGTGATGATATCAGCCACTTTCATTTCTTTTCCGTTGATGCTCTTCGGAACGCCCGCCTCAAATGTCATAGTCACATATTCCGGTTCATCCGGAGCTTTTTCCGGTGCAACACTGAGCACGAGCAGATCGTCGTAGTTCGGTTCTACAGACGGATCTTCCAGCTCAAGGCCTTCGTGGCTGATGTGCCACAGGTTGCGGTCACGGCTGTAGCTGTGTTTTGTGTCGAATGGAAGATCAATGCCGTGTGCTTTGCAGTATTCGATCTCATCCTCACGGGACTGCATTGTCCAGAGGTCTGTCATACGCCACGGAGCGATGATCTTGATGTCCGGAGCAAGAGCCTTGATGCCAAGTTCGAAACGGATCTGGTCGTTTCCTTTTCCTGTAGCGCCGTGGCAGATGGCAACAGCGCCTTCCTTACGTGCAATCTCAACCAATTTCTTTGCGATGGCCGGACGTGCCATGGATGTTCCGAGCAGATATGCGTTTTCATATACAGCGCCTGCTTTTACGCACGGCATGATAAAATCTTCGGCAAATTCGTCAACAATATTTTCAATATATAATTTGGAAGCTCCGGAGAGTTTTGCCCTCTCGTCGAGTCCGTCAAGCTCCTCGCCCTGTCCGCAGTCGATGCAGCAGCAGATTACGTCATAACCGAATGTCTCTTTCAGCCACGGAATGATCGCTGTTGTATCAAGTCCGCCTGAATATGCTAAAACCACTTTTTCTTTACTCATTTTTATATCCTCCTGAATGTATTTTTATTAATTTTGCCGTCCGGATTTCCGGAAGCGGTTTCTGTTGATTTTATCGCTGTGACAAGCTACAGATTACTATACACCAGAACTTATAATTATGCAAGGAGAAATTTATAAAAATAAAATTTATGCATATATGCACGATAAAATGCATAAAAATACATATTTTGACTTGCGATGTGCATAAAAAACCAAAAAAATGTGTTCGTTTTGAAAAAAAATAATGCCATATGGAGAAAAAAGAAGTATAATAGAAGCGGAGTGTATAAAATACGAAGGTATATCTGTATCCCCAGAAGGTATATCAGATTACATTTGTATGCTTTCAATAGAATAAACAACAGGAGGCAGTTATGGACTACGCAAAAGAATCATTAAAAATGCACTATGAACTGAAAGGTAAAATCGAGATTAAAAGCCGTGCGGCGGTGGATTCCAAAGAGGCATTGAGCCTTGCCTATACGCCGGGAGTAGCACAGCCCTGTCTGGAAATCCAGAAAGATCCGAGCAAGAGCTTTGATCTGACGAGACGCTGGAATACAGTGGCAGTCGTTACAGACGGAACAGCAGTGCTGGGCCTTGGAGATATCGGACCGGAAGCCGGTATGCCGGTTATGGAAGGTAAATGCGTTCTGTTTAAAGAGTTCGGCGGTGTAGATGCGATTCCGCTCTGTGTCAGATCAAAAGATGTAGATGAGATCGTAAAAGCTGTAAGTCTTTTCGCAGGAAGCTTCGGTGGAATTAACCTGGAGGACATCGCGGCTCCGAGATGCTTTGAGATCGAGAAACGGCTGAAAGAGTGCTGTGACATTCCGGTATTCCATGATGACCAGCACGGTACAGCAGTGATCACACTTGCCGGTATGATCAATGCACTGAAGATTGTTGGCAAGAAGATCGAGGACATCAAGATTGTAACTTCCGGCGCAGGCGCTGCAGGTATCGCTATCATCAGACTGCTTATGTCCATGGGTCTTAAAAACGTTATTATGACAGACCGTCACGGAGCAATCTATGAGGGAAGAGATTATCTGAACCCGATCAAAGAAGAGATGGCTAAAATCACAAACTTTAATCATGAGAAAGGAACTCTCGCAGAGGTGATCAAAGGCGCTGATGTATTTATCGGAGTATCCGCACCGGGCACACTGACACAGGATATGGTGCGCAGTATGGCAAAAGATCCGATCATCTTCGCGTGTGCAAACCCGACGCCGGAGATCTTCCCGGATGAGGCGAAAGCAGCAGGAGCGGCAGTCGTATCCACCGGAAGAAGCGATTTCCCGAATCAGGTAAATAACGTGCTTTGCTTCCCGGGTATCTTCCGCGGAGCTCTGGATGTGCGCGCATCTGATATCAATGATGAGATGAAAGTTGCAGCGGCTTATGCAATTGCAGGGCTGGTAAGCGACGAAGAGCTGAATCCGGAATACATCCTTCCGGCAGCATTTGATCCGCGTGTAAAAGACGCTGTGGCAAAGGCAACAGCTGAGGCTGCAAGAAAGAGCGGAGTGGCAAGAATCTAATTTGCTTTTATCCGTATGTCTGTATATAAATGTTGTATATGGGCAGTAACAGAATAGATTAAAAATGAAGGCAGAGAATTTCCCGAGAGGAACAATTCTTTGCCTTTTTTGCACAATAAGCCCGGCAAGCAGCCGCCATGCCTGCACGAGTGGATATTTGCCCGGAAAGCGGCAGATTTTGAAAGTAATGAACACATAGATTAATGAACACCTGAAATTTTCCCGCATAGACTGAGATATAGTGAAAAACGATATAGAATCCGGAGAGTGAAGCTGAATGATCACAATCAGTCTGTGTATGATCGTGCGGGATGAGGAAGAAGTTCTGGAAAGATGTCTGGATAGTGTGAGGAAACTCGTGGATGAAATTATAATAGTAGATACAGGCTCAAGGGACAGGACAAAGGAAGTGGCGTCTGCGTATACAGACCAGATCTATGATTTTGTATGGATTGATGACTTCGCGGCCGCAAGAAATTATGCTTTTGAAAAAGGACGGATGAGCTATCTGATGTGGCTGGATGCGGACGATGTGATTCCTGCGGAAGAGGCCGGTAAATTTATGGAGATGAAAGAGCGGATTTCCGATGAAGATGTGATAATGATGCCGTATATCACTGCATTTGATGAAAAAGGAAAAGCTTCATTTTTCTATTATAGAGAAAGAATTGTGAAAAACGACGCAGGATTTCTCTTTAGGGGGAAAGTGCATGAAGTGATACAGCCGTCAGGAAAAATATATTATTCGGATATACCGGTAGAGCACAGAAAGCTGAGAGTAAAAGAAGGTGGAGGAGAGAGAAATCTCAGGATTTACGAAAAGATGGAGAAAAGTGGAGAATATTTTGACAGCAGAGCACTCTATTATTATGGGAGAGAGCTGATGTTTCACAAGAAGTATGAAAAAGGCGCCGAAATTTTAAACAGGTTCCTTGCACGTCCGGACGGCTGGAAAGAAAATAAAATTGACGCAGCGCGTCAGTTGGCAGTCTGCTATTATGGCATGGGTGAAGAACAGAAAGCCCTTCACTCTTTACTGTGTGCTTTTGAGTATGACGTACCCCGCGGCGAGGTCTGCTGTGATCTGGGAAGACATTTTCAGGACAGGGAAAAGTATGAACAGGCTGTTTTCTGGTATAAACAGGCTTTGAGCGCAAAACAGACGCCCGAGACAGGAGCGTTTGTAGAAGAGGACTGTTATGGCTTCCTGCCTGCCGTCAGTCTGTGCGTCTGCTATGACAGGCTTGGGAATCAGAAAGAGGCGGAAAGGTATAATGAACTGGCGGGCAGTTTTAAACCCGAGTCGCCGTATTATCTCAGCAATAAAAAATATTTTGAGCAGAAGGCCGAGTAAAACTACGTTCGGGTATCATCAATGCAAACAAAAAAATAACTCCCAACATATATTGATTATGAAAGGAGGTTTGCAATTATGATATGGTTTAGAAAAAAAGCGGCAGATGAAGCAAAGTCTGATGAGATACAGAAGCAGTCGAAAGACTGTCAGGATAATGACAGCGCGGCACAGAGTCAGGAACGCTGCGGCTGGACGCCGTTTGGGTGCCGTCCGTGTCCGCCGCGGCCGTGCTGCTGTACCGGCGTAACCGGTCCGACAGGAGCAACGGGCCCGACGGGAGCGACCGGCCCAACGGGGGCAACAGGCCCAACGGGAGCAACAGGCCTAACAGGAGCAACCGGTCCCGGAGAAGGAGCGACCGGCCCGACAGGACCTACCGGTCCGACAGGAGCAACAGGTCCGACGGGGGCAACCGGTCCGACGGGGGCAACCGGCCCGAGCGGAGCAACCGGCCCAAGTGGCCCGACCGGCCCGACGGGAGCGACCGGTCCAAGCGGCGCAACCGGCTCGAGCGGAGCAACCGGTCCAAGTGGCCCGACCGGCCTGACGGGAGCGACCGGTCCAAGTGGAGCGACAGGCTCAACAGGGGCAACCGGCCCGAGCGGTGCAACAGGCCCGAGTGGAGCAACAGGTCCGAGCGGGGCAACAGGTCCGACAGGAGCAACCGGCCCGAGCGGAGCGACAGGCCCGAGTGGAGCAACGGGTCCGACAGGACCTACAGGTCCGAGTGGAGCAACAGGTCCGAGCGGTGCAACAGGCCTAACCGGTCCGACAGGTGCAACGGGACCGACGGGTCCGACAGGTCCGACAGGTCCGACAGGATCGGATGGGGAAGACGGTGAGGACGGTGCTACAGGAACTGCGGCGACTATACGTGTCGGCACAGTGACCACGGGTGATCCGGGAACTGCGGCGGCAGTAACGAACAGCGGTGATGAGAATAGTGCAGTGTTTGATTTTGTGATCCCGAAAGGCGATACAGGTACCTGCGAAGAATGTGACAGGACTTTACAGCTGCTCTCAACTTTCTCAAATCCGCCTCAGCAGGGAACTGCCGGCGGCAAGCTGGTCTTTGACCGGAACGGTGTGACGAATGGTACAGCCATAAGCCATGCTGATAATAGTACAGATGTTGTGATCAGCCAGCCGGGATTTTATTTCGTGACATTCCATGGAACGCTGTCACCGGCGAAAAAAGCGGATTTTCCGCTTACTGTTCTTTTGTATCTGCAGCAGCAGGGAAGTCAGGTGTCAGGTACTGTGGTGCAGCATACGTTCCACACTTCATCGGAGGCGGCCAACGTGGCGTTTTCACAGATCATACAGGTGGATACAGCTCCGAATGTACTGGAGATGATCAGTCAGGGCGGAAACTTCTTCTACAGTGCGATCAATTTGACTGTTCAGAAGATCGGTGAACTTCCGGAAGCTTAACGACTGAGATATATTTTCCCGAAAATGTGATAATATCACTGTCCATCGCATAAGAAATATGATATCCTCACTATACCTGCCGGGAACAGGTGCCGTCTGAAATACAGGCGGCACCTCATAAGGCCGGAATTAAAAGAAACGGGAGAATAGGGATATATGGGATTTACGATAGAGACAGGGATATCCGCGATCACGGTATTTGTGCAGGGTCTGCTCAGCTTTTTCTCGCCCTGCGTACTTCCTCTTGTACCGCTTTATTTGGGTTATCTTTCCGGAGGGCTGAATTTCGGACTGAATGGAATAGAAAATAAAGAAGAGAGTGTTGCGGCAGCGTCTTCAAAGATACGGCTGTTTGTCAGGGTTCTGTTTTTTACGCTGGGAATCAGCGGCGCCTTTTTTGTCCTTGGGCTGGGAGCTTCGGCAGCCGGAAGCTTTTTCGGCGAACACAGGATGCTTTTCGCAAGGATCGGCGGCGTGCTGATTATCCTGTTCGGTCTGTATCAGATTGGGGTGTTTGGAAGTTCTTCCGTGCTTGGCGCAGAACACCGCATTCCCCTGCGCCTTGAGAAGATGACCATGTCACCGGTCACTGCCCTGATTATGGGCTTTACATTCAGTTTTGCATGGACGCCGTGCGTGGGACCGGCGCTCACAAGTGTGCTCCTGATGGCGGGAAGTGCACAGACGGAAATGCTCGGTTTTCTTCTGATCGGAGTATATACGCTGGGATTTATCCTTCCCTTTCTGGCAGCAGGGATCTTTACAGCGCAGCTGCTGGGATTTTTCCGCCGGCATATGAAGGCGGTCCGTTATACCGTCAAGATCGGCGGCGTTCTGATGATTCTTATGGGTGCGCTTATGTTTACGGGGAAGATGAATGACATCACAGGATATCTTTCTACGGTACAATCCGGTACGGTGCAGGAGACGGAAGAGGATGACAGCGCCGCAGATGAAGGCGGACAGGCTGAGACAGAAGCAGATGAACAGGAGAACACAAATTCCGATAACAGCGAAGACGGGAAAACACAGGAAAACGGGGAAGAGTCAGAGCGGCAGCTGACGCCTGCTCCTCTGGCGGACCTTGAACTTAAGGATCAGTTTGGAAATACGCATACACTTTCCGACTATAAAGGGAAAGTCATCTTTCTGAATTTCTGGGTGACCTGGTGCGGGCCGTGCCGCAATGAGATGCCGGATATCCAGAAACTCTACGAGGAATATTCGGCACAGGGCGGGGATGCGGAAGTTGTTATACTCGGGATCGCAGGACCGGGGATCGGTCAGGAAGGATCAGCGGAGGAGATTGCCGGTTTTATGGAAGAAAACGGATATACCTACCCGGTGCTCATGGATACAGACGGGGAAATGTTCACCCAGTACGGGATTTCGGCGTTCCCGACCACATTTATGATCGATAAGGACGGAAATGTATACGGCTATGTCCCCGGACAGATGACAGAGGATATTATGAGAAGCATCATAGACCAGACGCTGGGAAACAGCGGTGAATAGACGGAAAACAGATAGAAGCAGGCAGAGATTATTTCTGCCTGCTTCTATCTGTTTTGTCCATGGAGCCAAAAACCATGCCGAACATCAGGCCGATAGCTGCTCCAAAAATCATTCCGATACCGGTATTGTTATAAAGCGTGTCGAAAGATGTACCGATGGCAACGCCGAAACATAATCCGAGTGCGATGCCCATGCTGAGGCGGTTCTGTTTTTCCTGCCAGTGGAGAGCCTTTTCCTCCAGTGATTTCATGTATTTTTCTTTGCCGTTGCAGTAGCCGTCATTGTCAAAGGGGAATTCCGTCGCCAGCTTTTTCTTCAGGGCGGCATATTCTGCCGCTGTATCCGGATGGGAGTTAAGGTAATCCCGCACAGCGATATGGCGCTGAATGTCAGTCTGATTGCTTTGCTCAAATATATGGATGTGATGCGTTCGGTTATCACCGCCTTTGGCATAGAATCTTCTTCCGGGAATGCCGAATTCACCTCTGCATTCGTAGCCCAAGGATTCGAATTCTTTATTGTGTGCATCGACAAGGGAAAGGTCTTTTACGACCGGCATGATATCGATGATCGGCTTGGAAGCCATATTTTTGACAGACGTACTTCCAATGTGATAGATCCCGATGCAGTTTTTGCCGAGTATCTTTTTAATCTTTTTTGCTTCTTCTTTGAACATGGACTCCCATTCGGGACGATAGTCTGTGACTTCGATCTTTCTTGTCATATATTCTCCTCTCTGCAGGCCGGGCGCTGCGGCTGTATTTAAAGGATGGGACAGCCTTATAGGATGAGTATAACATAAGCGGAGGCTTTTTCATACTTTTTCAGGAGGGGGAATCGTGCTATAATGATTGCATTGAACGCAATCCAGACTGATTGCATCGGTCTGCCCTGTTGCGCAGGGATTATAGCGTGATAGAAGTTTGATAGAAAGTGGAAGACAGCATGGTTACGATAGAGAATAATTGTTTCTCCATCCCTCAGATCTGTGAGTCCGGTCAGTGTTTCCGGCTGGATGCTGTTTCAGAGGATACATATGAACTGCTGGCGGGCAGCCGGTATCTGAAGATCAAGATCCGGGGAAACCCGGCGGAGACGGCAGGCAGAGAAGAAAATGCAAATGCACATACACACGCATACGGGGAGACAATCCTGTACTGTACGCAGGAAGAATATGAAACATTCTGGAAAGAGTATTTTGACCTTTCGGTGTCCTATTCGGATTATATAGATCAGATTGACAGGGACGATGATTATCTGACAGGCGCTGCTGCGTTTGGCAGCGGTATCCGGATCCTCAGGCAGGATACATGGGAGATGATCATTACATTTATCCTCTCCCAGCAGAATAATATTCCCCGCATCAAAGGCCTTATCCGGACGCTTGGCGAAAGGTACGGAGAGAGACGTGAGACGCCGGACGGCAGGATATATTATACATTTCCACGGGCTGAGAAACTTTCACAGGCGACAGAAGAGGAGTTAAGAGAACTGAAACTGGGATATCGAAGCAAATATATCTGTCAGACTGCGAAGATGATTGCCGGAGGAGAGATCGATCTGGACGCCCTGAAAGAAATGGAATACACGGAAGCCCGCACAGAACTTATGAGGCTTTCCGGCATCGGCGGAAAGGTGGCTGACTGTATCTGCCTGTTTGCCCTGCACCAGATGGACGCCTTCCCGGTGGATACCCATATTAAGAAAGTGCTTGAGAGTCACTATCCGGACGGCTTTCCGTTTGAGAGATACAAGGGCTGTGCGGGAGTGATGCAGCAGTATATTTTCTATTATGATCTCAAATGCAGATAAAATATCATAATGGCGCGTAATATGCGGCGGAATTAAGGAAAGGAGAAGCAGAATGAACATACTTGTAGTTGTAGATATGCAGAAGGATTTTATCGATGGATCTCTCGGCACGAAAGAAGCCGTTGCAATCGTCCCGGATGTCGTGGAGAAGATCCGCGGGTTTGACGGAAAGGTGATCGCTACGAGAGATACGCATGCGGAGAATTATCTTGAGAGCGCAGAGGGAAGACATCTTCCGGTCGTACACTGTGTGAAAGACACGCCGGGCTGGCAGATCAACGGGGAAGTGGCAGAAGCTCTCCGGAGCAGAACTGAGGTCAGGATTATCGATAAGCCTACGTTCGGCAGTGTGGAGCTGGGGGAATATGTAAAGCAGTTAAATGATACCGCGGAACCGGTCGAAAAGATTACACTGGTGGGGCTGTGTACTGATATCTGCGTGATTTCCAATGCACTGCTTTTGAAGGCATATCTCCCGGAAGTGCCGATCGAGGTTGACATTTCATGCTGCGCGGGCGTGACGCCTCAGAGTCATGAACAGGCGGCGGAAGCAATGAAGATGTGCCAGATTGAAATTGTATAGATTCGCTGGCAGGTGAGTGCGGCCGCACAGCATTTTAAAAATATTACAGAAAGACAGAAAAGGAGATGGAAGCATGGAGAATTTCCAGTATTATACACCGACAAAAGTCGTGTTCGGAAAAGGAACCGAAGATCAGGCCGGACAGCTGGTGGCAGAGCAGGGGTGCCGGAAAGTGCTGGTCCACTATGGAAGCGGCAGTGTGGTGAGAAGCGGACTGCTGGAGCGCATATACCGGTCTCTTGACGATGCGGGGATCCCTTATGTGTCTCTGGGAGGAGTCGTGCCGAATCCCCGACTGTCTCTTGTGTATGAGGGAATCGAGCTCTGTAAAAAGGAAAATGCGGATTTTATCCTTGCTGTAGGAGGCGGCAGTGTGATCGATTCCGCCAAAGCAATCGGATACGGCGTGGCAAATGGAGGAGACGTATGGGATTTTTATGACAGGAAAAGAACTGCAGAGGGATGCCTTCCTATCGGTGTGATCCTGACGATCGCGGCGGCAGGATCCGAGATGAGCGATTCTTCGGTTATAACAAATGAGAACGGATGGCTCAAGCGGGGGTACAGCAGCAATTACGGGAGAGCGAGATTTGCCGTCATGGATCCGGAGCTGACCATGACGCTGCCGAAATACCAGACCGCAAGCGGGTGCGTGGATATTATGATGCACACAATGGAGCGCTATTTCAATCATTGTGACAACATGGAGCTGACGGACGGTATCAGTGAACACCTGATCAGGACTGTGATGAAGAACGCAGAGATTCTGATGAAGGAACCGGATAATTACAATGCAAGAGCTGAGGTAATGTGGGCGGGAAGTCTTTCCCACAATGGGCTGACCGGATGCGGCACAGACGGCGGCGACTGGGCCAGTCATCAGCTGGAGCATGAACTCGGCGGTATGTTTGACGTGGCTCACGGAGCCGGACTTGCAGCGGTCTGGGGAAGCTGGGCGCGCTATGTGATGGACGCGGCGCCGGAGCGATTCGCAAAGTTTGCGGTCAATGTCATGGGCGTGGAGCCGGAAGCGGATGATACTTTGACCGCGGTAAAGGGAATAGAAGCGATGGAAACTTTTTACCGAACGCTTGATATGCCGGTAAGCATCCGGGATATGGGGATTGAGCTAAGTGAGGATCAGATGCGGGAACTGGCAGAAAAATGCAGCCATTTCGGCAGACGCACCATCGGCTGCATCAAGAAACTTGACAAAGAGGATATATACCGGATTTACAACAACGCGAGAGGATGATCAGAGATGAATACGGTAGAGATGCTGGACGAACTGCAGAACAAGGCTCTGCACGATGAAGAACTGAAAAACAGATTTTTAAAGACAAAGGAAGAGGAAGATTCGCTTGGGGCTTTCTGCCGTGTCTGCCGGGAGATGGGATATGAGATCTATCCTATGGACGTTATTCAGGCTGGAGATGAATTTTACGCGACAATGAAGCGCAGTACCAACGGCGGCGGAGAGAATTCTCCAAAGCTGGAAGGCGAGGATGACCTTTATGAGATGTTCTTTGCCAGTCTGGAACAGACAGGAAATCAGGACGGCAGATGAGAGAACGGGTATTAACTGAAGCAATTTGATTTAAAGGAGGAAATGACCATGGAATCAACATTAAAAGACTTAAAAGAGAGAAGAAGCATCCGTGCATATAAACCGGAGCAGATCAAAGAGGAGGAACTGCAGAAAATCCTTGAGGCGGGTACCTATGCTCCCACCGGAATGGGAATGCAGTCTCCGAAGATCGTAGTGGTACAGGATAAGGAGACTAGAGACTATCTGTCTGAGTTGAATGCAAAATATCTGGGAAGCGATTCGGATCCGTTCTATGGCGCGCCGACTGTGCTTGTCGTGCTCGCATCAAAGGAACGTCCTACATGTGTGGAAGACGGTTCTCTTGTGCTGGGGAATCTGATGAATGCTGCGTATGCTGTCGGCGTCGGATCGTGCTGGATTCACCGTGCGCGAGAGGTGTTCGATTCGGAAGAAGGCAAAGCACTTCTGAAGAAATGGGGAATCGAGGGAGACTATATCGGCGTCGGCCACTGCATACTGGGATATCCAGCGGACGGAGCCGTGCCGCAGGCAAAACCGAGAAAAGACGATTATATCGTTTATGTGAGGTAGCATAATGGCGGGATTTGTGTGCGTCGGGATCGGCGGAGCTCTCGGCGCAATGCTCAGATATGCCATCAGCCTGATCCCTTTTAAAGGCGGTTTCCCTGTACTTACACTGATCACAAATGTACTTGGAGCGCTTGCCATCGGTATGATTGCCGGCGCTGCGGCAAGAAAAGGACTTCCGCAGAATGCCGTGCTGTTCCTTAAGACGGGCGTGTGCGGAGGATTTACGACATTTTCCACCTTTTCATTGGAGGCTTACAATCTGCTGGAGCAGGGACAAATCAAAATGTCGGTCCTGTATATCGTTTTAAGCGTCGTCTTCTGTCTGGCTGGTGTTGCGGCAGGTATGTATGCTGCAGAACATATTGTGTAAAATTTCTCATTTACAGGAACATTATTTTACCCCGGATCAGACAGGATAACGATATTGCAGGAATACTTTTGTTCTGGGGTGCGGCAGACCTTACAAATGTAGCTTGTGTGCAACCAAGATTGCGATTGACTAACCCGGCATGAGTTTCCTAAAATTGAGAAAAGGAGGGATATCATGCAGGCGTTATCAAATGCCAGACCGGGAGAGTCATACACAATTAAATGGATGTTCGGTCTGCCGGACGTACTCGAATTCCTGCATAGCCGCCATGTTGAAGAGGGCAGCACGATCCGAGTGATCCAGCAGTGCCGCGACAGCGTGATCATCGGAGTCCAGGATGTAAGGCTGGCTCTCGGACACGAAGTTGCAGAGCGGATCAAGGTGTAGGAGCGAAACAGAACGGGGTACCTGATCCGGACCGTAAGATAAGTGGTGAATAAAATAAGAGAAAAGGCAGACGCTGTTTGGTGACGGAAGCATATCAAAGTGATGTTTGGACAACCGGACAGTGCCTGTTTTTTTAGGTGGCAGAAATTGGCTTTTGATGATACAATAGGGGACAGC
>DWWI01000250.1 GCA_019119745.1 Candidatus Mediterraneibacter gallistercoris | reverse complement strand
TTCGCTTTGTCAAGAACTTTTTTAACTTTTTTTATTTTTCTTTGCTGTCTCTCACGAGTCAGCTTTAATATAATACCATTTGTTCTTTTATCTGTCAACCTTTTTTTACAAGTTTTTCAGTTTTTTATTTTCATACAACATCTGGTATCTTTTTCCGACACATCCCACAAGTTGATACTTGACAGACAAAAACTACTGGCTTCTCCAGTAGTTTTTTGGATGATGTCGAACGGAGAAAGAGGGATTTGAACCCTCGCGCCGGTTTCCCGACCTACACCCTTAGCAGGGGCGCCTCTTCAGCCTCTTGAGTATTTCTCCTGATTCTGAATACGCCTGCGAAACTTCCGCAGCAAATTATTCAATTAGCACATCAATAGTGCGAAATTTATTATACTAAACAGCGATTCCAATGTCAATAATTTTTTTCTATTTTTTGCATTTTTACAAAACTATAGGTTTATAGGCGCACGCACGGGAAGCAATCAATTATAAATCATCCCAGTGCCGGACTGATCTATTCCTTAATTTATTCCGTAATATTCTCATTAATCTTATTCTGAATCCGCGCCTGTACGATCGCAGCAATCTCCGTTGTCTTCATATCTTTATATTCTTCATACAGCATCGGCTTCATAAAATGTACCTGAACGGTTACCGGTCTGGTCGTATTTGTATCAAACGGTTTGAATGAGTCGATCAGTGCAACCGGAACGATCGGGCATTGTGCTTTTGTTGCAGATTTGAAACTGCCACCTTTAAAGGTTCCAACATGATTTCCGTTTTTAGATCGCGTCCCCTCTGCAAAAATAAGATAATTTCTTCCTTTTTTTACTTCCTTTGTAACATTGATAATGACCTGCATCGCCTGACGAACATCCTCACGATCCAGCATATAGGCCTTCATGCACGCAAACACCTGTTTCAGGAACGGAATATTTCCTATTTCCTTCTTCGCCACCACAGAAAACGGCCTGGGACACGCTTCAATCACAGCCAGTACATCATACAGACCCTGATGATTCGGAAAAAACATAAATCCATTCTTTTCCGGCAGATTTTCCAGTCCATGCACATCGATCAGCACATTTCCCCCTTTATTTGCATGCAGATCGATCCACTGCAGAAATTTATACATATCTTCTTCCGTATATTTATCCACGTGAGACGCCCTGTAACAGAGCCGGAACCACGCAAATGGCACTAAAAAAATATTTCTCATTACCATTAATAATATTCTTTTCATCTTTTCCTCCCACCATGCCATGAAACAGGTACGCCGAAGCGTACCTGCAAAATCACTTTCTATTCTGTTGACATTTCCGGCACCCCCGCACCGGACATTCTACAGTTCGATTTCCACTTTTCTACCCGTGCGGTGATACTGATGATACCGTACTCCCGCCGCATCCATCATTCTCTTAGATGCGATCACACTGGAGGTATCCGCATATTTGTCACAGTCGTAGATCACCTCTTTAATCCCCGCCTGTATGATAGCCTTCGCACATTCATTGCAGGGGAAAAGAGAAACATAAAGTTTTGCTCCCGCAAGACTCCCTCCATTATAATTAAGGATGGCATTCAGTTCACTATGCGTGGAATAAACGTATTTTGTATCCAGTGGATCTTCCCCTTCTCTTGCCCACGGAAACTCATCATCCGAGCATCCGGTCGGGAATCCGTTATATCCCATGGAAAGGATCTTGTTATCTTGACTGACAATGCAGCATCCCACCTGCGTATTAGGATCCTTTGAGCGCATTCCCGAAAGCATTGCCACTCCCATGAAATATTCATCCCAGGATAGATAATCTGTTCTTTTTTCAGACATTTCACACCGCCTCCGCCATATTATTTTGTACCGAAAATACGATCTCCCGCATCCCCAAGCCCCGGCACGATATAGCCGTGGTCATTCAGTTTTTCATCCAGCGCCCCAATATAGATTTCAACATCGGGGTGCTCCTCACGCATCCTTTTCACACCTTCCGGTGCCGCGATAATACAAAGAAAGCGTATTTTCCTCACGCCTTTTTCCTTGAGCATCCTGATCGCAGCCGTACTCGAGCCGCCTGTTGCCAGCATAGGATCAACCACAAAGACCTCCCTATCCTCGCAGTCTGAAGGAAGTTTGCAGTAATATTCCACCGGCTCCAGAGTCTCAGGATCCCTGTAAAGTCCGATATGCCCCACTTTTGCCGCCGGGATCAGTGCAAGCATTCCGTCTACCATCCCGACGCCCGCGCGCAGGATTGGTACAATAGCCAGCTTTTTCCCATCAAGCTCCTTCCCTACCGTATGCGCGATCGGAGTTTCTATTTCCACTTCTTTTAGCTTCAGATCACGGGTTGCTTCATAGCACATAAGCTCTGCAATCTCACCGATCACTTCCCGGAACTCTTTCGTTCCCACATCTTTTCTCCTGATATAGCTGATCTTATGCGCGATCAGCGGATGATCCATTACATGTACCTCTGCCATTATTTTTCTCCTTTTGCAAATGCATTCAGCTTTTCTGCCACTTTTCCGACCAGAACCTTCAGGACTTCATAGCACTCTCCGTAAGCCGTCAACGGTTTTCCATACGGATCCGGTATTTCAGTCTCGTCTTCCGCAAACTCATTAATCGTATAAACATTGACTGCATTTTGATATTCTGCCAGAAGCTTGCTCTTTGCCGCTTCATTGATGGCAAGTATCAGAACATCATCCTGAAGATTCTCGTCATTAAACTGCCTGGATGTATGCTGTGCAAGCGTCATCCCTGCGCTCTTCATAATCGCTTCCGCCTTCTGGTTTGCCGGCTCAGGGAAAAGCACCACTATTCCCATAGAATCTATCACATATTCCTGTTCCAGATCCTCCTGTCTAAGCAGTTCCGCTGCCATAGGACCTCGTGCCGAATCAGCACTGCTCACAAAAATAATCCTTCTGTACCTCTGTTCTTTCACAACTGCCGCAGCCGATATACGAAGATGTCCTGCTGCCTTTTCCAGGCGGTTCATGATCGCTTTTCCTATTCCCTGCATCGCGAATGATTCGCTATATATGGTATCGACATCCTCTTCATCGAACTCTCTGAGAATCCGATACAAATTTCTCGCGATCGTCTTTTCATTTTCTCTCGTTCCGATATCTTTTACCAGTCCATATTTATAAAACGGAAGAGTCTCATCCGTGGCAATGATTCCTACTTTTTTGCCTTCTCTGCTAGCCGCATAAGCGAGTTGACGGATTGCCAGTATCTCTTCCCTCAGATCTCCCTCTACGATAGCCAGCCTCGCCTTCGGGGCATAATGCCTGTATTTCATTCCCGGAGCTTTCGGAGGTTTCTTGCTCTCACTTCCCAGGATCGTCTCATCCACACTGACCGGACCGATCACCTCTTCGAACATGTCTGCCGTGATTGCTCCCGGCCTCAGGATCATCGGCGGCTCCACCGTCATATCCAGTATCGTGGATTCCAGACCGATCTCTACGCTGCCTCCGTCGATCACCATATCGATCTTTCCCCCAAGATCTTCCAGGACGTGTTCTGCCGTCGTAGGGCTTGGCCGTCCGGAAGTATTCGCACTCGGAGCTGAGACAAACCCGCCGGCCGCTCTGATCAGCTCTGCCGCAACAGGATCACTCGGCATCCTCACCGCAACAGTATCCAGACCGCCTGTGGTCCCGTACGGAACAATATCGCTTTTTTCAAAGATCATTGTAAGGGGGCCCGGCCAGAAATGTGCAGCCAGCGCATCTGTCTCCGCCGGAATATTGACAGCAATCTTTTTCAGATCCTCATAATCCGCAATATGAACGATCAGAGGATTATCCGATGGCCTCCCTTTTGCCTCGTATGTCTTTTTTGCCGCCTCCTCCTGCAAGGCATCTGCACCCAGTCCATACACTGTCTCTGTAGGGAACGCTACCAGGCCGCCTTTTTTCAGGATATCTCCCGCTTCTCTGATTACCTCTTTATCTATTTGATTTTTATCTGTCTTTTTTACTATTGTTTCCATAAAACGTATTATACCATTATTTCTCTTAAAAAAAAACTGTTTTGTCGGCTATATGCAGTGTCCTTTCACACAGCATTTACTTTTTCCATTTGCAGTGATCATTCCTCATTTTACAGTGATCACCCCTCATTCAGAAGAAGTCCCTGCGTACTCCTCAATCCCTTCCGCAATGGCTTGCGCTATCTCTTCCTGATACACTTCAGTTGTCAGCTTCTCCGCCTCTTCATAATTACTCAGAAATCCGCACTCAGCAATAACGACCGGAACCTCCGTATTCTTCAGCAGATAATATGTATTATTCGCCTTGATCTGTTTCGCATTTTCCGGATCCAGTTTTGCCAGCGCGTTCTGGATACACTCAGCCGCTTTCTCTCCGTCTTTCGAATCCTTAAAGTAGAACACCTGAGCCCCCTGTATACCTTCATCTGAATAACTGTTCTGATGTATGCTTACAGCAAGCCTCGGTCCGGACTCATTGATCATTTCCACTCGTTCTCTCAGATCTTCCACCTGAGATCCGGCAAGCCTTTCATCAGTCGTCCTCGTCATGGATACCGAGATTCCCTTTTTTAATAGGATATTTTGGATTTTCAAAGCAATATTCAGATTAATCTCTTTTTCTTCCACTCCATTTACGCCAATCTTCCCCGGATCTTTTCCACCGTGCCCTGGATCCAGTAATATCACCGCGGCAGTTCCGTCCGCTATTCCGGAAGTCGCTTTTCCCTCCTCTATTGTTCCCTTCAGTTTTACAGACATCTGCCAGCACAGAATGATAAGTCCTGTCAGAAGAACTGCCGCTACCGCCGCTCTGATCTTTTCTTTCAAAAAAACACCCTCCTTTCACACATATTATATGCAAAAAGAGGATGTCCCTTTCTAAACTACGCGGTTTCTTTTATTTAGTTGTTTATATACTGTCCGATCAGATTCCACACCCCTGGTTCTTCCCATCCCAGGCTCCATTCGGCAACTCCTGCCAGATCATTTTCACTGACCACTTTAAGCTTTTCTTCAAGCGACTGCTCATCCTCCAGCCAGATCTTACAGGTTCCCTCTGCGGTTTTCCACTCAGCATAATTCTGTTTCGTGTTATCATCCCACTGAGTCTGAACTCCGGCATTTGCAACTGCTTTCTGCGCTTCTTCCATTCCCAGAGCTTCACTGCTGACTTTACTTGGATAGGACGCTGCCTCGGTTCCTGCTTCTTCAGCAAGTTCTTCCTCCGTCTTTGGCGTCTCTGTCCAGAGCCTTGTATAGAATGGAATACCGGCAACCAGTTTGGAAGATGATACTTTCTGAAGAGCTTCCGTAATCCCGTTTTCCACATAACCGATAGAAGAAACCGAACCCGCTTCGTAAGAACCGTCTGTGTGCTCATCATAACACATGATCATTACATAATCCGCTACGATTCCCTGTTCCTCAAGGTCATAGTGTTCATTATATGCCTGGGGGACATAATTATCCACGGAAAATACCAGACCATTCCTGCGACATTCTACAGACAGTTCTCTGACAAACTGGATATAATGCTCCCCGCAGCGGGTCGACACCAGTTCAAAATCAAGATTAATCCCGTCCACTCCCACCTGAAGAGCCGCTGTGATCACCTGGTTAATCAGTCTTGTTCGCCTGGAAGTATAACTGAGCACTTCATAAGTTTCATCATAGGAGTTGATACCTCCGTGGAAATCCCGGAGCACCGCCCATACTTCCAACCCCGCCTGATGCGCATATGTGACATAATCACTGCTGGCGATCGATGTGATATTTCCATCAGTATCTGCAATGCTGAACCATGTGGGCGCGATCGTATTCAGCCCCTTCGTCTCTGCGAGCATAGATTCAACATAATTATTGGCATCCGGGTTTGACACATTATGCCATGCCATATTGATCGCGTAGTCCTTTGAAATATTCGTATACACAGGTTCTTCAAATTCTCTGGACGTTGTCTCTGTCTGAATATCTTTCAGAGCGTTCGTCTTCACATATCCGATATAACCGTCTTCCGTTCCAACCTGCATCCAGTCATCTTCGTCTTCGAGCACAGTAACCTTATCCGATTTTGAGACTTCTGTAAGAATCGGACTTTTCACTCCGCCCCGGTAACGTACTTCCGTATCCTTACGCATCTCCGCGGTCCTGGTCTCACCCCATTGGGACGTGATCACCACTCTGTTCGGCTCTTCGTACACCGAATATTCCATATTTGTGTAAGCCTGAATAAACGGGAGGGCAATATACGCGTTCTGTCCTTCAGTCTTCAGGATAACATAATCTGCACTTTTGCTTTCATTGATATCCGTGTATTCACTGCTTTCCGGCATAACGGTTACATTTCCGTCCGGAAGGGTATATAACAGGACACTTTCATTGGGATCCCAGTAAAACCTGCTGTTGATCTGATCCCGTACCACCGAGTATTCTATATAATACTGTCCGTCATATATTTTGCCCGGTGTCTCCTGAGCCTGTCCATCCTCGGTCTCACCGTCATTCTTGATCACCTGATTATTGATCACTACCGCAAGCCCGTCTTCTGACTCCAGCCCATAATATTGTTCCAGATCCGCCCTCTCATCTGATGGACCGTATCTTTGCCAAAGTAAAAATCCGGCGATCGCGGCCACTACTATAACGGCTGCCAGGATCAAGACCAGCAGGATCATCCTGTGTCTCCTGCGCCTCGCTCTGCTTTTTTTCCGCTGCTGAGATCTGTTCACAGACTCAGGCACTGCTCCCGGACGCCGTCTACCTCTGCCGGAGCTCTTCCTGTGCGCAGCAGATGACCTGCTGCGGCGTTTTGTGCTCCGTCTTTCTCTTTCGTCCATGCCGTACCTCCTATCAGCAAACATTATAGCAATATTTTTATATTACGTCATTAATAATTTGCCGCATTAAGGATTTTTTAAACATTTTACCGCAGATAACACACATCTTTTTTGTCCGGCATTTAAGGGGTCAACTCTGCCTGCCTATATCGGTTGATATTGGTAAAAGCCAGTGCCTCGATGTTTCCCGCAGGGTTCATCACATAATCCCGCATATACGTACCTTCTTCTTTTGCCATATATGCTGTCACAATCTGAAGCGGGCTTGCCTGATATCCATCGATCAGCATATAAATGCCTTTTCTTTCATAATTCTCCAGTTCAGCATATAGATTTCTGTAAACTGTTGCATCCGTTTTCATTCCCGTTTACTCCTTTCTCCGCAGATCACGATAAATATCAAACTGATCTTTCCTGCCCGGATCTGCATAAGGAAGTGTATGTGACATACTGTCGGATCTGGCAGGAGGGAAGACGGTATCATCCGCAGAGGCTGTTTACATGTTTCCTTGAACTTCCCCCGATCACAGGGATATGATTGATCTACTTTGACAGAAAGGTTAGAATACCTTTCCCTCTGAAAAAATAGAAGTGATCCTGTGTTCCTCCTTTCATATGTATTTATATTTATCAGGGAATACCATCTTCTGTAACTGCCATTATATGAGCAGCAAGCCGGCTTTTCAATGTGTTTTTTGTTCATAACTGTATGGGATTTGTTGATAACGTAAGATCAGCATTCAGCCTCCATCAAAATTAAAGTATTATAAAGTCTTTTTGTTTTTCTTTACATCTTTTTATTTTTTGTTTATACTATCTGTGAGATAGTATCTTTTGATAAAAACATTGATTCAATATGCGTACTCTCTCAAATATCTATATCATAAGGATGTGAGCATATGAAGATTGAGAAGATCAACGAAAATCAGATTCGCTGCACTTTGACGCATGCCGATCTGGCTGCCCGTCATCTGAAACTGAGCGAACTGGCTTATGGTACAGAGAAAGCAAAATCTTTATTTCGCGACATGATGCAGCAGGCATCTTTTGATTTTGGTTTTGAAGCTGAGGACCTTCCTCTGATGATCGAGGCAATTCCTGCTTCCGCAGATTCTATCGTCCTGATCATAACCAAAGTGGAAGATCCTGAAGAACTGGATACACGTTTTTCGAAATTCACACCTCTCGGTGAGGCCGATACATTGAATACAGAAGCCCTTGAAAAACTTCAGGGAGCAGACGATTTCCTCAATTTACTGAATAAAGTAAAGGAGGCGACTGCTGAGATAAAAACCCCGGACACCGCTCCACAAACAGAGCCTTTTTCCATCCGGCTGTTTTCATTCGGCTCTCTCGATTCAGTGATCGAGGCTGCCCGCCTTCTCTCGCCGCTGTACAATGGCGCGAACACTCTGTATAAGGACGGAGACAGTGATACGTTCATCCTGGCACTCGCCCCGGAAGAGCACTCCGCCAACGAGTTTAATAAGATTTGCAACATGCTTTCCGAATACGGTTCTCCAGAAAAGGCCGATTCCACAGTACTCGCTTTTCTCGAAGAGCACTGCGAGATCATCGTATCAGCAGATGCCATACAGAAGTTATCCACTGTATGATGGGAATAAAAAAGCCCGGACATTTTTGTCCGGACTTTTTTTATGCTTTCTGCTCAAATACCGAGTACATTGTCTCAAAGACGGCTTATGCCTGCGCCTGCATAGCGGCATTAATCTTTTCTACAAGAAGTTCGCTGTCGATCCCGTGTACCATTGCAGCTTCCTCAAGCGTCTCCATCTGAGATGCCGGGCAGCCAAGGCAGTGCATTCCGATCTCCATGAGGATCGGTGCGCATCCCGGGAAAATATTAAGCAGTTCGCCAATCTTTGTATCTTTAGAAATCTGTGCCATTTCTGTTTCCTCCTTTTGTTAATCAATGCCTGTTTATTATAATCCCTCGTCCTTAAATTATCAACCGTATTTTTTTGAATTTTCAGAAATGTTTCTTCTTGTTTTTCTGTTTTTTTGACTACTCAAAAGTCAAGATTTTTTCTCTGCTTTTTCGACAAAACTTCAATTTCATAACAACTCACCAAAACATCCGTTCTTTTTTCAATTCCGAGTAATCCACCAAAAACACATGTTTTTATGTGGATAATGTGAATAACTTTTATGAAAACTTTGATTTTTCCACGTTTTTTGAATTTTTGAATGTGAATAAGTTGAAAACTTCTTTTTTTTTCGATTCGACTGCCTTTTACAAATTCAAACAAATTTGTGCATTTTGCATATCCCTCTGTTTTTTTATGTCGAAATGCGTCTTTCTCAATTTACAGAAAAATAAGATAACTGGAATTTTTGTCGGAACCTTTTTCGATCATTCGTAAAATCACCGGAAGTGCCCAAAGGCACATTCCGGGATTGTAAGCGGTCGTCGAGGTCTCGGGCACGCCCGGACTTTGGCTCGTCGCCGTTGCAAAAAAAATGCTGTACCTCTTTTATCTGAAGTACAGCATTCTGCTACTTAAATCATAATACTCTTCTCACTGCAACGATATTTGTATAAGTAGCGCTGCAGATACCGATTCCCTGCTCCTCGTTCATCGCATTGACGATATTCCCGTCTCCCATATAGAGTCCTACATGCCCGTCATATAATATCAGGTCTCCCGGCTGAGCCTCGTCATAACTCACTTCATATCCCGCCGATCTCATATCATACGATGTCCTTGGAAGGTTTATTCCAAAATGTGCATATACGGACTGGACAAAGCCGGAACAGTCCGCCCCTTCCGTGAGGCTTGTCCCTCCCCAGACATATGGATTACCAATAAACTGACAGGCATAATCAATAACTGCCTGTCCGGAAGACCCAGTCTGAGCTGACACATTCTGTGTCTCCGCCTCCTGCTGTGCCGCTGCTTCCCGGGCAGCCGCTTCCTGAGCCTGCTGCTCTTCCAGAGCTTTCTCTTCCGCAATTCTCTGTTCTTCCTCTTCCCTGGTTTCTCCATACGAATAAGATGTCTCTGTCTCTATATAATCTCCGCTCACCCAGCCATCAATCTCGCCGACTTTCACCGGATACCATCCGTCCACGGCATCCCCTGTTATCATATACTCCTCGCCCTGACCTATCTGCGTCAGGATCTGTGCATCCGTTCCCTGCCCGTCCCTGACGTTCAAAGAATATGCCGTCACCGTGGCCGTACTGTTTTCATACTCCTGTGCGCATCCCCGCGCGTCCTCACCGGTGATGAGCGTGTCTGCGGGGACGTATCCTTCCGCCGTCCCTGACCGGATCTTTATCCAGCCGTCCAGATACTCCAGCACTTCCGCTGTGGAATTGCTGTAAAGCTTTCCCACCCAGTCGCTGTTTTCATCCGGAGCACTTCTGATATAGGTAAAATCACCTGTATCAGAAAACGCTATATTTAAATACTCTCCCTCGTCTGTTGGTACCATATAGAGATTGATGTTTTCTTTTACTTCTGTCTCAAAGCACTCCTCAAGCACCGATTCGATCCCTGCGGCAGGCGCAGCAGACTGCGTATCCTCCATCTCCTCTTCTGCCCTTACCGTAACCGCACTCCCCGGGATAATGATCAGACCCGCGAAAGCAGATATGATCAATTTGCTTTTCACATGTGTATTAATCATATAAAACCTCCTTTGTTTCAAGTCTTTATCTTTTGTAGGAAGTTCTAAATGTTACACAATTGTTAAATTTGTTACAATGGCATTATATCAACAAGTGATTACTCTGTCAACTGATTTTACTGTATTCTTTCCGACACTTCCTGACCTGTTACAGTATTTTCTTACATTAAATGTCATAATCTTTCTTTATATTCTTAATTATTTTGTAATATTTTTTCCACTCTATTCTCTTCTATTTTA
>DWWI01000249.1 GCA_019119745.1 Candidatus Mediterraneibacter gallistercoris | reverse complement strand
CATGAATTCCTTTCCTGTGATCGTCTCTTTTTCGATCAGGAATGCGGCGATCTTATCAAGTGCCTCCCTGTTCTCGGAAAGAAGCTTCTTAGCCTCTTCATAGGCGGCCTTCAGCATCTTCATAACTTCCTCGTCAATCTCACCGGCAGTCGCGTCACCGCAGTTTAACACGGCTCTTCCATCCAGATACCGGTTCTGGATGGACTCAAGCCCCATCAGTCCGAACCGTTCGGACATACCGTACTGTGTGATCATAGAACGGGCGATTTTGGTCGCCTGCTCGATATCATTAGCCGCTCCGGTCGTCACCGTGTCAAAGACAAGTTCCTCGGCAGCACGTCCTCCGAGAGCCACAACGATCATAGCCTCCAGCTCTTTCTTCGTATTCAGGAATTTTTCCTCTTCCGGCGTCTGCATCACATATCCGAGAGCCCCCATTGTCCTCGGAACGATCGTGATCTTCTGCACCGGCTCCGTATTCTTCTGGAGCGCTGTGACAAGTGCGTGTCCCACCTCATGGTAAGAGACGATCTGTCTCTCTTCCTTGCTCATGATGCGGTCTTTCTTTTCTTTTCCGACTAGAACGACTTCCACCGCCTCAAAAAGGTCTTTCTGGCTCACTACCTGTCTGCCATGCTTCACCGCATTAATGGCAGCCTCGTTTATCATATTCGCAAGATCCGAGCCGACCGCGCCCGAAGTCGCAAGTGCGATTGCTTCGAGGTCCACGCTCTCATCCATACGCACATCTTTTGCATGTACTTTCAGGATCTCCACACGGCCTTTCAGATCCGGTTTGTCCACGATAATCCGCCGGTCGAAACGTCCCGGACGCAGAAGCGCCGGATCCAGGATCTCCGGACGGTTCGTTGCCGCCAGAATCAGGAGGCCTTTGTTTGTATCAAATCCGTCCATCTCCGCAAGGAGCTGATTGAGCGTCTGTTCTCTCTCATCATTTCCGCCGAGCGAAGAATCACGGGTCTTTCCGATGGCGTCGATCTCATCGATAAACACAATACACGGGGCCTGCTGCTGGGCCTGTTTGAACAAGTCGCGGACACGGGAAGCTCCGACACCAACATACATCTCTACAAACGCTGATCCGGACAATGAGAAGAACGGTACTTTTGCCTCGCCTGCCACTGCTTTGGCAAGGAGCGTCTTACCGGTTCCGGGAGGGCCTACAAGCAGCGCTCCCTTCGGAAGCTTTGCACCGATGCCGCTGTATTTTCCCGGATTGTGAAGGAAATCCACCACTTCCTGAAGTGATTCTTTTGCCTCATCCTCACCGGCCACATCCTGAAAAGTAACTCCGGTCTCTTTCTCCATGTACATCTTGGCATTGCTCTTGCCAATGCCCATCACGCCTCCGCCTTTGGTCATCTTCCGCATCAGCCAGATGAGCATTCCCGCCATCAGACCGATCGGAAGGATGACGGTTATAAACAGCTCGAGAAGAGTCTGCCCGACTGTATCGGCAGGTTCACTTCCGAATTTGACTCCTGCTTCCTCGAGTTTGTCAGTCAGAGTGTAATCGTTGACATATCCAGTATAATAATCCGGATCTCTCTCGCTCTCTTCTCCGGTACTGCTGTCCGACTGCATCTGTTCCTGGAGCTGGCTCCAGACATTTTCCGGAATGCCTGTCTGTCCGGATTTCTTAAACTCTTTCTGACGCGCCTCGTCAGTCAGTGTGATATAGATCCGGTCACTGTAAAGATTTACCTCCTGAACTTCGCCTTCATCGATCAGAGAAAGGAACTTATCATAGCTGATCTGTTCCGGACCGGATCCCCGCATCATCGAGTATAATCCCATCACCATAAAAGTGACCAGCAGGGTTGTTACGAGGATAATTCCCCAGCCCTGCCGGTTATGATTCGGGTCTTTATTTTTATTATTATTGTCCATTATATTCCTCCTAAAAACAGCTATTATTATTATAAAGACAGGTTTTGCATAAATCAACAAAAACATTATGAAAATATTGTAAATCCATGACTTTTTATAGTATACTGGGTACGGAATATGTCCTGTTATCTTCCGGCGCGTCAGATGCGTCATCCACTCACGGATACAGAATAAATACAAAGGAAAGAGGAAAATATGAAAATCGGTTTTGACAATGAGAAATATCTGAAAATGCAGTCTGAACACATTCGGGAACGGATTGGAAAATTCGACAACAAACTTTATCTGGAATTCGGGGGAAAACTCTTCGACGACTATCACGCCTCCCGCGTACTTCCCGGCTTTGCTCCGGACAGTAAACTGAGACTTTTAAAAGAACTCAGCGATCAGGCCGAGATCGTCATCGTCATCAGCGCAAAGGACATTGAAAAAAATAAAGTTCGCGGCGACCTCGGCATTACCTACGACACAGATGTTCTCCGTCTGATCCAGACATACCGCGATCAGGGACTTTATGTGGGCAGCGTGACGATTACCCAGTTCTCCGGTCAGGAAAGTGCCCTTCTGTTCAAAAACAGACTGGAAAACATGAATATTCCGGTATATCTCCACTATATTATCCCGGGATATCCGTCCAATATTCCGCTGATTATCAGCGATGAAGGCTACGGAAAGAACGATTATATCGAGACAACACGACCGCTCGTCATCGTAACAGCTCCGGGACCCGGAAGCGGAAAAATGGCTACCTGTCTCTCCCAGCTCTATCATGAACACAAGAGAGGCATCCATGCGGGATACGCCAAGTTCGAGACATTCCCGATCTGGAATCTGCCGCTCAAACATCCGGTCAATCTCGCATACGAAGCGGCTACAGCCGACTTAAATGATGTAAACATGATCGATCCTTTCCATCTGGAAGCCTATGGCGAAACTACTGTCAACTATAACCGGGACGTAGAAATCTTCCCTGTCCTGAACACGATCTTTGAAAAGATCTACGGGGAAAGCCCTTACAAATCCCCTACAGACATGGGCGTCAATATGGCGGGCAACTGCATCTGCGATGATGAAGTCTGCCGCGAAGCTTCCAAACAGGAAATCATCCGCCGCTATTACGCCGCACTGAACGCACTGGTAAAAGGCGATGCCTCTGAAAAAGAAGCGGAGAAAATCGAGCTTCTCATGAATATGGCAGGTATTACCGTCGCAGACCGCAGAGTTGCTGTCGAAGCGCAGAAACGTGCAAAAGAGACCGGCGGACCGGCAGCCGCGCTGGAACTCGAGGACGGACGTATCATAACCGGAAAGACAACTAAGCTGCTCGGTGCGTCCGCGGCGCTGCTACTGAACGTGCTGAAAGCCCTCGCCGGCATTGACCACGAACGGCACATCATCTCTCCCCAGTCCATTGAGCCGATCCAGAAACTAAAAGTGGACTACTTAAAGAGCAAAAACCCGCGTCTGCACACTGACGAAGTGCTGATCGCGCTCTCCGCCAGCGCGGCTGACAGCGCGGAAGCGCGCCTTGCGCTCTCTCAGCTTCCGAAGCTGGACGGATGTCAGGCTCACACTTCCGTAATGCTCTCGGACGTAGATATCAAGATCTTCAAGAAACTGGGCGTACAGCTCACATGCGAGGCAATATACGAACATATACTCCTTTCATAAAAAACTCTGTACTTTCTATAATTTCTGTTGTATACTATATAAGTATTATTTTGTTTTACAGTCTGGCTATACGTATGGATCAGACCGCAAAGATGCGGTTTTCCGTCCATAGTCAGACTGTACTCTTTTTTCAGGAACCGGTTTTACCGTTCATCAGATATTTATACCACAGGAGGGCATCTATTATGGCAGTAAAATACGTTTTTGTTACCGGCGGCGTTGTATCCGGTCTCGGCAAAGGGATAACGGCCGCTTCTCTCGGGCGGCTGTTAAAAGCCCGCGGATATACCGTTACCATGCAGAAATTCGATCCTTATATCAACATCGATCCGGGTACAATGAATCCGGTCCAGCACGGTGAAGTCTTCGTAACAGACGACGGTGCGGAGACTGATCTGGATCTTGGACACTATGAGCGCTTCATCGACGAGAGCCTTACCAAGAACTCTAACGTCACGACCGGCAAGATCTACTGGTCTGTTCTTCAGAAAGAGCGCCGCGGCGACTTCGGCGGAGGAACCGTACAGGTCATCCCCCATATCACAAACGAAATCAAGAGCAGATTTTACCGCAATCCCGCTGCAACCGATACGGAAATCGCCATCATTGAAGTGGGCGGCACGGTCGGAGACATCGAGAGCCAGCCTTTCCTTGAATCCATCCGTCAGTTTCAGCATGAGAAAGGTGCGGAAAATGTCATCCTCATTCACGTGACACTGATTCCTTATCTGCGCGCTTCCCAGGAGATGAAGACCAAACCTACACAGGCCAGCGTAAAAGAGCTGCAGGGAATGGGAATACAGCCGGATATCATCGTGTGCCGTTCCGAGTATCCTCTCGATTCGGGCATGAAAGACAAGATTTCTCTTTTCTGCAACCTGCCGGCAAGCCACGTACTCCAGAACCTGGACGTTGAGTATCTCTACGAGGCTCCTCTGGCAATGGAAAAAGAACATCTTGCGCAGGTAGTCTGTGAATGCCTTCATCTGGACTGCCCTGAACCGGATCTCAAAGACTGGACTGAGATGGTGGAAAA
>DWWI01000248.1 GCA_019119745.1 Candidatus Mediterraneibacter gallistercoris | reverse complement strand
TTCGGATGGAAATCGATCTTCTGGGTGGCTCTTGTGATCATGGCGGTATCCTTTGTTATATCGAGCATCGTCTTTGACGACGTACTTGAACTTCAGGACAAGAAGTTCGACGTGATCTCCTTTGTGGAGAGTATCGTGGCCTTCGGAGGCATTACTCTCGGTATCGGAAATATCAGCAGTTTCGGTCTGATCAGTATCGAAGGCGGTCTTCCCCTTGTAGTCGGTGCGATTGTATGCGTATTCTTTATGGTCCGCCAGAGCACCCTTGAGAAACCGTTCCTCGATGTCAGGATCCTTGCCAACTGGAAATACGCGGTCAGCGTGATCGCCAGCATGGTGCTCTATCTGGTTATGATGGGCTCCTCCGTGATGATGCCGCTGTATGTTCAGAGTGTTATGGGATATTCGGCCGTTGTCTCAGGTCTTGTCACACTGCCGGGTTCTCTTGCGACTGCCATCGTCAGCCCGTTTGCGGGAAATCTGTATGACCGGATGGGAATCAAAAAGATTTTCGTGGCAGGATCGGCAGCTCTGGTCATCGGTAATATCGGAATGTATTTTCTTACCATGAGCACGCCGCTGTGGGTTGCGGCAGCCTTTAATGTAATCCGTAACATCGCCATCGGCAGCCTTATGATGCCGCTCCTGACATGGGGCACGAGCAATGTACATCCGACGAAAGTTGCGGACGCTTCATCGCTTCTCACCTCGCTGCGTACGATTGCCGGTTCGATCGGTTCGGCTGTGTTTGTCGGTATCATGACAGTAGTGAGCACGGCTTCGGCAGAAGTGTACGGCGACAATGCAATGATGCACGGCATGAACGTATCATTTCTCTGGATGACAGCAGGGGCAGTAGTGCTGTTCCTGATATCCATATTTGCAGTCCGGGAGAAAAAATAAAACGGGAAACAGAAAAATACAGAAAAACAATAGAAAAATTGAGAAAACACCGCGGCGGGAGCTCTGCGGTGTTTTTCATGCTTTACAGGCATATGGCAGCATGAAATCTAAGTATTGGATATACAGGAACAGAAGAACTATACTTGAACCGTAAGAAATGATATGTGGCGGTGAAATTTCATGAAACAACTGATCTGCCGGCTTACGGAGCCGGCCGTATCCATACCGGATGAGAGAAAGCTCTTTTCTGATCATGCGCTGAAACTTCTGATCCTGCCGCTCTTTCTGGAGCAGCTTCTGGAAGTGCTGGTGGGTGTATCCGATACATTTATGGTCAGCTATGCGGGAGAAGCCGCGGTATCGGGTGTCTCTCTCGTCAATATGTTTAATACAGTATTTATCTTCCTGTTCGCGGCATTGGCCGCAGGGGGCGCTGTGGTGGTAAGCCAGTACATTGGCAGCAGGGACGAGAAGAACGGAAATCTGTCGGCAGGACAGCTTGTGATGATCGCCTCAGTTTTCTCCGTGGCCGTGATGATCTTCTCTCTTGTACTGAACCGTCAGCTTTTAAGGCTTCTGTTCGGAGAGGTGGATCAGGATGTAATGGAAGCCTGCGTGACCTATCTGAGGATATCCGCGTACTCTTATCCGGCGATCGCTGTCTATAATGCCGGCGCCGCCATATACCGGAGTATGGGAAAGACCAACGTGACCATGAATATTTCCCTTGCAGCGAACGGGATCAATATAGCGGGAAATGCGATCGGCGTATTTGTTTTCCATGCGGGTGTGGCGGGAGTTGCTTATCCGTCGCTGATTGCCAGGACATTTTCCGCGGTGGTCATTCTGGTACTCTGTTTCCGAAAGGAGAAGCATGAGACTCAGAAATGCAGGAAACAGAGAGCGGAACCCCTTTCCGACTCTGTCCGTGTCCGTCTTAAATGGAAAAATATTTTCCAATGGGAAGGCAGCATGGTAAAGCGGATCCTTGGGATTGCAGTGCCAAACGGAATTGAGAACGGGCTGTTCCAGCTCACGAAAGTAGCGCTCAGCAGTATCACTGCTCTTTTCGGAACCGTGCAGATCGCGGCCAACGGTGTGGCACAGAGTTTCTGGTCTGTGGCGGCTCTGATGGGAACCGCTCTGGGGCTTGCCTTTGTCACGGTGATCGGACAGTGCATGGGAGCGGGCGATACTGAAGCGGCAGAGTATTATATGCGCAAGCTCCTTCGGATCACATTTCTTGCATCCATTCTGTGGAACGGAGTGGTCCTGCTGGCGGCGCCTTTGGTTCTCCGGGGCTATGCGATTTCCGATGAGGCGGCGCGGCTGGTCGTGATACTGGTCATCATACACAACATTTTTAATGCTTTGTTCTATCCGCTCTCGGGCGCCCTCTCAAACGGCCTGCGGGCGGCAGGGGATGTGAAATACACCATGTATGTAAGTATCTTTTCCACGATCGGGTGCAGAGTTGTATTTTCAATCCTGTTCGGCGTCTGTCTGGATCTGGGCGTAATCGGTATCGCATTTGCCATGTGTCTGGACTGGATGATCAGGGCTGCATTTTTCTGGATCCGTTTCCGAAGAGGAAAATGGAAAGAGTTCCGGGTGATCGGATAGAAAAGATAAAAATTTATTACAGGAGGCAGAAGACAATGTATAACTTTTTTAACCCTACAAGAGTACTTTTCGGCGCAGGACAGCTTAACCATCTTCATGAGCAGGCGATGCCGGGAAAGAAAGCAATGGTAGTTATTTCAAATGGTAAATCAACAAGAGAAAACGGAGCTCTGGACCGCACCATGAACGAGCTGCATCAGGCAGGAGTGGAGACGGTATTGTTTGATAAAGTCGGAGCGAATCCGCTGAAATCTGTAGTAGAGGAGGGCGGAAGATTCGCCCGTGACAACGGCTGTGACTTTGTTGTGGCGCTGGGCGGAGGCTCCGTCATGGACGCGGCGAAGATTATGGCAATGTATGCGCTCCAGCCGGGAGATCTGTGGGATTATGTGGCAGGAGCGACAGGTAAGATGAAGCCCCTTGTAAACCCGACTCTTCCGATCATTGCGATCACCACGACAGCCGGAACAGGTTCTGAGGTTGACCAGTGGGGCGTAGTGACGAATCCGGAGACAAATGAGAAGATCGGCTGCGGCGGTATGGACAGTCTTTTCCCTGTGATCGCAGTGGTAGATCCGGAGCTGATGGCGACAGTTCCGCCGAAGTTTACGGCATATCAGGGGTTTGACGCTCTGTTCCACTCCACAGAAGGATACATGTCCGGCGTGACAAGCCTGATGGGCGATATGGTACAGCTGGCGGCAATCGAGAATATCGGGAAATACCTTGCCCGTGCGGTAAAAGACGGCAGTGATATGGAAGCCCGGGAGCATGTTGCATTTGCGAACACGATGTCAGGGTATTCTATGGTAGTCGGATCCTGTACAAGCGAGCACGCGATGGAACACGCCATGAGCGCATATCATCAGGAGCTGCCTCACGGCGCAGGACTTATCATGATCTCGAAAGAGTACTATACACATTTTGTAAACAAGCACTGCTGTGACGAGCGGTTTATCCGCATGGCGCAGGCTCTGGGCAGGACTGACGCAAAAGACCCGATGGACTTTGTGACAGCACTTGTAAAGCTTCAGGAAGCGTGCGGCGTGGCTGATCTGAAGATGTCCGATTACGGCATTCAGAAAGAGGAGTGTATGACGCTGGCGAAGAACGCACGCGCTACAATGGGAGGACTGTTCATGTCGGATCCGGTACAGATGACAGATGAAGAATGTGCCGCAATCTATGAGAAGTCTTACCGCTGATAAAATTTGCAAATTTAATATACGGAATCAAATTTAGTTGATGTAACGTTTAAGCAGACAGGAGTCATTTCTTTCGAAGAGGAGGAAAGGCTCCTGTTTCCGGTTTGCTTGTTATGAAATATGTAGTAAAATAAAAGTGTTGTGTAATCAGGTGTAAGAGCAGACACCTGTCCGGCGTTAATGAGGAGGTCAAACGATGGAGATAAGAGTACTGAGATATTTTCTGGCTGTGGCAAGAGAGGAGAGCATCACACGGGCGGCGGAAGTGCTGCATATCACGCAGCCCACACTGAGCCGGCAGCTATCCCAGCTGGAGGAACAGATGGGGGTAAAACTGCTCATACGCGGGACAAGAAAAGTAACGCTTACAAACGAAGGACTTCTGCTCCGGCGCAGGGCAGAAGAGATACTGGAACTGGTCGATAAGACAGAGAGGGAACTGACCGAGCAGGAGGAGCAGGTGGAAGGCGTTGTCGCCATCGGCTGCGGAGACCTGCGAGCTGTGCAGAGACTTCCGGAGCTGATCCGCTCATTCCACGAAAAATATCCTCTTGTGACGTTTGATCTGTATACGGCAACGGCAGATCTGGTGACCGAACGGATGGATCGGGGGCTGACGGATATCGGACTTCTGCTGGAGCCGGTGGATCTGGAGAAATATGATTTCATCCGTCTGGCAGGACTGGAGCGATGTGTGGTCACCATGCATCCGGATGCGCCCCTTGCGGCAAAAGAGTATATCACACCGGAAGATCTGGTCGGAGAACCTCTGATCATGCCGAGGAGGGCGAATATACAAAGCGAGATAGCCAACTGGTTCGGAGAGTATTATGACAAGATACAGGTGCTGTTTACAAGCAATCTGCCTTCCAGCAGCGCGGTCATGTCAAATCAGCAGCTGGCATATTCCATTAACACGTGCGGTTCCGTTGATTTCTGGGATCAGTCTAAGCTGACATACCGCCCGTTAAAACCCGAGCTTACAGGAACGTGCGCACTAGCGTGGAAACGGCAGCAGCCGTTTGGGATCGCGGCGGAGAAGTTTATCAAATATGCCAGAAAAGCGCTGGAGATGGATAAATATTAAACATAGTTAAGAAAAGTGTTTATTTAGTGTGGAGGTATAGTTATGCCCTTTACAAAGGTTAATGTTGGTAAGACTATAGAGAAGAAAAAGCGAGAGAATCCGGAGTTTAAAAAAGTATGGGATGACAGCAGAGAGGAGTATCGTTTAATAGAAGAGATGACAGTGCTGCGGAAAGCAGAGAGAATAACTCAGAGTGATCTGGCAGAAATGACAGGGAGTAGACAGCAGGTAATTTCGCGGATTGAGAAGAAAGAAAACAGTCCGTCTTTGAGATGTTTTTGCAATATCTTAAATGCGCTGGGGTATGAATTGAAAATTGTAAAGCGAAAAAATATATGAATGAAAGTCTGGATTTGACACAGAGAAAATCCTATGTTAGACTACACCTTGCTCGGAGGAAAATCATTCAGCGGAAATGATGAACCGGATAAGAGATAAGTTGAAATACTTATTCCTTATCCGGTTTTTTAATAGGGAACTTCATTTCTTATTAAATAAAACAAAGATCATTACAGGAGGATGAAAAATGGATTTTCTTAGCGGGAGGATCAAAACAATCTATTTTAAATATCTGACGGCGGCATTCGGAAGTGCACTGATCACTTCCATCTATTCTATTGTGGATATGGCGATGGTGGGGCAGTATCACGGGCCGGAAGGATCTGCGGCTCTGTCATTCTTGCCGCGATCATCTGGATTATCATTATCTTATTTGACAGGGAATTGTTGACTATATTCGGCGCGCAGGGCAATACGCTCACTCTGGCAAGAGAGTATGTGCTTCCGATCAAATTTGCGATCCCGTTTTTCCTGTTCAACCAGATGCTTGCGGCGTACTTAAGAAGTGACAGGAATCTGGCGCTGGCGACAGGAGCAGTGCTTGCCGGCGGTATTTTTAATATTTTCGGAGACTATTTCTTCGTGTTTACATGTGATATGGGCGCCTTTGGGGCAGGGCTTGCGACAGCGATCGGCTCCACGATCAGTTTCCTTGTCATGCTGTTCCATTTCTTCACGAAGAAAAATACACTCCGTCTTGTAAAACCGGAAGGCATGCTGCAAAAATTAAGGAAGATTATGACGACGGGATTTTCTACGTTTTTTATTGATGTGGCGATGGGAATACTGACCATTTTATTCAACCGCCAGATTATGGTATATCTCGGCACGAATGCATTATCGGTCTATGGAGTTATTGTCAATATCAGCACTTTTGTACAGTGCTGCGCTTACAGTGTGGGGCAGGCATCCCAGCCGGTCATCTCCACAAACTTCGGCGCCGGGCAGGGTAAGCGGATACGTGAGACACTGAAATACGCACTGGGTACTGTGGCAGTATTCAGTATCTTCTGGACAGCGCTGAGCATACTTATTCCGAATGTATTTATCAGGCTGTTCATGTCGCCTACAGCTGAAGTCCTTGAGATTGCGCCGGCAATCTTCCGGTGCTATGGACTCTCTTTCCTGCTCCTGCCGCTTAATATTTTCTCGACGTATTATTTTCAGGCGCTGATAAAGCCGAAGACAGCATTTATCGCCTCGGTGGCGAGAGGGCTGGTGATCAGCGGTATTCTGATTTATCTGCTTCCGGCGGTATTCAGCGGAAATGCGATCTGGTTTGCAATGCCGATCACGGAGCTCCTTGTATCGGTCTATGTCATCCATGAGATGATAAAATATACAAAACAACTCAGTACGACTTGAAAGATATTATGTTTGAGGACGCTTCTCTTCACAATGAAGCGGGAGACCTGGTATCAGATGAGGCTGGAATTCTGAATGTATTATGCCGGCTGCTTTCTGCTTTTCAACAGATAATATCCGATAAATGCAAGTGCAGTGATCACCCAGGTCACGGGATAGCTGAAAATGATCGCGTGGATCGTCGGTGAGATCTTCAGCACGCCTGCCAGCCAGATGATGCGCAGAACACAGACGCCGAGAAGTGTGATGACTACGGGGACGATCACATTTCCGCGGCCCCTCAGAGAGCCGCCGAGTATTTCAATAAATACATAGACGATATACCATGGAGTGATAAAAAGAAGCATATCAGCGCCGATCTGAACGACAGCGTCATCTGTAGTAAAGAGCCGGAACAGGATGGTTCTCGCACCGATCAGTACGGCAACCAGGACAAAGGATACGACCAGATCCATGCAGAGGCAGACACGGGTGCTCCTGCGCACGCGGTCCATTTTGCCTGCGCCGTAGTTCTGTCCCACAAATGTAGTGATGGAGATGCCGAACGCGGTGCTGACCATCCAGAAAATGGCATCCAGCTTGCCGTATGCGGACCATGCGGCAGTGGTATCCGTGCCAAATGTATTAATAGCGGCCTGAATAGCGATATTTGTAATTGCAAACAGAATGGATTCAAAGCCGGTGGGCAGCCCCAGTTTCAGCTGCATTTTCAGGAGCGTGCCATGGAAGCGGATCTTTCGCAGAGAAAGACGGAGCAGTCCTCCGGAGCGCATCAGCTTGAGCGTGACAAGAACAGCGCTGACAGCCTGGGCGATCAGAGTGGCAATGGCGGCTCCTGCGACTCCCATGTGGAAAAGGAGTACAAAAATCGTATCCAGAACAATATTGATCACACAGCAGATGATCAGGATATACAGAGGGCTTTTGGAATCTCCGGCTGCGCGCAGGATGGCGGATCCCATGTTATAGACGAGTACAAAAAGTATGCCTGCGAAATAGATTCTCAGGTAAATCAGGGAACCATCCATGATCTGAGCCGGTGTATTCATGAGCCGGAGCATGAACGGTGCTGCCAGTATCCCGATAAATGTAAGCGCGATCCCGCCGGCTGCAGCGATAGCATATGCATTGTGGAGACCTGCGTTTGCGGTCTCTTCTTTTTTTGCGCCTGTGAACTGGGCGATAGTTACCGCCGCACCCGAAGAAAGACCGGTAAAGAAGCCGACCACAAGAGAGACGATCTGCGCGGAAGAACCGCCTACGCTGGCAAGTGCTTCTTTACCCACAAACTGTCCCACGATCACACTGTCTATCGTATTATAAAGCTGCTGGAAGAAAGTGCCCAGCAGGATAGGAAAGAAGAACAGCAGAAGCTGCTTCCAGATGACTCCTTCTGTAATTTCATTTCTTGTCTGACGTACTGTTTCCATAAAATACCTCTCTTTAAGTTACAATTCTGTGATTTTTTTCTGACAGAATTGATCAGCATATGTATTATAATCTCAGTCCACGGAAAGAGCAACATCATATAACATAAAAAGAACACTTGTTCGAAAGAAAAAATTGTGTTATTCTTTCTATAACGTAGAGATTTAAATCATATAGGGAGGCGGAATGAATGGATGAAAGAACTTACATTGCGATTGACTTGAAATCATTCTATGCTTCCGTGGAGTGTATGGAACGTGGACTTGATCCGATGACTACGAATCTGGTAGTGGCGGATAAGAGCCGGACGGAAAAGACGATCTGTCTTGCTGTTTCCCCGTCTCTTAAGGCATGCGGTATCGCGGGAAGACCGAGACTGTTTGAAGTGGTACAGAAGGTCGGAGAAGTCAATGCACGGCGGAGACAGAACGCTCCGGGACATAAGTTTACGGGATCTTCCTGCCAGGCGCCTGAACTGGAGAAAGATCCTTCACTTGCCCTGGATTACGTAGTCGCTCCGCCTCAGATGGCGCGGTATATGAAGACCAGCGGCGAGATTTATGAGGTTTATTTGAAGTACATTGCGCCGGAAGATATCCACGTCTATTCCATCGATGAAGTATTTATTGACGCGTCATCCTATCTGAGGACATACCAGATGACTGCGCGGGAACTGGCCATGGAGATGATCCGTGATGTGCTCGATACGGTCGGCATCACTGCCACGGCAGGAATCGGGCCGAACCTGTATCTCAGTAAAGTCGCTATGGATATTGAGGCAAAGCATATTCCGCCGGATGAGAACGGCGTGCGTATCGCCGAATTGGATGAGATGTCCTACCGGAGACTGCTGTGGTCTCACCGGCCGCTCACGGATTTCTGGAGAGTCGGGAGAGGCTATGCCAGGAAACTGGAAGAACGCGGACTTTTTACCATGGGGGATATCGCGCGCTGCTCACTGGGAAAATCGACGGATTATTATAATGAAGATCTTTTATACAATATGTTTGGCGTCAACGCAGAACTGCTGATCGATCATGCATGGGGCTGGGAGCCGTGTACGATCGCAGACATTAAGGCATATAAGCCGCAGAGCAGCAGTGTCGGTTCCGGTCAGGTGCTGCAGTGTCCGTATCCGTTTGAAAAAGCAAGGCTGGCAGCGCGTGAGATGGCGGATATGCTTGCGCTGGATCTTGTGGACAAAGGGCTGGTGACTGATCAGATCGTTCTGACAGTGGGATACGATATTAACAATCTGAAGAATCCTGACCTGCGGAAGAAATACAGCGGAGAAGTGAAGACAGACCGATACGGAAGAAAGATACCGAAGCATGCGCATGGTACGGTCAATCTGAAACAGTATACTTCTTCGACACGGCAGGTTATACAGGCGGTCACAGAACTCTTTGACCGTATTGTAGATAAAAAGCTTCTGGTGCGGAGACTGAGTATGGCTGCAACACATGTCATTCCGGAAGGAGAGGCGCAGAATAAAATGAAGTTCGAACAGATGGATCTTTTTACAGATTATGCTGCCCTTCAGAAAGAACAGGAGAAGCAGGAGGCAGAGCTGGCACGGGAGAAAAGGATGCAGAAAGCGGTGCTGGAGATCAAGAAAAAGTTCGGGAAGAATGCGATCTTAAAGGGGATGAATCTGGAAGAAGGGGCGACCGCCAGAGACAGGAACAGCCAGATCGGAGGACATAAAGCATAAAAATTCAGATCGGAGGTCATGGGGAATGAAGGTTCAGGATAAAGAAAATAGTTATGAAGACATCATTCATCTTCCGCATCATGTATCTACTGTCCATCCCCATATGCCGGTATCTGACAGGGCAGCGCAGTTTGCTCCTTTTGCCGCGCTGACCGGATACGGGGACGTGATAAAAGAGACAGCGAGACAGACTGATGCGAAACCGGAACTGTCGGAAGACGAAAAGGAGATTCTGGATTATAAAATTCAGCTCGCCTGCGGGCTTCCGGGCGAGAAGCCGGGAGTGGTGATCACTTACTTTGTCCCGGATGAGAAGAAATCCGGCGGGGCATATCATACTGCCGGGGGCAGGATCCGCCGGATTAATTCCGATGCAGGGCAGCTTGTCCTGGAGGACGGGATGCAGATCCCGCTGGATTGTATAGTAGATATTTATTTAAAATAGAATATCCGGGATACCGCCTTCGATGAAAGCAGGGGAGGTGGACGGACAGCGCAATCAGCTGCCGGAGTTCATTACAAGCACATCGCCCTGCTGGATTATTGTATCACCTCTCGGAATCACGGTATTGCCGTCTTCCCGCCGGATCAGTACGATCAGGGAGTTGTCCCGGCCGCCCAGATCTCTTATCCGTTTCCCTATCCGTTTATCGTTCGGCTCGATCTTTGTTTCATCCAGTACAGTATCTGCATCACCCTGATAACTTTCCCCGCTGAGGACCAGTACATCTCCTTCGCGTAAAAGCACGTCTCCGCGCGGAATGATCGTCTCATCTCCGCGTTCGATCAGAACGGCAAGCACATCTCCCAGATTCAGCTCACACAGTCTCTTTCCGATATACCGATGGTCGGGTTTCAGGCGAATCTGAATGAGCTGTATATCCTGTTCATCCTGATAATCGCTGAAAGTTTTCATGACATTCTGGCTGTCATCTATCATATCCAGCTTTTCTGCGACAAAAGGAAGAAGAAGACCCTGAAATGCCACAGAGATAACGGCGACGCAGAAGACGATATTGTATACATCGTATCCGCTGTATCCCGGACTGACTACGGCGATAATGGCAAATACAGCGGATGCGGCGCCTCTGAGACCGGAGAATGCGGTCAGCGCCTGCTGGCGCCACGAGGCGCGGAACGGCGTCATCAGCAGGAATACCGCCACCGGTCTTGCGATAAAAGTAAGTCCCAGGAATATGAGAAAAGCAGTTCCAAGGATCGGCAGCAGCGTGGAAGGGAAGACAAGAAGTCCCAGCAGGAAAAAGATAAGCATCTGAGCCAGACGGTCAATACTGTCAAAAAACTGGATCAGCGGGATCTTCGTCTTGTAGCGGGCATTCCCCACGATAAATCCGAAAAGATATACGCTCAGATAACCATTGCCCCCTGCAAGGACGGGAGCGGCATAAGAAAACATGACGAAAGCGATCATCAGGATCGTGCTGATCCCTCCTGTTTCCAGATCAGTTTTCTTCAGAATCTTTACGGCAGCCCAGCCAAGTATGCCGCCGAAAATTAAGCCGAAGCCGATTTCTTTCACAACGAGCAGCAGGATATTTTCACCGCTGCCTGCCATCCAGCCAAGGATAATGATCGTCAGCATGTAAGCAAAAGGATCATTGCTTCCGCTCTCCACCTCCAACAGAGAAGCCGTTCCTTCCTTCAGGTTGAGCTTTTTAGAACGAAGGATTGAAAAGACGGAAGCAGCATCGGTGGAGCTTAAGACAGCGCCGACAAGGAGGCTTTCCTGAAGGTTCATTCCTACTATGTAGTGACAAAACAGCCCGGTCACTCCGGCGGTAATGAGAACTCCGCCGGTGGCGAGAAGAACTGATTGCGGGAGGATTGGGCGAGCTTCTTTAAAAGAGGTTCCGAATCCTCCGTAGAACATGATAAAGACTAAGGCAGTACAGCATATAGTCTCGGCCATTTCGTAATTATCAAAGGGTATTTTTACGATTCCTTCACTCCCGAACAGCATTCCCAGAGCGATGAATATGAGAACTGCGGGGATACCGAAACGTTTCAGAAAACGATTTGTAAGAATACACAAAACGATTACCGATGAACATAATAAAAGACCTAACGCCATACACACTGCCTCCTCTAAAATGAAAAAGGGAATGGACACACCGATGGCGGGCCCATTCCCTCTGTTTTTTAATTACTGATTAAAAGTATAACATGTTAAGTGTGAAAATTTCAAGGACAGACTTCAGATCCGTCCGAACAGGCAGTCTCCTGAGTCTTCCTTTCAGTCAGTCCGGTACCGTCCAGCCCGTGCAGGATCAGACGGGTGGCAAGCGGGATCATCTCCTCTATGGGAATCCGCTGTCCGTCTACTTCCCATTGACGGTATATTACGCCGAGACAGACGGAGAAATATGTGATGATAAGATTGCTTTCAAAATGATTATATTCCGGGAAACTGTGGTACTTTTCGAAAAAACATTCGCGGATCAGATCTGAAGGACTTTTAGCATCAGGGATCTTGCCTTTGATCGAAAGGATTTTTTTATCGACAGGATCGAGAGCTGCCATAAACTGAAAGCTGTGCTGGATGATCTTCTCCGCATCGTCCGGAAAGACTGTCCTGGTGATCATCTGCAGAGTAGGCTCCATAAGTTTGAGCTGACAGGCGACGACCAGATGATCCAGAGACGGATAATGCAGATAAAATGTTTTTCGATTAATCTGAGCTCTCTCTGTAAGCTCTTTGATCGAGATCCTGGAATATTCATTTTCCGCTATCATCTCCCGGAATGTTTTTTGTATCAGGTTTTCGTTTTTTATAAATCGCAGGTCCTGCTTGGGTGTGCGGTCCATTTTTTTCTCCTTGTAGTAATAAATTGGCCGAGAATTAATACTCATATTTTATAAAATGTGTATTAAACCACATCGTAAAATATGTGGCCATTGTAGTCAAAACGTATTTTTATTATTATAATACCATAGAAAAAAACAATCAACGGGCGAATATTAATACACTCGTGTGAAATATTTAAAATAACTACTGGAGGTATGAAGATGAAATTTCGTTATATAACAATTGAAAGAGAATACGGAAGCGGAGGAACTAAAATTGCACGAAGACTGTCAGAGATCAGCGGCGTGCCGTGCTATGGCCATGAGATCCTTGAGGCTGTGGCAAAGAAGCAGGGAATCCCGGTAGAGCGTATCAATCAGTATGAGGAAAAAGCCACCGGCAGTCTCATTTATACTATGTTTGTCATGAGTCGCGTACAGGCAGGCGACCCTAATATGCTGACGGCAGAGGGAAAAGTATTTCTTGATGAGCAGTTGGAGATCCGCCGTCTTGCTATGGAAGGACCGGCGATTTTCCTTGGCCACTGTGCCTGTGACGCATTGAAAAATCAGAAGGGTGTTATAAAAGTATTTATTCATTCTGAGGATGAGGAAGAGGTAAAGAACCGGATCACGAAAGACTACGGAATCGCCCCGGAGGAAGTGGAGTCGACCCGCAGATTCTATAATAAGAAGAGAGCGGGATACTTCCGTGCCAATACAGGAAATGACTGGAAAGACCTGAAAAACTATGATGTAGTTCTCGATTCTGCAAAACTGGGGATCGAAGGATGTGTGAACGTACTTAAAGGTATTTTCGAATAATAAGATGATATACATAAAGATCCGCAGGATCAGAGTGTTATACTGTCATTCTTTCGACAGGCAGCCTGATCCTGCGGATTTTTGCCAGGGCATTGGTTACGCCCATTTAAAGTGATCAGGTCCCGCGCCAATCTCGAAATGATATTTCACAATACCAAGATCGAGCTTTGTGCAGAAACCGGAGCCGGCTGCAGGAGGATGAAGGAAATGGATGAAAACACACTTATGGAAGAAAAGATAATAAAGTTATATAAAAAGTGGAAAGGCGGGCGAATAAAAAATGCTTTATCCGCAGTTGTTTTTTATTTTTTGATGATGATAATTGTGAGCATTTTTTTCGGAAATCCCTTTTCACATAGAGAAACTCTTTTGTTCTTTGAGGTGTGGGAGCCCGGCTGGATAAGCACGCGCCCTTATCTGCTCGTACTGTGCGGGGCTGCTGCAATTTTTCTCACTCTGTTTATGGTCTGTTATAAAATCCTGAAAAGTTTCAAGGAATTTGACGATATTCTGCAGCAGCAATGTGACCCGAAACAGTATCTTGAGGTCATAAGTTATGGGGTATCTTATGGAAAAGAGCTTCGGCTTAAAGGATATCAAAAGTCTGTATTCCAGTTAATGCAGCAGAGATATGCATTGGCATTGATGGTAAATGCACAATTAGAAGAAAGCAGAAGGTTTCTGAATGAAGGATGGATCGGAAAGAAAAAAGCCGGAATTTATAAAAATACTGTATTCAATCTGGATCTTGTGGAAGCATACCAGCAACAGGATGTAGAGAGGTATAGTGAACTATATAACCGGGCCGGCAGGTCATTCAAAAAGAACAGGCTTTTTGGCGTGCAAAAGCTGTTTCTTGAGCATCAGTATAAACAGGCCGCAGATATTCTGGAGGGTTATAAGGTGAAGACAGCTTATAACAATGTAATCAGATCCCAACTTCTCGGTCAGTGCTATGATAATCTCGGAGACCGGAAGAGAGCAGAAGAATGTATGCGGTATGTGCTTGAATATGGAAATACAATGCCCGCCAAGGCAATGGCAGAGGAATGGCTTACACACAACAGGGAACAGTTAGTCTGAGAATAAACGGGATGGGAGGAAATGGAATATGTGGCTTTTCTATGCTATAGGCTCTGCATTTTTTGCCGGAGTGACTTCGATTCTGGCAAAATGCGGGATAAGGAAAACGGACTCTACCGTGGCGACGGCAGTGCGCACGGTGGTAGTCCTTATCTTTTCGTGGATCATGGTGCTCATATCGGGCTCCTTTGACCAGATTACTTCGATCAGCGGATATACGTTCCTGTTTCTGATCCTGTCGGGAGCTGCCACGGGAGCATCCTGGCTGTGTTATTTCAAGGCGCTTCAGACGGGAGATGTCAATAAAGTCGTGCCCATCGATAAATCAAGCACGGTCCTTACGATCATACTGGCGCTGATCTTTCTGCATGAGGGAATCTCTTTCCCGAAAGCAGCGGCTGTCATTGTTATTGCAGCAGGGATCATGCTGATGATCGAGAGAAAGGATGTGGAAGAGACGAAGAACACCGGAAAAGGCGGGTGGCTGCTCTATGCGGCGGGTTCGGCTTTCTTTGCCAGCCTGACAGCAATTTTGGGCAAGATCGGCATTTCCGGAGTGGAGTCCAATCTGGGAACAGCCATCCGCACGTGCGTTGTGCTCGTCATGGCGTGGGGGATGGTATTTGTCACCGGAAAACAGCGGGAAGTCACGCAGATCGGGAAAAAAGAGATGGGATTCATCTGCCTGTCCGGCGTCGCGACGGGGGCATCATGGCTGTGCTATTATCGTGCGCTTCAGGAGGGACCTGCGAGCATCGTGGCGCCTGTCGATAAGCTGAGTGTATTGGTGACAGTCGTGTTCTCGTATTTTGTATTCGGAGAGAAACTGGGAAAGAAAGAGGCGCTGGGACTGGCGCTGCTCACCGGCGGTACAGTGGCGATGGCGCTGTTATGAGCAGACGGTCAGATTTTCAGATTCTAATTTTAACAATTCAGAAACAAAAGTCAAATAATATGGAAACATAATCCCCTTATAGTATGCTAAGACAAAATACAAAATCAAGAGGTCATTACCTGATCCGGGCCGCTGTCAGTCGTGCAGAGAAAGTGAGGAAGATAAGATGATACACATTCTTGTAGTAGAAGATGATGACAAATTAAATAAAATTGTCTGCACGTATTTAAACGACAGTGGATTTGAGGCAAAAGGATGTTTAAATGCAAGAGACGCATATGATGAGATGTACAGTCAGCTCTATGATCTGATCATATCTGACATCATGATGCCGGAGATCGACGGATTTGAGTTCGCCAGGACTGTGAGAAAAGTAAATGAGAGAATCCCGATCCTCTTTATGTCTGCAAAGGACGATCTCCCGTCCAAGCAGCGGGGATTCCGCCTGGGAATCGACGACTATATGGTAAAGCCGGTCGATCTGGACGAGCTGGTACTCCGTGTGCGCGCTCTTCTGCGCAGGGCAAATATCGAGACAGAGCGTAAGATCTCTGTCGGCAATCTGACACTGGATGCAGACGGCATGAGCGCAGAGGTGGACGGAGAGGAGATCAGCCTGACGACACGGGAATTTAATATCATATATAAGCTGTTATCCTATCCGAAGAAAACATTTTCAAGGGCTCAGCTTATGGATGAATTCTGGGATGTGGACAGTGATGCCAGCCTGCGCGCGGTGGATGTGTACATGACCAAACTTAGAAATAAACTGTCCGGCTGTGACGGATTTAAGATCGTGACAGTCCGGGGACTGGGATATAAGGCGGTGCTGCAATGAGTGGAAAAAACGGGCAGCGCATCATAAAGGACAGTCTCTTTCCAATCTCACTGTTTGCGATTTATTTGGGCGTACTGCTTTTGATGTCTGGCCTTCATGTGGGCCTGGTCGTGCTCATGAACAAAATGGGATGGAACGGATATGTGCAGACTATTGTTCCGATCATTTAC
>DWWI01000026.1 GCA_019119745.1 Candidatus Mediterraneibacter gallistercoris | reverse complement strand
CTGTTTCAATAGTAAAACAAGTTAGGGGGTGTTTGAGCTTGAAAAATGTGAAGAAAACTATCAGCGCTGTTACGGGAATCGCCTTTTTGGTATGCGTCTGCATGGCAGGCTGTAATTCTTCGCCGGAGGTATCCAATGACGAAAATGAAGATTCATCCTCTGATGTGGTCATCAGAGACGGACAGGAGTGGGAAGCCTATGATATCGAGCACTACAAAGAAGGGCTTTGCGACGGCAGGATATCTATTGAGGAATGTGCAGAGCAATACAGTCAGGATATTGAGACAGTGAAAGCTTCGGATTACAGAAACCTTTCGTTCGATTCCTGCCAGTTTGACGAGCTGCCGGAATTTGAAGAACTCTATGTGATGGCGGAGGAGGACCACGGGATCACCACACAGGAAAGCTGGGATTATCTGGAAGAGTGGCTGGATAGCATCGGCAAGAGAGACCTGGTTGACATGGAAAAGGAAGCGCGGATCGTAACTTCTGAAGTAGAGTGGGATGAAACTCAGGAATCACCATACTGCTATCCCGCGCTGTGCGAACACATGGATCTGTCCAGCGGCGGAGGGGCACTTATCAATACAGCAGACTGCCATATGCAGATATCGTATGACGGCGCGTATTCCATGAGCGACGGGAAAATGAATCAGTATTTACAGGATACCCGTCATGCAAGTAAGGGCGCGCTGGGGGCATATTCTGATAACGTTGTTGCAGAGGGAGCTGTTTCACAGCTCGCAGATGAATCATGGCCGCTCATTTCGGGAGAACTGACGGTTGGAGAAGGCGCGGAGCTGGCCAAAAGTTATTTTGAAGCAGGAACGCCTTTCCCGCTTCAGGAAGGGGTTGCCCTGGAAGTGCCGGAAGTGCGTGTGTTTACGCTGGGAGACGTATACGGTTATGATTATTTCATACAGCGGATCTATAAAGGAATACCGATCGCCTACAGGGATTACGGAACATTTTCCGAACCGACATATGGAATTCCGAACGAAGATGTCAAAAACGCATATGTTGTAGATACAGAAGGGGTTTCCGCTTATTGCGGGAAAAATGCGTCCGCTGTTTTGACAGAGCTTTATTCGGATCATCTGATGCTCGGGTTAAGCCGGGCAGTCCAGATGATGAGCGAGAATATCGCGCCGCAGGTAAATATTGATGTGAAAGAGGCCGGGCTTGAATACGTGCCGGTTACCTTCTCTTCCGAAAGCGGCTCGATCACATTGTTTCCCTGCTGGAGATTTTCAGGAACAAATCTGGTGAAGGGAGAAGAAATGGTAATCTATGCAGATGTACTCACCGGCGAATTATATTACTACACTATGTAAGAAGGATTATAGTCGGGGGCACCGGCATTTATAAGACAGAACAGTAGATATGAATACGCAGCAAAAAGGAGGGGGTTCCAGTGCTGAGATGCATCGGACTTGAATTCAGGAAAAACTGTTATTGGCCTTATGTGCTCCTCCCTGTGATCGGGATCGTATGTCTCGGCTTTGGGAATACGGTGTATGACGCTTCGGGTAAGAGTATAACCTTATTAGAGCTTGCCGGACAGCTCCGGGCAGGTGTAATTGCGCCGGATATTTCGTTCAGTGCGCCTGTTATCTGGCAGCAGGGGCTGGGGAGCTGGCTGGTCCTGTTTGCTCCTCTCCTTGTGTCTTTCGGGTACATTGTGACTCTCTCGTCAGAACGTCAGAACGGGCAGATGAAATTTGAACTGATCCGTGCGGGAAGCATCCGTTACTGTGCGTCAAAAGTAGTCAGCGGGGCTTTGTTCGGAGGAACTGTCTTTCTCACCGGGTATGTGCTGTTCGGTCTGGCGGTGAACATATTTTTTCCCACCTTGTCGTCTTTCGGGGCAGAGGAACAAAGCCTCTGTATGGAACTGTACCTTGGAAATTCTATGCTGAGTTTCTTTTTCAGACGTCTGGCCGGAGCATTCATGTTCGGAGTATTTTCCAGTGTATTCGGGATAGGCGTTGCTGTCTTTTTTGAAGATAAATATATGTTGATATGTCTTCCTTTTCTCCTGAATTATATATATCAGCAGATCATTCAGAAGACTGCCCAGAGACTGTATGCGGACGGGGCTGATTCGGCAGTCTGGGCGGAAGCTTTCTATCCGCCGTCTATTGCAGATATATCGGCGGACCGGTACTGGGCAGTACCGGTTCTGGCGCTTCTGCTGGTCTATCTGGCGGTAACGGCGGCATTCTGTATCTCTGTAAAAAGAGGAAAAATATCGTAATGCATGTAAAGGGGGAGCAGAAGTTGAGGACAGTATTACATATAGCGGTTTCGGAGTTCCGGCGCTGGCTGCGCAGCAGCCGTATCATCATACTGGCTGTAATGCTGGTATTTGTCCACATGCAGATCATCACGACTCTGCAGGAATGTTCCGTTATGATGGGAGAGCCGGTAGGACTTATGGAAGGGTTTATCGCACTGGGAAACTCAGGGGTGATCGTTCTGGTAGTTCCTGCCCTTTTTCTTGCCCTGATGGCGGATTTCCCTCAGAAAGCCGGAATTGATTTTTTCTATCAGGTGCGTACATCCAAAAGAAAATGGATTCTGGGGCAGATGCTGTTCGCTGTGGGGGCCGTGGTGTTTCTTGTGACCTTTCTGATCCTGTCGTCAGTGGTCATGCTGACAGGATGCGGAGAGTGGATGTCGGAATTCAGCCGCGCAGTTACACATTATTCGTCTGTATTTCCGGAGCGGACAGGAGATTATATTCTGCAGCTTCTTCCGGAGAATCTCTATCAGCAGATGACATTGGGAACAGCGGTCAGGCATACTGCTATTCTTATGATGCTCTATTTCCTGCTTCTTGCACTGGTTCTTCTGGTATCGGCGCTGCTCAACCGGAAATATGCGGGACTGCTGGCGGATGCTGTACTGATCGCACTGGGAACAGTATCGACCGCTGCAGAGGCGGACTGGATGTGGCTGTTCCCCATGGCGCACAGTATTCCGTGGGTGCATTTTGAGAAGTATCTGAGCGAGCCGGTGTTCCCGATTGCCGGATCATATCTGTATCTGGGCGGTATCTGTGCCGCGCTGGCGGTGATCTGCCTGATGGCAGCAGGAAAGTATCAGGCCGGAAAGGTTTAGAAAATTGGAGGGGAAAAGCAGGATGATCAGGGTAAACGATATATCATTAGTGATGAATAAACGGCAGATACTGAGCCATATTTCACTGGAACTTCAGAATGGAAATATCTATGGGCTGGCAGGAAATAACGGCTGCGGCAAGACTATGCTGATGAAGTGCATCTGCGGATTTGTTCACCCGACTGAAGGACAGGTTGAAGTGGACGGCAAGATTATAGGGAAGGATCTTGATTATCTGCTGGACGCCGGAATCATTATAGAGACGCCGGGATTCATCGGCTATTACAGCGGACTGCAGAATCTGAAGGTGCTGGCAGGGATCAGGCATAAGATCGGTCAGGAGAAGATACGCAATACAATGTGTACAGTAGGACTCGACCCGGATCTGAAACTGCCTGTGAAAAAGTACAGCCTCGGGATGCGGCAGCGTCTCGGGCTGGCGCAGGCAATCATGGAGGAACCGTCAGTATTGATCCTTGACGAACCGATGAACGGGCTTGACCGTCGGGGAGTAGAAGAGATAAGAAGCCTGCTCCTGTCGTTAAAGGCACGCAATAAGCTCATTGTCATTGCCAGCCACAATGCGGAAGATATAAAAGTTCTGTGCGACAGAGTGTATGAGATGGATAACGGCATAATTCAAAAAAGTAATTGAGAGAAATCCAAAAGTACTATAAGATAAGAGTATCAGACAAAATAATTTCCGGAAAGGAAATGCGGATATGCAGTTATTATTAAAAGATGAGCCGATTTTAGATATACAGGAAAACGGGACATGCAGAATACTGGACTTTGACCGCCTTCCTTTTGCCTTGAGAAAAGAGAATGTTACTTTTGTTGATTTTATCGAGTGGGCATCAAACAGAACTTTGTCCATCGGACGCAGTTATGCGAAAGAAATATTAAACTCACTTCGATTATCTCAGACAAACAGATTTGCCGTGTGCAAAGCCTGCCGGGGACTAAGTTTAGAGGACGCATATTGGATCAGACAGGACGGCGATGAAAAGACGTGGGAAGAGGTCAATCTGTTTCATAATCCGTTGACTCTTTTTGTGACAGAGATTTCTTTGTCAGGCACAAATATTCATTATTCGGCCGAGGCAGCAGGACAACGGAATATCCATACGCCGGAGCTGACTACACTCGGGGCGAGCGCGAAAGGCTGGATCCGTCAAAACGGGAGACTGTTTCTGCATAAAATCGGAAAATATGAAATACCCGCGGACCAGATCCTGACGTCAATGGATATTCCACACATTCATTACCGCCTGTCTGCGGATCAGGAAATCGCCTCTTACCTTACGGAAGAGAGAAAAGAGTGGATAAATGGCGTGGGTGAGGCGGTAGTTAATTCAGAACTTTTTACTTCTGAAGAAATATCTCTGGTGACCTTTGAGGAGTTTGCGATTTTCTGCTCCCATTATAAGATGAACCCATACGCAGAAGCAGAAAAAATCGACAGAGAGTTTTACCTGAAAATGCAGATCGCG
>DWWI01000247.1 GCA_019119745.1 Candidatus Mediterraneibacter gallistercoris | reverse complement strand
TGGAACAGGCGGATACCTGTAAATGCCATAACCATGCCGTACTTGTTGCATGTGGCAATGACATTGTCATCTCTTACTGAACCGCCCGGCTGCGCGATATATTTCACACCGCTCTTGTGAGCGCGCTCAATGTTGTCACCAAACGGGAAGAACGCATCAGAACCGAGAGAAACGTCTGTCAGCTTATCAAGCCACGCACGTTTCTCCTCACGGGTGAATACTTCCGGTTTCTCTGTAAAGATATTCTCCCATGCGCCGTCCGCGAGTACATCCATATATTCCTCGCCAATGTACAGGTCAATGGCATTATCCCTGTCCGCGCGCTTGATACCGTCTTTGAACGGCAGTTCCATCACCTTCGGGCACTGTCTGAGCCACCAGTTGTCTGCTTTCTGACCCGCAAGACGTGTACAGTGGATACGGGACTGCTGTCCTGCGCCGATACCGATCGCCTGTCCGTCCTTTACGTAGCAGACAGAATTGGACTGGGTATATTTCAGAGTGATCATAGAGATTGCCAGATCCATCTTTGCCGCGTCTGTAAGTTCTTTATTCTCCGTTACCACATTTGAAAAGAAATCTTTGTCAATATTGAGCTCATTTCTTCCCTGCTCAAATGTGATGCCGTACACTTCCTTGTGCTCCAGCGGAGCCGGTACATAGTCCGGATCAATCTGGATAATATTGTAATTTCCTTTTTTCTTCTGTTTTAAAAGCTCCAGCGCTTCCGGCTCATACCCCGGTGCGATCACACCGTCGGACACTTCTCTCTTTATGAGCCTTGCCGTATCTACGTCGCATACATCAGAAAGCGCGATAAAGTCTCCGAAAGAAGACATGCGGTCCGCGCCTCTCGCCCTCGCATACGCGCTGGCAAGTGGAGAAAGCTCTCCCAGATCATCTACCCAGTAGATCTTCGCAAGCGTCTCTGACAGCGGAAGCCCTACCGCCGCGCCGGCCGGAGATACGTGTTTAAATGATGTAGCCGCCGGAAGCCCGGTTGCTTTCTTAAGTTCGGATACAAGCTGCCAGCCGTTGAACGCATCGAGAAAATTAATATATCCCGGACGCCCGCACAGCACTGTGATCGGCAGGTCGCTACCGTCACTCATATAAATCTTTGACGGTTTCTGATTCGGGTTGCATCCATATTTAAGTTCTAATTCTTTCATCTTTTCATCCGCTCCTTTAAGTTTTATCTCGATTACTGGTTCTTATTTACAATCTTAGTCTCATAGCTTCCTGTCTCAATATCGATATAGCGGACAAAAAGAGAAACCTTATTGTCCTCATTCAGGCTGTTCCACAAAAGCTCTGTGAACGCGTCCATATCATCCGGAATTCCGATCAGTTTCGGCTCGCCCTCAAAGCTCGGCAGCGGATCTCCGTCGCACATATAAGTGTGGATAAAATGTCCTTCTCCCGCCGCCGGATTCTCATATGCAAATGTATAGCGGTTGCAGCTCTCGGGATTTCCGTTATTACTCTTCAAAATGGACATCGCATAATTGTAGGAACCGTTTTCTATATGCATGATTCCGGAGATGCGCGGCGTGTAGTTCGGTCCGTCAGGCTCAAACTTTCTTGAACGAAGGGTCTGTTCAAATGTGAGCTGCTTGTCCATTCCCTCATAGATCGTATCTGTCTGATCGCCGTTTGTCACAATGATCTTATTGCCCAGTACTCTGACCGGAGCATAAATGATCAGGCTCGGGTCTGTCAGCTTCGACGGATCGAACGCCTGCGTGCGGATTCCCTCTCCGTCCTCCACAAATATACGATTCCGGCTGTTTTCACTGCGTCCCATGATAAAATACGCTGTGACAGCTTTCTTCCCGTCCGGTGTCTTTCCAATAATGATCCCTCTTCCGGGATACGAATTGTTCCTAAGCTCCTCCTCAATTGACAGCATCTTCATCTCACTGCATCTCCTTTCAATCTTTATCTTCTTTCTCCTCGGACGCGCGCCGCTGTTTCTTTCTTCCCTCGCGCTCCTCGTCTTCATCCTCAGCTTCCTGCTTCGGCAGTATTTTCAGACTGACTCTGCTGATCCTGTTATCCTTCACTTCCTCTACCGAGAAGATCAGATTGTCCTCTTCGATCACATCTCTGTCTTCTTTCGCAGGTATATGTCCCAGCTTCTCGATCAGATATTCGGAAAGTGTATCGTAGTTCTCCGTCTCCAGTTTCAGGCCAAGCTCCTCGTTGAGATCATCGATCAGGATTCCGCCGTCCAGCCGGTACTCATCCTCGCTGACAGCTTCGACCTCCGGAACGACCTCTTCATATTCTTCATTAATATCACCCATGATCTCCTCGACCAGATCCTCAATCGTAACGATACCTGAAAAACCTCCGTATTCATCTACCAGAATCGCCATATGATGTCTTGCTTCCTGCATAGTACGGAAAAGTTCATCCGCCTCTTTTGTCTCCGGTACGAAAAACGGCTCGTGCAGCATCTCTCTGATATTCATCTGCTCAAGGCTGTTCTTCCGTAATTCGATCATTACATCCTTGACATGGAGCACTCCGATGATATTGTCGATGTTCTCCTCATACACAGGTATCCTGTTATGTCTTGTCTCAAGGATCTCATCGATCAGCTCTTCAAACGGTTCATTAATATCAATGGTGACCACATCACGTCTCGGAACCATGATCTCCCTTGCCGTCCTGTCATCGAATGCAAATACAGAATCGATCATCTCTCGCTCATCATCATCAAATGTACCGCTCTCATTTCCCATTTTGAGAAGAGCCTTGATCTCCTCTTCCGTGACAGCCTCTTCCTGATCCTCCGTCTTCATGTGCAGCAGCTTCAGCACCAGTTTTGTCGAAACTGAAAGCAGCTTGATAAACGGCGACAATATGATGGAAATGTAGTGAATCGGCATAACCGTCATCATACTGAAAGCTTCCGCCTTCTGAAGCGCAATCCGCTTCGGCACAAGTTCACCGAACACAAGGTTGAAAAACATCAGAAGCAGTGTCACGCCGTTATGAGCGATAGCACCGCTGTACGGTATTCCCATACTGCTCATCCATGTGCCAAGCACCGGTGAAATACTCGATGCCGCAGAAGCCGATGAATAGAATCCTGCAAATGTGATCGCCACCTGAATCGTAGAAAGGAACTTCGTAGAATCCTCAAAAAGTCCCTCGATCACTTTCGCTTTCTTATTGCCCTCTTCCGCAAGACTTCGTATTCTGTTCTTATTGACAGATACGACCGCCATCTCGGCTCCGGCAAAGTAAGCATTCATCAAAGTGAAAAACAACAATAGTAACAAGTCGAATAAAATAGTGTTCCCCGCAGGGTCCGCGTCCATAAAAAATAACTCCTCCTAACAAAATATTATCAGGAGAAGTATATCATGCACCTGTAATTTACGCA
>DWWI01000246.1 GCA_019119745.1 Candidatus Mediterraneibacter gallistercoris | reverse complement strand
CATCATGAAAATGAGATTGCGCAGAGCGAGGCGGCAAATGGCAAGGAGTTCGCAAAATACTGGATGCACAACGGATTTCTCAATATAGACAACCGCAAAATGTCAAAGTCTCTCGGAAATTTCTTTACAGTGCGTGAAATCAGTGAAAAATACGATCTCCAGGTGCTGCGTTTCTTTATGCTGAGCGCGCATTACAGAAGTCCCCTCAATTTCAGCGCAGATCTGATGGAGTCTGCAAGGACCAGTCTGGAGCGTATCCTTACAGCTGCTGAAAATCTGCGGTTCCTCTCGAAAAATGCCGGAGAGGAAAATCTGACAGATGAAGAAAAGGGACTGCTTGATAAAGCAAATGAATATGTTCAGGGATTTGAGCGTGCTATGGATGATGATTTCAATACGGCAGATGCAATCGCTTCCGTGTTCGAACTGGTGAAGTTTATCAATACAACTGCAGACGGAAGCAGATCAAAAGAGTATCTTGATACTCTCTATGATATACTTTTCAAACTGACAGATGTTCTCGGGATCATCATTGACAAGAAAGAAGAAATGCTCGATGCAGACATTGAGGCGATGATCGAGAAAAGACAGGCAGCCAGAAAGGAAAGAAATTTTGCATTGGCTGACCAGATCAGAGATGAATTGCTCGCAAAGGGAATTATCCTGGAGGATACAAGAGAAGGAGTAAAATGGAAAAAAGCATAGAATACGGATTTGAACATTATATTGCGGAAATCCCGGGCATGCATCAGACAGACCCGAAAGCTGCATCACCGCTTGTGCTTGCATACATCGGAGACTGTGTGTTTGATCTTATCATCAAGCTGATGGTCGCAGGGAGGGGGAATCGGCAGGTACACAAGCTGCATGAGGAGACAAGTCATTATGTGCAGGCATCTGCCCAGTCATTTATGATGCGCTCTATGCAGGAACATCTTACGGAGCAGGAGCATGCTGTTTACCGCAGGGGCAGAAATGCAAGAAGTGTCACACCTGCCAAGAATCAGTCTATTACCGATTACCGCAGGGCGACCGGTTTTGAAGCGCTGATAGGATATCTTTATCTGAATCATGAGTACGGGAGACTGACGGAACTTGTTACGATTGGTCTTAGGAGTATGGAAGAAAGAAATTTGAAAGAGGATGAATAATGCAGGATAACAGGAGAGAGAATACGGAAAACCACATGGAACATACACTGGTAATCGAGGGGCGAAATGCCGTGCTCGAGGCTTTTCGTTCCGGCAGGACAATAGATAAACTTTTCGTGCTGGACGGCTGTCAGGACGGTCCTGTACGCACGATCGTCCGGGAGGCAAAGAAGCATGGATCGCTTTTGAATTTCGTAAGCAGAGAACGTTTGAACCAGCTTTCTCAGACGGGTAAGCATCAGGGGGTAATCGCCTATGCGGCTGCATACGATTATGCGGAAATAGATGACATGCTTAAACTTGCCAGTGAGAGAGGAGAAGACCCGTTCTTGTTTCTTCTGGACGGAATTGAAGATCCTCATAATCTTGGCGCAATCATCCGTACGGCTAATATTGTGGGGGCTCACGGCGTTATAATTCCGAAACGCCGCGCGGCGGGACTTACCGCGACAGTGGCAAAGACATCTGCGGGAGCCCTTAATTATACCCCGGTAGCCAAGGTGACAAATCTGGTTAAAACAATAGAAGAGCTTAAGGAAAAAGGCTTATGGTTTGTCTGCGCTGATATGGATGGAGAGACAATGTATGATCTGAACCTGACAGGACCGGTAGGACTTGTGATCGGGAGCGAAGGTGAGGGAGTAAGCCGCCTGGTAAAAGAAAAGTGCGACTTTATCGCCGGAATTCCCATGAAAGGTGAGATTACTTCGCTGAATGCTTCGGTTGCAGGAGGTGTCCTTGCCTACGAGATACTCAGGCAGAGGATGCGAAGGGCATAAGCCGGGATGGTGAATTATGAGAAAATATGACAGAATGACAGATGAGCAGCTCATCAGCGAACTTCGGTCCGGAGATCAGGGGATCATGGATTATATCATGGACAAATACAAATCTATGGTCCGGAAAAAAGCGCGTGCCATGTTCCTTCTTGGCGGGGAGAATGATGATCTTATACAGGAAGGTATGATAGGACTGATCAAGGCGGTGCGGGATTATGATCCGGAACAGGGCAATTCATTTTCGAGTTTTGCGGATCTGTGCGTTTCCCGGCAGATGTACAGTGCGATTGAGGCGTCAAAAAGAAAGAAGCATCTGCCCCTCAATTACTACGTTTCGCTTTATGAGGAAAGCGAAAATCACCATGACGGGGAAAATAAGATGCAGCTGATCGATACGATCGAACCGGAACAGGAAAATAATCCGGAAGCACTGTATTTTGGAAAAGAGTACACGGAAGCTTTTGTGGAACAGCTCAAAGAAATGCTGAGTCCGTTTGAAAATCACGTACTTTATCTGCATCTTATGGGAACGGATTATAAGAAAATTGCGGAAATCCTTGAGAAGAGTCCGAAGTCGATCGACAATGCGATCCAGAGAATCAGAGGAAAGGCGGAGAAGATGATCCGCCGGGGGGATTAGTGGCAGAAACATTGCGAACATATGACGAGAAGATAAAAGGAGACAGAACGATGAAAAAGGGTGCAAATTACGGAATAGCGGCTCTGGTATTTATAATCACGATGATCCTGATAAACGGCGCGGGGGTAGTGCTTGCTGCGGGAACTGCAGTATTCGGAATACTTATCGGCGGAAGCGCGGGAGTGAACATGGTCTATGGATTTTTGATGAATCATCTGAATCTGTATTCCTGTCTGATGTATGTAATACCGGGTGTGGTATTTCTGCTGTGGTATTACTTCGCTTTTATAGAGCCCGTGGGCGTGAATGAATTCGGAAAACGCCAGACGAGGAGACTTAGCCCGTCATGTTTTATATGGCTTGTTGTACTGGCGTTTGCCATTCAGCATGCGATATCGCTTCTGATGGCGCTGATCAGTGCGCTTATGCCGTCTGCCATGGAAGAATATACAGAACTTGTAGAGTCTTCCGGTATGACGCAGTATTCTCCGGTATGGGTAATCGCTACTCTTGTTCTTCCGCCTCTGGTGGAAGAGACAATTTTCCGGGGGCTGATCCTTCAGTATTTAAGAAGAGCGGGCGCGTGCTTTATCGCCGCGAATCTTATACAGGCAGTACTCTTCGGTATTTTTCATATGAATCTTGTACAGGGGATTTATACCGCGATCTTCGGATTCCTGCTGGGATATCTGGCATGGCGTTACGACAGCCTTCTTGTACCTATGGCTATGCATGCGATATTTAATTTCTTCGGTACTGCGGTAGTTGAGCTCGAGAATGCGGTTCTGCCTGATTTCCTGCTCGGTCTTATTGTTATAGCCTGTGTTCCGCTTACAGCGATTGTGATTGTAATGATACATTTTGGTATTGGAGATAAAAAACGGGGGAAATTGCAATGAGATTTGTTATCCAGAGAGTGAAAAAGGCATCTGTACAGGTAGAAGAAAAAGTGATCGGAGAAATAAATAAAGGATATCTTGTCCTGATTGGTGTATCTGACAGCGATACAGAACAGACGGCCGATAAAATGATAAGAAAGATGATCGGACTGCGGATCTTCGAAGATGAAGACGGCAAGACGAATCTTTCACTTAAGGATGTAGACGGCAGCCTGCTGCTCGTATCTCAGTTTACCCTGTACGCAAATTGCAAAAAAGGAAACCGCCCGAGCTTTATTGAGGCAGGGGCGCCGGACAGGGCAAATGAGCTTTATGAATATATAATCCGGGAATGTAAAAAATCTGTACCGGAGGTACAGACAGGAAGCTTCGGGGCAGAGATGGAAGTAAGTCTTGTAAATGACGGACCTTTTACTATTCTGCTGGATTCGGAAAAGCTGTAAAAAGACAAAAAAATAAAGCTGTCTAGGGGACTTGAACCCCCGACCTCCGCCTTACCAAGGCGACGCGCTACCGACTGCGCCAAGACAGCTTATTGCGTAATGATTTAATACGCAAGCATTAATATAC
>DWWI01000245.1 GCA_019119745.1 Candidatus Mediterraneibacter gallistercoris | reverse complement strand
GGCAAAAGAATTCAAAGAAAACGCGACAGATGAGACAAAACAGAGAGAGATCCGTCAGATGATCTCTGATCTGGAAGACGCTATGGAGAATCTGATCTCCATCCACGAGCCGACAGGCGACGTGACATATTATGTGGACGCTGAAAACGGTAATGACGAGAACGACGGTACATCACCGGAGACAGCATGGAAGACGCTTGCGAAGGCATCCTCCATCCGCCAGCTCAAAGAAGGCGGAAGCATCCTCCTGAAAGCGGGCAGCGTATGGAACGGCGAGCAGCTGAGCGTGAAGAACGCGAAAGGCTCTGAGGCGAACCCGATCGTGATCGGAAGCTACGGCGAAGGCGCGAAGCCGGTCATCAACGGAAACGGCGCGAACTGGGATGCTGACACGAAAGAAGAACTGGCAGCGGTTCACATTTACAACAGTGAGAACATCGTGATCGAAAATCTCGAGATCACGAACTGGGACAGCACCGCGCAGGCGGGCGAGGGCTGGACATACGGCCAGAGCAGCAAGCTGTTATCCGGACTTGTTGTGGAAAACAGAGATGCAGGAGAACTCTCCAACATCGTGATCCGCAACAATAAGATCCACGATGTCAACGGAAGGATGGCAGGCGGCGCAGATAAGGGCGCAGGCGGACTGATCGTTCTGGTGACAGGCAACGGATCAAACCATTCCGGCAAGGTAGAGTCCTGGTACAACGGACTGACAATTGACGGAAATGAAGTTTACAAGGTATGCCATGAAGCAATCTACATGGAGAGCGTATGGGCAAGCCGTACGCTGGTAGGCGGAACAAGCAGCGACACCGGTTATCAGAATGCCGGAAACAGCAAGTGGATCGGCAGCAGCGACGTTGTGATCGAGAACAACTACGTACATGACGTTGCCGGAGACGGCATCGTTCCGATCAATACGACAGAAGCGCTCGTTCAGTACAATCTGATCGACAATGCGGCTGACACAAACTGGGATTACAGCGCAAACGTGAACCACGCCGCACTGTGGACATGGGATTCCGACAATGTAACATTCCGCTACAATGAAGCGTCCAATTCCTCAAAGGATTCAGCCGGCGAGGCGATGCTTCAGGGAACAAACGACAGTATGGCGTTTGATTTTGACTACGGCGTACAGAACTGTCTGTATGAGTACAACTACAGCCATGACAACTACGGCGGATTCCTGATGCTCTGCCCGGGACCGGGAGCTACGGTAAATAATATCGCAAGATACAATCTGAGCATCAACGACGGACGTTATGACGGAGCTCCGATGATCCGTGTCGGCGGAGGCAAATACGGCTCCAACGGCGTACAGGTTTACAACAACACGATGTACTGGGAAGGCAACGGCGGTTACGCGGCGGCCCTGGCACCGGCATCCGACTGGGAAGGCTCTGTTGTGACAGATGTATCCATCTTCAACAACATCTTCTACGGACCGGCAACAGACGGAAGCGTGAAACAGTCCGAAGGAGTGTCCTATTATAACAACCTTGTATACAGCAGCGACGGAAGCGCGCAGGAAGTATACAGGAACGCGGCGGATGACGCGAACGCGGTATACGAAGATCCGATGTTTGCCGATGTAACTGATATCACGGCCGGAAGCTGGGCGGACGGAGAGACGACTCTGGGAACAGCAGACGGATTTATGATCCAGAAAGATTCACCGGCGATCGACGCGGGAGCTGAGCATCCGGAAGCGCCGGCAAGCGCACCGTCGGCAGTTGCTGATGAACTGGTTCCGAACGAGACAGATAAGCCGTCATACGATTACTACGGCAATGCGCTGGCAGACGGCAAGAACGATATCGGAGCCAACGAGTACACGGCAAAAGCGGCCGTAGACAAGACAGCTCTGGAAGAAGCGATCGAAAAAGCCGAAGCAGTAGATCCGGATCTGTATACAGAGGATTCCTATGCTGCACTGGCAGAGGCTCTGGATGCTGCGAATGCAGTGCTTATAGATGAGAATGCGACTCAGGGTCAGGTAGACGAAGCCGTAAGATCTCTGCAGGCAGCACTTGAGAGTCTGGTAGAGGCAGCGCCGGCTCCGGGAACGGAGATCAGAGACGAGCTTCAGGATCTGTACAATCAGTATGCAGGTCTTGAGCAGGGAAGCTATACGGCCGAGAGCTATCAGGCATTCCAGGATGCGCTGAAGAACGCGGCTGATCTTCTGGCAGATGAAGACGCGGCGGACAAAGACCTGCAGGCGGCATATGACGCGCTTGCAGCTGCGGTTTCAGGTCTTGAGGTAAGTGAAGAGCCGGGCACAACACCGGATGATGACAAACCGGGACAGGCAGATGCCGTAAGGGATAAGCTTCAGGCGCTGTACGATGCAAACAAAGACATGCAGCAGGGCAGATATACGAACAGCAGCTATTCCGCGTTTACAGACGCGCTCAGAGCAGCGGGAGCGGTTCTTGCAGACGATGACGCTTCTGTTAAGGAATTGACAAAAGCGTATGAAGATCTTGTATCCGCGATCAACGGACTTACCGTAAAGGACGCCGTTGTGTCGGATGATGACAAGGCGGACGCAGTGCAGACAGGCGATGATTCACCGGTTATGCTCTATGCGGCGGTTACAGCGGCGGCATTTGCAGTGATCTGCGCAGCAGTTGGGGTGTTATACATCAGAAGAAGAAAAAGATAAGGATGATATCCGCTTTATAAAAGGTTAGGAGTATTTATGGTCAGATTAAAACGACGGCCTTTTCCGGCAGCTGTGGGGACGATTTCCGTCCTCACAGCTGTGCTGGTTCTGGCAGGATGTGCAAAAGGAAACGACCCGGCGGCAGAAAAGCTGGATTCAGAAGATGCAGTGCTTTATGTGGGGGACGAACCGGTATCGGAAGCGGAATACAGGATGCTTGCGGAAAAATACAGCAATCAGATCTACATGCAGTATACGACAGAGCAGGTGAACAGCGCCGATTTCTGGCAGACAGAGACAGACGGCACGGCTCCCTGGGAGCTCCTGGATGAACTTGTACAGGAAGAACTGCAGTATAATTATACTCTGAAGGATCTGGCGGTGGAGCTGTCCGTTGAGGAAGACTACACCTATCAGGAACTGATGGAGGACAGAGAGCAGGAAAATGCCGACAGGGAAGAGACACTTGGATCGGAGGAAGGCGTCGTTTACGGTCTGACGGATTTTGACGAGCAGACCTATTATGAGTACTGGTATTCCAATCTGGAAACGCAGGTGACCAACGCTCTGGTTGAGAAGGAAACCTCTGTAACGGAGGAAGAGTGCAGGGCGTATTATGACGATAACCCGGATACATTTTCTTATGAAGACGGCGTGACCGTGCTCTATGCGGAATTCCCCTATACGCAAGATGACAGTGCAGAGTCTGACGTACAGGCGCAGCGGATGAAGAAGGCAATGGAAAGTACAGATTCGCTTTCCGAATTAAGCGAGGCTTTTCCGGATGCTTCTCTCCAGAAACTGGATCTGAATTCTCTGGATACACAGGAGGGGATGAGCGGAGTCTATACTTACCGCTGGCAGACGGCGTCGCAGATGCAGGAAGGTCAGATATTCGGGCCTTATGAAGATAACGGAATGCTGTGCATTATGAAATGCACGGACAGAACCGGGGACGGCAGCCTTGATTTTGCCGCCGTAAAAGGCCAGATCGAGAGGTATCTGCAGGCAGGGCAGGCGCAGGAGATCATAGCAGACAGGATGGAAGACGCACAGATCAGTCCGGGGAGCATATCTCCCGAGGAAATAATCGTATCTTTATAAGAGGGCGATTGCAGGATAAGGAAAATAAAAAAGAATGTCAGGCATATGAGTCTGATATTCTTTTTTATTTTGCAATAAACAGTATATAACAGTTGACAACAGTTCTATACTGTTATATACTGTTTGTCAAGAGGAGGATACATATGAAGATTATAATCAATAATTCATCAATGGTACCTATATATGAACAGATCATGGATCAGATCAAAGCGCAGATTACTGCCGGTGGTCTGAAAGAAAATGATGTACTCCCCTCTGTCCGGACTCTTGCAAAAGAATTGAAGATCAGTGCCCTGACGGTCAAGAAAGCGTACGATAACCTTGAAGAGGAAGGATACACGGTCACGGTTCACGGCAAAGGCACCTATGTTGCCGCAGCGAACACAGAGAGGATGAGGGAAGAGCAGCGAAGGGAAGTTGAGACAGATCTTGACAACGCTGTTCAGAAAGGCCGCAGGTGCGGACTTACGGATGAAGAGATCCGGGAGTTATTTGAGTTGATAATGGAGGACTAGATGATGCTGGAAATTAACGGGTTGGTAAAGAAATATAAAGATTTCACCCTGAACTGTTCCATGAAGGTGGAACAAGGATGTATCACAGGACTGGTAGGAGAAAACGGGGCTGGAAAGAGCACGACATTTAAAGCTGCACTGGGGCTTATCAGTTATGACGATGGAAATATCAGACTGATGGGAAAGGCACCGTCGGAGCTCACAGAATCTGAAAAACAGAAGATAGGAGTGACGCTGGCAGAATCCGGATTCAGCGGTTATCTGAAAGTAAAAGATATCATACCTGTGATGGCAGCGATGTATCCGGACTTTGACAGGGAAAGATTTATGAGCCTGTGTCATAAATTCAGTATACCTCAGGACAAATATATCAAAGAATTTTCAACCGGAATGAAGGCAAAACTGAAAGTTCTTGCAGCAATTACCCATAATGCTGATTTTCTCCTGCTCGATGAGCCGACAACGGGACTCGATGTGATGGCAAGGGAAGGTATCCTGAATCTGCTCAGGGAATACATGGAAGAGGATGAGAACAGGGGCATTCTCATAAGTTCACATATCTCGACGGATCTTGAAGGGCTGTGCGATGATATTTACATTATTCACGAAGGAAAGATTGTCTTGCATGAAGATATGGATAACCTGCTAAATGAGTATGGCCTTATAAAGGCAGATGACAGCCAGTATACAAAACTGGATAAGGAATATATTCTGTCGGTCCGCAGAACACCTTATGGTTATGACTGCCTGACAGACCAGGGAAGATTCTATAAAGAAAATTATCCCGATCTTGTCGTTGAGAATGGATCGCTGGATGAAACGATCACTATGATGACGGGAGGAAAAAGATTATGAAAGGTTTGTTGATCAAAGATATAAGACTGTTGAAAGGTCAGAGCACGATCCTGCTTGCACTGCTTGTTCTGGTAGCGGTATTTACGGGCGTGGTCTCGGATGTATCATCTTTTTTTGTAGTGGCATATATAACAATTTTTTTCTCTATCTTCGTGGCGTCTACCATCAGCTATGATGAGTACGACAACGGTTATCTTTTTCTTATGACTCTTCCGGTCACAAGGAAGAAATATGTTAACGAGAAGTATATTTTTGGTATCCTTATCTCCATATTTGCATGGTGCGTGGGCATGGCTGCAGGTACTGCCCTGATGATCGCACAGGGCGCGAAAACAGGTGCCGGAGAATGGATCGGGGGTAACCTGATGTACATTTGTATTGCGTGGATGTTTATGAGCATTATGATGCCGCTGCGGCTTAGATTTGATTCTGAGAAGGCGAGATATGCCAATATCATCATGTTTGCTCTGATCGCGGCTGTTGCATACGGGGTATCAAGGATTTCGCAGTATGTGCCGGAAGATATACTCAGGAATGTATCTGCATTTTTCAATACTCTGGGAAACAATGGGATTCTCGCGCTTTGCGCAGTCGCAGCGGCTGCGGCTCTTCTGATCTCGTATATCTGCAGCCGTCACATTATGGAGAAGAAAGAATTCTGAGGTGCTTGCGGACAGGATTCCGCTGATCAAGTATATATGCTGTGAATGCGGATATGTTGAAGAGTGGGTGGAAAGCAGGGGAGACCTTGCTAAAATAGAAGATAGGTTTGGAAATTAACATCTTGAAATAGTGACACGTTTCT
>DWWI01000244.1 GCA_019119745.1 Candidatus Mediterraneibacter gallistercoris | reverse complement strand
CTTGAATTTCTGGATACACTTAAGAAAGTCGGTATGATTGCATACTGACAGCTGCGTGGAACTGTAACTGCAGAGTATTGAGAGGTATATGATGGACAGCATATTTCAGATCGGAGTTTTTACATTTCGTCTCTGTTGCCCGCCGGAAGTGACGCCTCCGGAAAATTTCATGAAATTTGAAAGTAGTATGGGAACTCATTTAGCGCGGACACAGGAAACACCGGAATATACATATAATATAATAGTGTCAGATGAGCTTCCTCAGGTGGAGGGCGCGATTATCGCACGGCGTCCTGACCTCACTGTATTCCGCCGCGAGACGGAGCAGGACGGGAGTCTTGAGAGCCGCCTGATCAGGGTGAAGGGCAGCCCTGAGTATTACGCCTGCTACCGGGAAGTATCCGCCGGCCAGGCGGAGATTACTCTTGTGCGGGAGAGGATCGCGGAGCTTCACATCGACCCCATGTTTACGTCCCTTCTTGCTCTTGAGCGCCGGCTGGTGAAGAAGGACAGCATGATCCTCCACTGCGCTTATGTGGAATATCAGGGCGAGGCCATTCTCTTCTCTGCTCCATCGGAGACAGGCAAGACAACCCAGGCAAACCTGTGGGAGAAGTACCGGGGAAGTCGGACAGTCAACGGCGACCGTTCCCTTCTGGGGAAGATCGACGGCAGGTGGATGGCTCAGGGGTGGCCGGTGTGCGGCACGTCTGAGGTGTGTAATAATGAAGCAATCCCGATAAAAGCTGTCGTCATGCTCAGCCAGGCAAAGGAGAACAGGGCAGAGAGAATGACTCCCGGACACGCGTTTCCTCTGCTGTACAGCCAGATCACAGTGAACAAATGGAATACTCCGGATCATATCCATACCATGGATCTGATTGAGGATTTCCTCTGAAGCGTGCCCGTACTTCATCTCGGATGCACGATCTCAGAAGAGGCTGTGGCCTGTCTGGAAAAATCCCTGAGAGAGCTGGACAGGGAAACTTTGCCTGTTCAGGACGCTTGACGCTTCCGAATGTTGAAGGTATACTGTTTGAAGAGTAAAACGGTGTGAATTCGGTACGGTGACACAGTACATACGGGAGTGATTTGATGAACGAAGAAAATCAGAATGAAAATAAGAATCCCGCCTTTGAATCGTTGGATATCCTGATAGCCAGATGGAAAGACGGGACTTTTGGCGAGATTATAGACGACTGGAAGTGGATCTTCAGTTACAGCGCAAGATATAAAGGCGCTATTGTTTTCTATGTGATCCTCGGTATCTTCAGTACATCCATGGGGCTGGTCAGCAGTGTGGCGAGCAAATACATGATCGATATTATCACAGGCTATGAGACGAGTAAGCTATGGGTCATGATTGCGATTATGGTGGGAAGTACTGTCTTCAGTCTGACATTCAGCAGCATTATCAGCCGGATCACTGCGAAGCTGAGCATTGACATCAATAACGACATCCAGGCAGATATTTTTGATAAGATCGTAGATGCGGACTGGCTGGCGCTGAACAAGTATTCCAACGGCGATATCCTGAACCGCTTTAACGGTGATATCGGCACGGTCAGCGGCAATGCGATCAGCTGGCTTCCTACTATCATCATTGCAGTCTATAACTTTATCGCGACTTTCTTCGTGATTCTGCATTATGACTGGATCATGGCGGTGATTGCCCTTGCCAGTGCGCCGTTCCTGCTCCTGATGTCACGATTCATGATTAAGAAGCAGCGTGACTACAGCAAGAAGGTGCGCGAGATGAGCTCCGACCTGATGACCTTTGAGGTGGAGGCGATCTATAATTTCGACACGATCAAATCTTTCGGTGTAGCGCCCCACTACAGCAAGAAGATGCGCTGGTGGCAGAGAAAATTCCGCGATATCAGCCTGAAATACAATATGTTCTCCATTAAGACAAGCATCCTTATGACCATCATGGGAACACTGGTGCAGTTTGCCGCATTCGGCTACTGCCTGTTCCGTCTTTGGACAGGGGACATTACATACGGAACCATGACGCTGTTCCTGCAGCAGAGAAGCAACCTTTCCGCTGCATTCAACAATGTGGTTTCCATCATACCGTCCTTCCTGAACAGTTCGGTATCAGCCCATCGTATCCGCGAACTGGTACAGCTTCCGCGAGAAGTACATATCCCAGAGAGCAGTGAGATGGATCAGTATACGGAGGATGGTTTCGAGGTGCGTATGCAGGATGTGAATTTCTCGTATGTAGAGGGAATGCGTGTGATTACGGACTCGGCATTTGAGGCGAATCCGGGCGAGATCGTCGCTCTGGTGGGCCCGTCCGGAGAGGGCAAGACAACCATGATCCGCCTGATCCTCGGTCTGGTGCGCCCGGAGAACGGCGAAGTGAAGCTGCGTGCTTCCAACGGTCAGGAAATTGAGATGAACGCGGAGACGAGGCATCTGTTCGCCTACGTCCCCCAGGGAAATACGATTCTTTCAGGCACCATCGCCGAGAATATGCGTATGGTGAAGGAAGACGCCACCGACGAGGAGATCATCGAGGCGCTGAAAGTTTCCTGCGCATGGGATTTCGTGGAGAAACTGCCGGATACGATCAACAGCAATGTGGGAGAGCGCGGAAGAGGACTGTCTGAGGGCCAGGCCCAGCGTATCGCCATTGCCAGAGCGGTGCTGCGTGATTCCCCGATCCTGCTTCTCGACGAGGCAACATCGGCTCTCGACGTGACGACAGAGCGCACGGTGCTGCGCAACATTGTGAAGCAGCATCCGAATAAGACTTGTATTGTGACAACCCACAGACCCAGTGTATTGAATCTGTGCCAGAGAGTTTACCGTGTTATGGAGACGAAAGTTACAGAATTAAGTGAAGAAGAATCCAGCCGTATGGCCATGGACTTCTGATATGCGCTTAGAGCCGCCGTCGGCACTGATATCGCAAGATAATGCCGGATCTGCAGCCGGAGCAAAGGAGAATTCCATGAATACCCGTGTAGTCGATACAAATGAATATGTGTCCGCTCTCAGAGAGCTGGCGGAAGAGGGGAGGGTGGTCTCCATGCTGATCGCAGGGAGCAGTATGTCCCCGTTTCTCTGCCACAACCGTGATTATATCTACTTTACGAGACCTGACCGGGAGCTGCGCAGAGGCGATATGGTCTTCTACCAGAGAGACACCGGCCAATATGTGATGCACCGTATTTATAAGAAGAAAACGGACGGTTACTATATGGTGGGGGACGCCCAGACGCAGATCGAAGGACCTCTGCGCCGGGATCAGATCTTTGCACGGATTATTAAGGTAAAGAGAAAGGGGAAGATCCTCCGGCCGGGGAACTTCTGGTGGGAATTCTTCGAACACGTGTGGATCAGGATCATTCCTCTGAGGAAAGTGGTTGAAAAGGGTTATTCTCTTTTGAACTGGAAAAAACAGTGAATCTTTCTGCAGGTGTTTCCACCTGCAGAAAAGTGTGTTATAATAACAGGCTGAAGTTTAAAATTACAGATTTAAAAGGAAAAATA
>DWWI01000243.1 GCA_019119745.1 Candidatus Mediterraneibacter gallistercoris | reverse complement strand
GATAATCTACAGAATTTTCTCCTTTTTGCTTTTACGTCCATTTGAAAACATTATAACAGAGCGTAAAAACCTGTGCGGAAGAGCTTGTGTTAAATGTTTGTAAAGCCACTGATCAGTTCTCCCCATGTTTCTGAAATGTGCTGTCCCGGTGCAATGCCATTACCGCCTCACCTGTCACTCTTTCCAAAAACGCCGTCAGCTTCTCCACATCAAACACTCTCACATCACGTACCGCCTCCGCCGGCACCTTCCGAAAATCTTTCAACTGTTTCAGTACTTTGTCCAGTCCGTGATAATCTGTCTCTTCTATCCTCGGATCACGCGTTACATTCAGCTTCTCCGGCAAATGATACCGCTGGCACAGCCAGGTATTCATTCTGGTGTAATCGCCGTAGTAATATTGCTCCGACAGATACTCCGCCAGCGTAATCCGCTCTCCGCTCCTTTTCAGCCGCACAGAGCAGACCTCACGGCGGAGCTCTGTCGGTTTTCCTCTGCTGTCCAGAAACTCAACGGCACCCGGAAGGTATTCGCTGAAAAATCTATAGTCAATATACAGATGAAAATAATACCCGAGATATGCAGCGTCTTCCATACGGTCTTTATATTTTTGACGAAACCTGTCCGGTTTCGGCCATATGACCATCCGGTCAAGATACTTCGGATCACGAAAATGTGACGCCGTCTTGTCAGTAACGGCGTCCGGAAGAAGGTTCCCGATATAGAAATCATTTTTCCTGTCCGGCAGGCAGCGAATAGGCGCATCATCCTTCTGCATGTCGAGAAACATACGGGCTGCTGTCAGATGTAGAATATAGCCTGGCATATCTGTCAACTCCCTGTCCGCTCTTACTAAGCTGTACTTTTATCGTATTTTACACGTATTCTCTATTCCACCGTCACTGACTTCGCCAGATTTCTCGGCTTATCCACATCAAGACCTTTCGCCACACTGACATAGTATCCCATCAGCTGCAGCGGTACGATTGCAAGACTTGTGGTAAAGTACTCTTCTGTCTTCGGCACATAGACCGAAAAATCAGCAGTGTCTTCTATATTATAGTTGCCATATGTTGTAAGCCCCATCAGATAAGCTCCACGGCTCTTGACTTCCACCATATTGCTGAGCGTCTTCTCGAAAAGTGCATTCTGTGTAAGCACTCCAACTACGAGAATTCCGTTCTCTACAAGGCTGATCGGACCGTGTTTCAGTTCACCCGCGGCATATGCCTCGGAATGAATATAGCTGATCTCCTTCATCTTCAGACTGCCTTCCAGGCTGATCGCATAATCAAGGCCCCTGCCGATGAAGAAGATGTCATGCGCATTCGCATATTTGCTTGCGAACCACTGGATACGTTCTTTATCATCAAGTGTTTTCTGGATTTTTGCCGGCAGAGTTTCCATCTCTGTGAGAAGCTCTGTATATCTCGTCTCATCAATCCTTCCCCTTACCTTCGCAGACTGGATGGCTATCAGATACATGGCGATAAGCTGGGTGCTGTATGCTTTCGTAGTAGCCACGGATATCTCCGGTCCCGCATATGTGTAAAGCGTATAATCGCTTTCACGGGCAATACTGGAGCCGACTACATTTACAATACCAAGCACCGGCACATCCCTATCCTTCATCAGGCGCAGGGCGGCAAGGCTGTCCGCCGTCTCGCCGGACTGGGACACTATGATGACCAGAGAATTCGGAACAATGATCGGATTACGGTAGCGGAACTCTGACGCCAGATCCACTTCTACCGGTACCTGTGCGAGATCCTCCAGCACATATTTACCGGCCATACCTACATGGTAGGCGGATCCACAGGCAACAATATAGATTCTTTCAATATCTTTAAGTGTATCATCTGTCAGTCCCACTTCAGAGAAATCAATCTCGCCATCCTTCACATAAGCGCCGATCATATCCTGAACAGCTTTGGGCTGCTCGTGGATCTCTTTGAGCATAAAATGCTCATATCCACCCTTTTCCGCAGACTCCGCATCCCATTTAATCTCTACGACTTCTTTCTGGATTTCTTCCCGGTCGATATTGTAAAAATGAACCTCGTCTCCGGTCAGCTCCGCAATCTCCATATTGTCGATATAGTATACGTTTCTTGTCTTGTCAAGGATTGCCGGCACATCGGAAGCCATAAGACTTCCTGTGCTGCTCCTGCCGATGATCAGCGGACTGTCCTTTCTCGCCGCGTAAAGTCGTCCCGGATAATCATGGAACATCACGCCGAACGCATAAGAGCCTCTGATACGAAGCATACTTCTGGTGAGCGCCTCCAGCGGAGTTCCTGTCTTCTTATAGTAATAGTCAACCAGTTTCACGGCAATTTCCGTATCTGTCTGTGAATAGAACGTGTATCCCGATTTAACCAGTTTGTCTTTCAGCTCCTGATAATTCTCTATAATACCGTTATGTACCAGAACGACAGACCTGTCGTCTGTACAGTGAGGATGTGCGTTATTTTCCGACGGCTCCCCGTGTGTCGCCCAGCGGGTATGCCCGATACCACAGGTTCCGTGCACACTTCTGCCATTATCTGTCTTTTCCGAAAGGATCTTAAGCCGTCCCTTCGCTTTTACAATGGAAATATCTCCCGATGTCTCATTACGGACTGCGATTCCCGCAGAATCATATCCTCTGTATTCCAGCTTTGACAATCCTTCAAGAAGGATCGGTGCCGCCTGCTCTTCTCCTACATATCCGACAATTCCACACATATCTTATTATGCCTCCTTTTGTCTTAACATCTGATGCAGTATATGTTCCATTAAAAAAAGGGAATAAAACTTTTTCCCGTTCTTCCGAGAAATCCTATTCCCTCTACTGCGCCTGATTCTGATAATCTCCTAAACATCTACAAATACAGAATTTATCATACCATTGCCTATTTGTACTGTCAACATTTACTTTCTTCTGCTATTTCTTCATTTTCGGATCAAAGATAAAGGACGCGATATATCCGAAGATCAGAGCTGCCGATAGTCCGACGGCGCCCGCCTTGAATCCGCCCATGAAGATACCGATAAATCCGTTTTCATCAACAGCCTCTTTCACCCCCTGCCACAGTACATTTCCAAATCCAAGCAGCGGTACACTTGCGCCGGAACCGGCAAATTCCTGAAATGGCTTATATATCCCGCAGAATCCGAGCAGCGCTCCCGTGCATACAAGAAGTACCATAACTCTTCCGGGCATCAATTTTGTCCGGTCCAGCAGGATCTGCACTATGGCGCAGATCAGGCCGCCTATTACAAATGCTGTAATATATTCCATAATTATATCTCCTCCTACTACTATTACGGGCAGTACTCCAGCACAATTCCGTGTGCAATTCCCGGTATGCTGGCTCCCTCATTGAAACTGACTGTTGACATCAGCGCGCCTGTGGGGACAAAAAGTACGCGCTTCCACTCTCCCTTTTCAATCTTCGGTATGATAAAAGAGGCCAGCGTGACTGCGGCACACCCGCACCCGCTTCCTCCCGCATGAGTATCCTGAGCCTCACGGTCATAAATAGTCATTCCGCAGTCAAGATGTCTCTTGCTTATATCATAGCCTTTTTCTCTGACCAGATCGAACAGGATAGACTGTCCCACATACCCCAGATCTCCCGTGATAATACGGTCATAATCCCGCTCACTTCTCCCCATGTCCTCAAAATTCCGCACAATAGTATCCATTGCCGCGGGAGCCATGCAGGCCCCCATATTCTGGGAATCTTTCAGACCATAGTCTACTATCTTCCCTACAGTCACTCCCGCGATGCGAACGTGTGACACATGTGTCGTGCTGACATCATCCTCTGCAGCATCTTCTGTATCTCCTTCCTGTTCCGCCGCCCGCACGAGAAAAGCTCCGCTCCCGGTCACTGTCCAGTGTGCGGACAACGGACGCTGGTTTGCATATCCGAGAGGAAAACGGAACTCTTTCTCTGCACTCCCGAAATGACTGGAAGTGACTGCCAGCATATATTTCCCATATCCTGCCGCCGCGCTCATTCCTGCCAGTGCAAGGGCTTCCCCTGATGTAGAACATGCTCCATACAGTCCGAACATCGGAATCTGAAGTCCCTCCACCCCCATGGAAGTGGCAATTCCCTGACGCAGAAGATCACCTCCGAAAAGATAGCGGATCTCATCTGCTTTCACATGTGCCTTTCCAAGAGCAAGCACACATGCTTCTTTCTGCATGGTGCTCTCTGCCTCTTCCCAAGTCTGCGCGCCGAACAGATCGTCCTCGTTTGTCATATCAAAAAGTTTCCCCAGCGGGCCTTCCGCCTCCTTACTGCCTGTCACGGACGCGGCACTTACGATATAGGGCGCATTTTCGAAGAGCAGGCTCTGTTTTCCTTTTATTATCCGGTTCATACTGATAACCTCATTTCTCTGATTCGATTTGGTTTACCAATATTATCTGCACTGCTCTGTAAAATATGCACATTTTTCTTACATAACAGGACCGCTGAACATTTTATATGTATATTCGGAATAAGAAATCCGAATACTAAGTAAGGCACGATATAAGAAACGCCGGCTGAAACCGGCAGTAAAGGAGATCTTCCTATGGACAAGATACAGCAATTAAAGAAAGAAAAAGAATACGAAAAATATGTCAATGAAAAAACACCCCGACACAATGTCTGGCTGAACATGTTCAAGGCGTTTCTGCTGGGCGGGGCAATCTGCACACTCGGGCAGATCATTTATCACTACTGTGAGTTCCGTTCCCTGGCCACCGATGAGTGCAGCAGCTGGACTTCCCTGATGCTCGTCCTGATCAGTGTACTGCTCACCGGGACCGGAATCTATCCCCGCCTGGCGAAATGGGGCGGCGCAGGAGCACTCGTCCCCATCACCGGATTCGCCAACTCGGTGGCAGCCCCCGCCATTGAATATAAGAAAGAGGGGCAGGTGTTCGGTATCGGCTGCAAGATCTTCACCATCGCCGGTCCCGTGATCCTCTATGGTATCTTTACAAGCTGGATACTGGGATTTATCTACTGGATCTGGACGCTGGTACAGTAATCCGGCCACACTCTCAAAACAGACAAAAATCAGATGATTTTTTTGATTTCCCGGTCCCATGTATATACCCCGTTGATTTCTTCCTCAATATCCGTCCACTGGGTATATACGCTGGCACACAGCCCCTGCGGGATGAGCGCCTGCACTTTTCCCATCAGCTCCCGGTACGCTTTCCCCAGGGCTTCCCTATCTTTGCATGCCCCGTAACCGTACAGCTCTTCACATGCACTGTGCCCGGACTCCCGGTAAGTATGCCCGCCGATCTCGGAGAGCACAGCGGCGCGCTCTTTCTCGGGATGTACTTTTAATTTGAAGAAATAATTATGGACACTCTGCAGGTCGCCGCATCCCTGATCAAACCAGCCGCTTGCCGCATCGATAATCCTTGCCGGATCTTCTTCCTTTGCTATCCGGGTAAGTTCTTCTGTCTTAAACTGTCCCCAGCCCTCATTAAAGATCACCCATGTGCAGATGCTCGGATGGCCTTTCAGAAGACGGATCGTCTCTTTCATCTCACGGACAAACTCCGCCCTTCCAGCCTTGTCTCTTCTTGCAAGCAGCCACGGATGATCATCCTTTATCGTAATGCCCCGCCATGACATCACCGTGGCCAGATACGTTACAAACCAGTACCTGTAGGCTTCTCCGCCGTTTACCATATCCTGCCACACTGCCAGCCCCAGCCGGTCACAGTGCCAGTACCACCGCTGCGGTTCGATCTTGATGTGCTTTCGCACCATGTTAAATCCGCTCTTTTTCATTTCTGTAATGTCGAAGATCATTGCCTCATCCGACGGTGCCGTGTACAGACCGTCCGGCCAGTACCCCTGATCCAGAACGCCGTTCTGGAATTGTTCTTTCCCGTTCAGGCAGATGCGCGGGATTCCCTTTTCATCCTTCTCGATCGAGAACTTCCTCATGGCAAAATAACTCTCCGCCCGGTCTTCTCCCATCGTCACCGTAAAAAAGTAAAGATACGGCGTCTCGCATGTCCATGGCCTGATATCCGGAACCGGAATCCCAATCCAGTCACCTGTAATGCCGGAAATGCTGCACATCTGCTGATTTGCCGCCGGATTTATATCCGGGACTTCTGCTCTATCGTTCCTGTCCATATACAGACCCGGATACCGGATCTGTATCGTCACCGGCTGTCCTGTCTGACAGTCTGCCGCCCGTTTTCCACATATTTTACTCTCCGTTGTCCCATTTTCGCAGCTTCCCGCCACTGAAACCCGGATCCACACTGCCCTTTTCTCAAGATCAGGTTCGGCCTCGATGCTCGTAATATAATTTTCCGGCACTATCTCCATCCAGACAGTCTGCCATATCCCGCTCTGGGCAGTATAAAACATGCCTCCCCGTTCCAGACGCTGTTTGCCTCTGGCATGGTAAGAAGTATCGCTCAGGTCCTTTACCACAACGGTCAGTTCATTCCCGCCGTCACGGACCAGCGCAGTGATATCCGCCTCAAAAGGCAGGTATCCTCCCGTATGCCGGGCCGCTTTCCGGCCGTTTACATAGACAGCACATGCCTGATCTACTGCCCCGAAATGCAGAATCAGACGTCTGCCGTCCTGCCTGCCGTCCCATTTTTCAAGCGTAAATGTTCGCCGGTACCATAGATACTCGTCCGGCTGCAGCTGCCGGGATACGCCGGAGAGCACTGCCTCCGGCGAAAACGGGACAAGGATCTGCCCGTCATACTGATCCGGCTTTTTAAAATCTTTTGTAAATGCATAATCCCAGTATCCGTTCAGATTGATGTAACTGCCGCGCTTCAGCAGCGGGCGGGGATACTCCGGAAGGACATTCTGCGGATCAAGTTCTCTTCCCCATCTGGTATACAGCTGTTTCATATATATCACTCCTCGTCTGTTCTCGGGTCTTAATTAGATTCTAGTATACGGAAGAGAGTAAATCAATACGCCGCGCCAGTTAGACGTCAGTTGAAAAAGCATTTTTATGTTATAACTTTGCAGAATACTGCAAGTCTTATTCTGCCCCAGGCATTATAATACAATGTATACTAACAGTTCAGTCATCTGATTATCAGAAGACGGATTTATGCTTGCATAAAAATCCGGCTCCTGATAAACAGATGAGCTGAGCGCCAGTATATGAGCAAAACAGCGGCAGCAGCCGCAGTAAGCACGCAGTGCGGTTTTGCGAATGGCGCGGGCTGAACTGTTACGATTCATAAGATCAAAGGAGGAAATGACATGATCCGCAAATACATCTATGGAACACCTTTTGAGACGGAGGCTGTCGTGACTGACATCGCACAGACAGACGGCACACCTGCATACGGCGTCATCGACACGCAGGACGTTTTTTCTTTCACTTATATTATGGACGAGGATGACATCGTCTACGGGCTGGGCGAGGCCAACCGCGGAATCAACAAACGCGGCTACTGCTATATCAGCGACTGCACGGACGATCCGAACCACACAGAAGACAAACGTTCTCTGTACGGCGCACACAACTTCATCATCATTGCCGGAGAGAAAAGTTTCGGACTCTTCTTTGACTATCCGTCAAAGCTCACATTTGACATCGGCTATACCCGCATGGACACGCTGAAAGTCTCCTGCGCGGACGCAGACCTTGCACTGTACGTCATCGACGGGGACTCTCCGTACGATATCGTAAAACAGTTCCGCGGCATGATCGGCCACAGCTATATCCCGCCGAAATTCGCATTCGGCTACGGTCAGAGCCGCTGGGGCTACAAGATAAAAGAAGATTTTGAAAAGGTCGCACAGGGCTACCGCGAGAACCATATTCCGCTGGATATGATCTATATGGATATCGATTACATGGATTCCTACAAAGACTTTACCGTGAACGATGGTTTCAAAGATTTTCCTGCATTTGTCCAGGAAATGAAAGATCAGCATATCCGCCTCGTTCCGATCATCGACGCAGGCGTAAAGATTGAGGACGGATACGATGTCTACGAAGAAGGAGTAAAAAACCGCTACTTCTGCCAGAGAAAGGACGGAAGCGACTTTGTGGCGGCAGTCTGGCCGGGAGATACTCATTTTCCGGACGTGCTGAATCCCGAGGCAAGGAAATGGTTTGGAGACAAATACCGTTTTCTCACAGATCAGGGCATCGAAGGTTTCTGGAACGATATGAACGAGCCTGCCATCTTCTACTCAAAAGAAGGACTTGAAGAAGCAAGAGAGCTGGCGCGGCAATTCGCAGATACCGGAACAAGCAACTGGGACGGAAGCGAAAAGGCAGAGGAAGCAAAAGAGGACGTCGGCGTATGGCAGCTCGGCGACAAGCTGGGAAGCCTCGCAAACAGTCAGGAGGATTATCAGAGATTCTACCATAATGTAAACGGACAGATGATCCGTCATGACAAGGTGCACAACCTGTTCGGATTCAACATGACGAGAGCTGCGGGAGAGGCATTTGAGCGCATTGATCCGGCCAAACGTTTCCTGATGTTCTCCCGCTCTTCCTACATCGGGATGCACCGTTACGGCGGCATCTGGACAGGCGACAACCGTTCCTGGTGGTCACATATCCTGCTCAACCTAAAAATGATGCCGTCCCTCAATATGTGCGGTTTCCTTTATGCAGGGGCTGACCTTGGCGGATTCGGTTCCGATACGACGAGAGATCTTCTGCTCCGTTTCCTCGCGCTGGGCGTATTCACTCCGCTCATGAGAAATCACACTGCACTGGGTACAAGAGAGCAGGAATGCTACCAGTTTGAAAATACGGAAGACTTCCGTCACGTGGTCGGCGTCAGATACCGCCTGCTGCCCTACCTGTACAGCGAATACATGAAAGCAGCCTTAACAGACGATATGTATTTCAAACCGCTGGCTTTCGTATACCCGGACGACAAAATGGCGCGCCGCATCGAGGATCAGCTCATGCTGGGCAATGAGATCATGATCGCGCCGGTATACGAGCAGAATGCGAAAGGCAGATATGTTTACCTGCCGGAAGAGATGAAGTTCGTCAAATTCCTGCCCGATGGAAGCATCTCGGAAGAAGTACTCGGAAAAGGCATCCACTACGTGGACATCGCACTCAACGAAGTGCCGCTCTTTATCCGCTCCGGCAGATGCATCCCGGTCGCTGATGCAGCAGAATACGTAGATGAAATCGATATGGATACGATCCGGCTGATCGGATATGAAGGAGCCGAATATGTACTCTATGATGATGACGGAGTACATAAGGATTACGATATGGAGAAAAACTGCCGGGTATTAAAATAACCGAAAACGGATATGGGGACGTAGTAAAACCGGGTTTTACTACGTCCCCATATCCAAAAAGGAGGAAAAAATGGATAATATTGAAAGAAGAGACCGGGAGATGGCATACATCTCCGACGAGTCTGTAATGGAAGAACAGAAAGTATGCCGCAGGATCCTGCAGCGGCTGAACACGGTGGACCGTTCCGATTTTGACGAGATCGGTAAAATTGTCAAAGAGCTTCTCGGGAAATCGGACGGGGCTTTTATCAATCCGCCGTTTTACTGTGACTACGGCTCCCACATCGAAGTAGGCAAAAATTTCTTTGCAAACTATAACTGTACGATCATTGATGTGGCGAAGGTAAAGATCGGCGACAACTGCCAGATGGCCCCCAATGTGGCCATCTATACAGCAGGGCATCCGCTCCATCCCGTCTCACGCAACTCTATGTATGAGTACGGCATCAGCGTGACTATCGGTGATAATGTATGGATCGGCGGCAACACGGTCATCATGCCCGGCGTTCACATCGGAAGCAATACCGTCATCGGCGCGGGGAGCGTGGTGACAAAGGATATTCCGGACTGGGTCGTAGCCGTGGGAAATCCGTGCAGGGTGATCAAACAGATTACCGAAGATGACAAAAAATACTATTATAAGGACAGAGAATTTGATCCCGAAGCATGGGATTATATCTCGAAACTGAAATAATCAGGGCTAATATCATACAAGGCGTATCTGACGGTACATAATACCTCAGATACGCCTTGTATCATTTCCATTATTATTTTGTTGTCTTCCTTCTTCTTTTCAGAACAGTCCCTGCCATTGTTCCCGATCCGAGAAGTGCTGTCAGCGCTATATAAAGTCCGGTGCTGCTATCCCCGGTCTGGGGAGCTTTGCGAATATTTTCCGCGTCAGTCCTGCCGGACTCCTCTTTATCCCCGCCGGCTGTGCCGTCTGTTCCCGTTCCGTTATTCTCTGGCTTCTCTTCATTCTCCGGGCTGTTATCTTCTGCAGATGGCTTTTCCTCGTCAGAGTCCCCGGCATCTTCTTCACCCGCCGGCTGCTCCGGTTCCGGATCAGTATCCTGTCCTGCAACGATATAATTTCCCTCGGCGTCCTGTTCAAGCCCTGCTTCCTCCGCACCTGTGATAGTCACCTGATCTGCATCGTCTCCATCGTCAATATAGATGACATTCTGGTCACTTCCTGCCGCGGTGACCTTGGAACCATCTGTAAAGGTAACACCTGCCGCACCGTTTGTAGGATCTACATTGATGCCGCCCCATGAATTCTCACCGAGGAGAAGATTAAGCGTTCCCTCCACTCTCACTGTTGAACCATTGACGATCATGGCTGCCCCGCCTGCGGTCTCCTGATTATCCAGAGTTACATTTCTAAGTGACGCAGAGGCTTTATATACATGGAGTGCCGACTTATTTGCCGGCGCCGTCCTGATTCCAATGCCGTCGAGCATTACTCCGTCGGATGTGATCGTCACCACGTTCTCGGCCCCCATTGCATCAGAGCCATTGATCCTATAACTTCCCGAAGCACTTCTCACGGTCATTGCCTCGCTTAAAAATAACGGAGCAGTGAGCGTAACATCCTTATTCAATTCAATAAGAGAGATATCGGCGCCTGCTGCTGTTTTTGCCTGGATAAACTGTGAAAGATTGGAATCCGCCACATAAGCTGTCTGCCGGTGGTTTGCGCCGCCGTCATTTTCCGTCACAACAACCGTAAGCGCAACCCCGGATGCAGAAGCGCCGCCCTCAAGACAGACCACGGACTGGGTGGCTGTAACCGGTGTCGCATTCAATACCGCATCTGAAAAATCAGCCGCTGCATTGTCCACGTTGATTCCGTACCACGAATTACTTCCCAATGTCAGGTTCACCGTTCCGTTAAAATCTGCCGCTGCACCGTTGTTTATAATCACCGGCGCTCCGCCGGCCGCATTGCTGTGGTCAATGGTAAGCCCGTTCACAGTCAGATTTGTGCCGTACACATGCAGCGCCGACTTATTCCCTGCCGACGTCTGTATTTTCACATTATCGAGAGTAATCCTGTTTCCCATCAATGTGACAAGGTTCCCGCTCACGCTGTCAGTTCCTGCAAGCGTTCCGCCTTTGATCACTACATCATTATTTATAGAAAGCGCACTGGTAAGTTCTATCCTCTGATCTCCCAGATCTATCTCGCCGCCCTGAGCGATCGCCGCCTCAAGCTCTTCCTGTGTGTCAATGACGGCATCCGCCCGGTCAGTTATACCCGGCTTGTTTTCCGCCGTATTTATTTCAACTTTACTGTTCTGTTCAGGGATACCCGGTTCCTCATTCAACTGTTCATGGCTTAACCCACCGGCATCCTCCGGGTCTTCTGCCCCCTCTGTATCCCGGTTTTCCGACATTCCGTCTGTATTCTGCACTATTTCAGGTATCTCATCTGTATCCTGTAATTCATCTTCTCCGGCTATTTCACCGGTCTTTTCTTCGTCCGATATTTCTTCTGCTGTCTGTACTGTCTGTATATCTGTAAGATTTTCTGCCGCCAGAGCCATTCCGGGCACTGTGCCTGTCACCATAGCCGCACATATCATTGCAGCTACAATTTTTCTCTTCATAATATTCTCCTGTTTTTATCATATTTTGAAATCATTCTCCGGCGCCGGTCTGTTGAATAATTTCACGGCAAGAGTATACTAATCCGAACAGAAAATTGTCAACATGCGGAGGCTGAAAAAGCACTGGAAACTACAGGAAAAAAGGAAGATTTTACACCATTCCCAGACTCCGCAGTATGTACAGCCATCCCGTCAGTGTAAAGGCGCTGAACAGTGTCGTCAGCATGACCACACTGGAAGTCAGCACGCCTTCATGTCCCATATTGCGTGCCATTACATAGCAGCTTACTGTCGTCGCCGAGCTGAGCATGACTAGGATTGCCACCAGTTCTTCCCTGCGGAACCCCATCCACACGGCCAGCGGCAGGAACAAAGCGGCAAACAGCACCAGCTTCATAACAGATGCTGTCGCTGCCGGCTTTACTTTTCCGAAGGCCTTCTTCAGGTCGAAGCTTGCGCCCATCGCCATCAGCCCGAGGGGCGTAGCCGTCGCCCCGATATCCGATACCGTCTTCTCCAGAATGGACGGCATAGGCAGCTTGAGGGCTGACCAGACAAGCCCCGCCACGATACCGAGAATGATCGGATTTGTAATGATTCCTTTGAGCGTTGTCATCCACACTTCCTTGTCCAGCTTCTTTCTCTCCGGCTTAAAGAATGAGAGTACAACAACCGCCATGACATTATACAGCGGCACGCTTCCGATGATCATAAGCGGGGCCATCCCCGCATCCCCGTATATATTCTGGATAAATGCAATCCCCAGAAGCGCCGCGCTGCTCCGGTACGACGCCTGAATAAATTCTCCCTGTATGCTCTTGTCCCTCCATAAGAAGGACACCAGCGCCGCAATAATAATAGATATCAGTGTAACGGCAAAACAGAACAGAACGAATTTCAGGTTCCATACCTGAGAGAAATCCACTGTCGAGAGATCCTCAAACAGCAGGACCGGCAGCGGAACGAGGAATACGAATTTATTCATTTTTGATGCAAATACATCGTCGATCAGGCCGAGTTTATTTAAGATAAATCCCAGTATCATCAGAAGGAAAATGGGAACAGTGGCATTCAGGCTGAAGATCAGATTGTCCATAGTATAAGACTCCTTTTATCTAAAACTTTAAACGTAGAAATTCTGTTCTTTATTCTGTTCCTTTTTTGTTTCTGTGTCAAGTGACTGGATTGTCCGGATTATCGGGTAAACGATACGTCGATTGTAAAATTTATGAAATCATGTTACTTTACCGACAGGAGGTGAATTATGGACGCACAAAAACTCGGGGCTTTTATAGCCTCTTGTCGAAAAGAAAAAAATATGACGCAGGCGGATCTGGCAAAAAAACTTCAGGTTACCGACAAAGCTGTCAGCCGCTGGGAAAGAGGGATAGGATTTCCAGATATAAATACGATTGAATCACTGGCAGACGCTTTAGACATCAGCGTCCTTGAACTTATGAAATCAGAAAAGAGTGTTAAGCGCGAATTTACAAACGAAGAAGCTGCCGAAGTTGTTACTGATGCTCTACACCTTGCAAGGATGCAACAGAAGAAGGAGCGTAGAAATGCATTTAAAATTTTAGCTGTCACGGCTATTACCTTAATCATTATTTTATACTTCGACACTATGCAGTGGCAGACGGATACGATTATTTTTACTATTATTGGTGTGGTTTTTCCTCTGCTCTGCCTATGTGGCTTTATTGTTCTTCTGGGATGCGGGATATGGCGCAAGATAACAGGGAGATCCAGCGGGCAGACTTTCGTATTCGCCTTCGTGATGCTGTTAATTCTGATCATCTTTTTGGGGCTGTTTTTCGCAGCCGGCATTACAGGGATTGGGCCTGTACCTGATTAATCTTCTGGATCATCGTGCGCTTCTATTACAATACAGACGCTCTTCTATGTCGAAAACAGACCGGGTATTGTCGATCCCCGGTCTGTCAGTCTATAAACAAGTCCTCTTACTCTTTTCTATTCTCTATAGCAAGCGGCAGCATAATTTCCACTCCAAATCCTCCATATTTGCTTCTTCCGATCTCCACTCTTCCTCCATGGGATTCCGCAATCTGCTTTACGATCAGCAGACCCAGACCGTGTCGCTGCTCCCTTGTATTTGTATCGCACACCATGTAGTGAGGCGCATGATTCAGCTTTTCGATTTCTTCATCGGAAGCGCCCGTCCCGTCATCCTCAACAGAGATCACGCAATATCCATTTATTCTTTCCGCAGCTTTCTCTGTCCGTGGCATTTTTCCTTTCCCCCGCTCTCCTTCCGCAGCTTTCTCTGCCGAGCATCCTGGCTGTGAGACAGACACCGATATATAAACCGTGCATCCGTCTTCATTATGGTTCATACTGTTCTGGATCAGGTTCGAGACCGCCCGCTTTATAAGTTCTTTATCCGCACAGATCGGACAGACCATAAGTTTCTCGTCAGTCTCCCATTCAATGGGATATCTTCCGTCCACATCCATGTTTATAAAATCTACCGCTGCCTGCCGGACAAGAGCGACTGCATTGATCTCTTCCCTGACAACAGGCTGCATATTGTACTCCATCTTAGACGCCAGATTCAGGTCATTGATGAGATTCTTGATCCTGCGGCTCTGGCGGACAATGGCAGACGCTTTCTTTCTATCCTCTTTCCGCAGATATTCGGAATCCCCGAGCTGCGCCGCATATCCCATGACCATAGATAGGGGCGTGCGGATATCGTGGGATACGCCGGCGATCCAGTTGGCGCGGGCGGCGTCTTTCCTCCTGAGCTGATATTTCTGCGACTGCAGCATTTCTGAAGTTTTATTCAGATGAAATGCCAGCTCCGAGAGTGTGCCTTTTTCTTTTAAACTGACCGGTTCTCCTTCCGGCAGTTTTTGGATGCCCTCCACGATCGGGCGCACCGAGCGCAGCAGCCCGGTGTTTGCCCCGATATAGATCAGAAGTACGAGCACGATATTTGCCGCAAGAACCGTAAGCACAGTCTTTGGCGCGCTCTCGATCATCTGGTAATCCCAGCTCGGGTACATGTGTTTCCAGAAACTCTTTTGCGGATACCCGAGGATCATCAGTCCGTCTTCTCCCGCCCCGGTAAATATGGGACAATCATCAATATATCCCCGGGTAATCGACGCAATTTCCGAAGCCGTATAGACGAGCGGCACCGTGTCCGGCAGATAATCCGAATGCCACAGCGCCTTTAACGTGCTGTTATCTATATAGACGGCCCAGATATTTTCGCTTTCCAGCTCTGTCTGCATCTCTTCGGGCATAACATATCCCGTCTCTGTCTCTTCCATAGAGTCCGCCGTCTCCTGCGCAGTCGTCCACGGTCCCCTGTTCGTAGAATGCCCGACCGTATAAAAGATCAGAAAACCGACATTAAGCGCCAGAAAGAGAAAAATACTCAGAAGCAGGATCAGGACAAATCTCCGGATCAGTTTCGGTATACTTTTCATAGTCTGTCATTTCCTTTCTCTGTTCAGTCCTTGTGGTCAATCCCGGGTTATCGCTCTACGATCAGTTTATAGCCCAGCCCTTTTACCGTTACCAGCGAAACCGGCTTTGACGGATTTTCCTCAATCTTCTCCCGGATACGCCGGATATGGGCCATGAGAGAATTCTCATACCCGTAAGGATTGTCGCCCCACGCCGCTTCACAGAGGGCGTCAATGGTCACGATCCTCCCTGCATTGCGATACAAAGCAGACAGGAGAGCAAATTCCTTTGCTGTCAGCGGGATATGCTCTCCGCCCTTTATCACTTCCGCCCGTTCCAGATCGATCTCACAGCCGCTCAGTTTCACAAGCGGATTTTCCTCTTTATAACTCCTCCGGAGAATCGCAGCAATACGGAAAAGCAGTTCTTTGGGGAGAAACGGTTTTACCATGTAGTCGTCCGCCCCAAGCCCGAACCCCCGGAACTTGTCTTCATCCTCACCCCGGGCTGTCAGGAAAAGCATCGGATAATCCCCTTTTTCTTTCAGCTTTTCCATCAGTCCGAAGCCATCGCCATCCGGGAGCATTACATCGAGAACGGCCAGCTCAGGCTCAAATTCATCCGCCGTTTTCAGCGCTTCTGCCACACTCTGCGCGGTCCGGATATTCTCATATCCGTCTTCTCGCAATATACTTACAACCATATCCAGCAGATCCGGCTCATCATCCACCAGCAGGATCCGTTTTCTCTTTATATAATCTGATAACATAGACATTCCCCTCCCTTTCCGACAAAGCATCTCTGTGTCACCATTCCCCATTCAGAGCTTTGCCACTTTCAGGCTGCAGCACATATCCGCCGCCAGAGATATTGTAGCACAGCGGTCCTGCATTTTGTATTCTGCGCGGAAAATGTAAGGTAAATGTAAGGCAGGGAGAAGATTGGCGTAAGGTTCTCCATATATGATAAAGATACAGCGACGGGGAACCCGCCGCCAAATGAATAAAGGAAATGACGACAGTCCAGCCGCCCTATTAACAAAGCTGCGCTGCCGCAAAAAGGAGATGTGTAATATGAATATAATCCAGACAAGGAACCTGACCAAATCCTACGGTGACTTTACCGCCGTATCGAATCTGAACCTGCACGTTCCGAAAGGATCTGTGTACGGCTTCGTCGGGCCGAACGGCGCAGGTAAGTCAACGACTATGAAAATGTTCCTCGGGCTCACCCGCCCGAGCAGCGGTGCATTTGTCATCGATAAAATGAGCTATCCCCACAACCGTGTAAAAATCCTGAGGGAAATCGGCTCCTTTATCGAGGCACCCGCTTTCTACGGAAACCTTACCGGCGAGGAGAATCTGGACATTATCCGCCGGATCTTAAAGCTGCCGAAGTCCGCTGTAGACGACGCACTGGAGCTTGTAGATCTCACCCTTTATAAGAAACGCCTTGCCCGCAAATATTCCCTTGGCATGAAGCAGCGTCTCGGACTTGCAGGAGCCCTTCTCGGCAGACCTCCTATCCTGATCCTCGATGAACCTACAAACGGACTCGATCCGGTGGGCATCCACGAGATCCGCACACTGATCCGCTCCCTGCCGGACAAATTTGACTGCACAGTATTCGTCTCCTCCCATCTTCTCTCAGAAATCGAACTGATGGCAGACCACATCGGCGTATTAAACCATGGACATCTGCTCTTTGAGGGAACGCTGGAAGAACTGAAAGAAAAAGCAGCTTTTGAGGGGTATCCCGATGATAATCTGGAAGATATGTTCCTCGCCCTGATCGAGGAAGACAATATAAGACGGGGTGGTGTGAAATGAGTTTACGATTAGAATGTAAGAAAATCAGACGGACCGGCCTGACGGCTGCATTTTTCGCAGGCGGTATCATAGCAGCGGCACTTCCGGTCATCAATACGGCCGCGCGTCCGGATACTTTTACCACTATGGCAGGCTCGCCCGCCTCAGTCCTCGCAGGCGCCAATCTGCAGATGATTTCTATGCTGAATCTCCTGCTCATCACAGCCGGAGCCTGCATCCTGTACCACATCGAATATGCGGATAATGCGCTTCAGAAGATGCAGTCGCTCCCTGTCCGGGAGTCAGGGCTTTTTATCGGGAAATGCGGGATACTCCTGCCGTTTTTCCTCATGATAATTCTCTTCGAGACCGCCTCTCTGTGTTTCTGCGGATGGCACTGGCTGGACGCCGGAAAAGAAGAACTCATGGCAATACTGCAGACTCTCGGATTTACACTGCTCCTCACACTTCCGTCAGCCGCGATCGCACTCGTGACCGCATCAGCATGCCGGAATATGTGGACCGCACTCGGAATCGGAATTTTATGTATCTTTATGGCTACCATACTCCCTGAGAATAATTTTATCGTCTCTTTGTTTCCATACGTCCTGCCGTTTCAGATATTGCTGGGCATGGAGACAGCGCGGGTGCTCTATTACTGTATTGCAGCCGTGTGCGAAACTGCCGCTGCATGTGCCGCAGAGATTATTTACTTAAAAGTCAGGAGGTTATTAGTGTGAAAGAAAGTAGAGAACAGCCGAAAAATGGCGCACTTAAATAAGCTATTGAAAAATAGCCATTTGAAACAGGGTTGATTTTGTTGAGATACGCTAAGAAGCAAGCGGGGACTCTTTTATAAGTC
>DWWI01000242.1 GCA_019119745.1 Candidatus Mediterraneibacter gallistercoris | reverse complement strand
CTTGTGCATCACAAAGGACGCCCTGATCTGTTTAAATACGGGCAGAGGAAATATACGGATGACCAGTTAAAGGAAATCCTGCATGATAAACAACGTCCTATCTTTGCCGCCGTAGATGAAAACGACTGTCTGCAGGGGTATGCATTCTGTATTTTCCAGCAGCATTTAAATGATAATATATTGACCGACATTAAGACTCTGTACATCGATGATCTCTGTGTGGACGAGACAAAACGCGGCATGCATATCGGTAAGACGATCTATGAAGCCGTCCTTGATTTCGCGAGAGAACAGAGGTGTTATAATGTGACACTGAATGTATGGAGCTGCAATGAGAGCGCGATGAAATTCTACGAAAAATGCGGCCTGAAGCCCCAGAAAGTAGGGATGGAAGTTATCTTGGGCGACGGCAAAACTCAGATGTAGTTCTACATGCATTCAGACAGCATCACCTCTGAATGACCGCACTCCCTATCCGTCCAGCAAGAAAATACCGAAGAAGCGGGGGCTTTCTAAATGTAGAATTATTTCCCCTGTCTCTTCGGTATTTTTATTTAATATTCTTCTGTAAGGCCGGATACGTCTTCAACTGCCGGGTTACTCTTCCGGCTGATCGTCCTTACATTGATCCCGTTCACTTCAATATGATCGTCCACCGGGATCACAAGGCACTGGCGTCCGTCTATGATCCTTGTTTCGATCAGATCCGCACGGTCAGGATTAACCTTGATTACTACATCCGGCGTCTCGATATTAAATTTCTTTGTCTCTGTGATATTGGATGCCAGAAGCGTTGCCTTTTCTCCCGCATTTTCCTCAAAATTACGGTCAAAATTTTCCATCTTTTCTGCATCCACGCCGCTCTGTTCGAAGACTTTCTTCATCTCCGTCTTGTCCAGGGCAAGCGGTTCAGGCTCTTCCTTATGCTCTTCGATCAGATCATTTAATGTCTCATGGATATTACGGACAGTCTCGTAATCTCCATCCTCGCCAAGTGTATCTTCAATAATCATCTGAAACGACTCTTTCTGATCGTCGGCAGACATCGGCATCTTGGCGCCGAGAAGCTGATCGATCAACTCCGGCTGCAGATCCGATGATTTCTTTGTGTAGTAGAGCATACTGTGAAGATCTGTACTCCGGTCATTGAATGCCGGAAACAGGAATCCTTTGTCCGGCATGTCCACAATCCAGTCTCTGATCCGGTCCTCTATTCGGTTGTCTTCTGCGTTATAGCATAGCCCTGCTTTAGACAGAGATACCGGGCAGATACTCATGAGCAGATACTCGTACACCTCGTCCGATGCGTCAAACATCTCCAGATCATCTGAAGTTTTCCCCGGGATATCATACATCGCATGGATCAGGATAATATAATAATTCTCCGCATACTCATATGTAGCGATTACTTTGTCATAGAATTCCTCCAGAAGCATATCGTCTTCCAGCTTACTGTTGCGCAATTTCAGCAGGAACTCCTGTGTTCCGCCGGGCATCTCCGCATCAATCGGGAACTCCATGTTCAGCATGTTCTTTCCTACAGTTCATGAAAGTGTTTTCTTAAAGATATCGAAATATTTAAAAGCTTCCTCCTCAGGAAGAGAAAGGAATGCGTCTTTCGACTCCAGCTTTTTATTCTTTTCATGATCCACATAGCACCCGCAAATCCTGGTGATCGCGCAGTTAGCAGGCGTGAACTGCTTGCGGATCTCAAGTATTTCTTTCTTGTTCATCGTTATACTCCTCTCTTGAAATCTTATTTATCATACCGCAGAACACAGATTAAGTCAAAGAGAGAAACGGGAAAGCGATTGAATCTCCCGCCATTCTATGGTAACATAGCCACGCATCATATTGTCCGAATTATCTGAAACAGAACAGGTAAAATTTTTATTATCTCATGGAGAAAAATCATGACTGTATCATCCAATAAAATAAATAACAATTTGAATCCATCAGGAGAAGCAAACCCTTCTGTCTTTTCTCTCTTTCTGAAATATGTATCGGCAAACGTTCTCGGCATGATCGGTTATTCATGCTACATCCTTGCCGACACATTTTTCATTGCAAGAGGGATCGGTTCCGATGCTCTCGCAGCACTGAATCTTGTACTTCCCGCATACAGCCTGATGAACGGCACAGGCTTAATGATCGGTATGGGCGCCGCTTCAAGATATACGATCTCATCAGCAAAACCTGAGGGAACACTGCATCGCACAATCTTTACTCATGCATTGTATCTCATGGTATTCGCTGCTGTGATTTTTTCCTCGTCCGGGATACTGTTTTCAGACAAGATTGCCACGATTCTCGGTGCGGATATCGATACAATCGGTTATGCGACCGACTACATCCGTATCCTGCTAATGTTTTCTCCGCTGTTTCTTGGAAATAATCTGCTGCTCAGTTTCGTGCGCAATGACGGTGCGCCTCGTCTTTCCATGACCGGAATGATCATCGGAAGCCTTACAAACATTGTCCTGGATTATGTTTTCATCTATCCGCTGGGAATGGGAATGACCGGCGCCGCTCTTGCGACTGCAACCGCCCCCGTCATAAGCATGCTGATCATGTCCGTGTATTTTATAAAGAAAAGGAATCATTTCCGGCCTGTACGGACAAAGCCTTCGCTTATCCGCTGGAGAGATATCTGCACACTGGGAGTTTCTTCTCTGATCACAGAATTATCATCCGGCGTCGTGATCATCGTATTTAACTACCTGATCCTGGGATTAAACGGAAATACAGGCGTGGCGGCATACGGTATTCTGGCCAATATCGCTCTTGTACTTGTATCCATATACACAGGAATCGGGCAGGGCGTCCAGCCGATCGTGAGCCGGTATGCAGGGAAAAACGGGGAACGGCAGCGAAAAGATCTCCGCAGATATGCGCTGACCTGTTCCCTGATCTTCGCCCTGGTCTCCTATTTGCTGATCGCTGTGTTTGCGGTGCCGCTCGCAGAGCTGTTTAACCGCGAACATGATCCTGTCCTGACCAAAATTGCGTCAAACGGAATGCGGATATATTTTATCAGCCTGTTCTTCTCAGGCATCAATATTGTGGCTGCTGCATTTTTAAGTTCCGTCGACCGGCCGAAACAGGCTTTCGTTGTTTCCATCCTCCGGGGATTCGTTCTTATTATCCCGGTTGCCTGGCTTATGTCAGTACTTTTCGGACTTACAGGCATCTGGATGGCAGTTCCGGTGACAGAAGCATGCGTCTGCATGCTGGCGCTCATTTTTCTAAAATAAGGCAGTCTCCTAAACGGAAAAGGACAGGACCAATCTTTTATGGTCCTGTCCTTAATCTCATTGTCCTGTATGCAGTATCCTGTTTGCGTTTTCGATTCGTTCTTTCGTGGGCGGCTCGATTCCTGCCAGAGGGTACTCATATCCAAGTTCTTTCCACTTATATTCTCCAAATGTATGATAGGGAAGAACTTCTACCTTTAGTACATTTTTTAATGTACTAATGAAATCATATAATTTCTCAAGATATTCATCTTTGTCATTTCTCTGGGGTACAAGAACATGCCGGATCCACACCGGTTTCCCGATGTCAGACAGATAACGCGCCATATCCAGGATATTATGATTAGTACGGCCTGTCAGAATTTTATGCTGCTCGTCATCAATATGCTTGATATCGACCAGCAGGAGATCCGTGTACTTCATCAGCTCGTTAAACTTGCTGAAAAACGGCTCCTCCCTCGTAAACGGTGCACCGCTCGTATCGATCGTCGTGTTGATGCCCTTTTCCTTTGCCTTTCTGAAAAGCTCGATCATAAAATCCATCTGCATAAGAGGCTCACCGCCGCTTACCGTGATCCCGCCGCCGTCTTTCCAGTAGGACTTATAGCGCAGAGCCTGCGCAAGAAGCTCATCTGCGCTCCGCCGCTCTCCCACCTGCATATTCCACGTATCCGGGTTGTGGCAGAATTGGCAGCGCATCGGACATCCCGCAACGAAAATAACAAAACGAACACCCGGTCCGTCGACTGAGCCGAAACTTTCAGTTGAATGAATATAACCGTTCATATAACTCCTTTCGGGGACGTAGTAAAATCCGGTTTGACTACGTCCCGAATTAAAAACAGACCTGTCCCTTTCTTAACTTTATCGTGTCCCCTCTGTAAAAATCACTAAAAGCATTATCCGACTACATGATTCAATCGTTTGTCTTTTGTGCAACTTTCCAATGGGGACAGGGCAATTCTGAAAAAGGGACAGGGTAAATCCTAATCGGGGACGTAGTGAAATCCAATTTTACTACGTCCCCGAATATATTACATTCTATCGTGGCATGTTCTTGCGATTACGTCAAGCTGCTGCTCTCTTGTCAAATCAATGAACTTAACAGCATATCCTGATACACGGATCGTGAAGTTTGCATATTCTTCTTTCTCCGGATGTTCCATCGCATCGATCAGTTTCTCTGTACCGAATACATTTACGTTCAGGTGATGTGCACCCTGATCAAAGTATCCGTCGAGAACGTGTACAAGATTGTTCTTGCGCTCGTCATCATCATGTCCCAGTGCTCCCGGGCTGATAGTCTGTGTATTGGAAATTCCGTCAAGTGCCTGTTCGTACGGCAGTTTCGCAACAGAGTTGAGGGAAGCAAGAAGTCCGTTCTTCTCTGCGCCGTAGGACGGGTTTGCTCCCGGT
>DWWI01000241.1 GCA_019119745.1 Candidatus Mediterraneibacter gallistercoris | reverse complement strand
GTGTTTTGATAAATGCGTCGTATTCTGTTGCGCAAAAGGTAGAAACGTATATGACGCTTCCGGCTAATGCGCTGATGACGACACAAAGCACATATACTGCACAGAATATTGGTGCGGGCAGATTGGACCGGGTGATAACCGGCGCAAAATTTGTATTCTACCTTTGTAGCTACAAGCGCTCTGACAATCCGTGCAGTTTCAACCTATGCGTTACAAGGAATTCCAGCTTTTTGATATCATATGATATGGTGGAATACTCTTTTCGGATGGGGATTTGGCTGTATTCTTGCATGGGTACATTTTTTTAGAGGTAAGTGGATGTGCTACTGATGACAGAATGAATAAAAAATATCTATAGAAATGGATTTGATATAAATATTCGAAATATAATTTTACCCGTTATACAATAAACTCAGAAAAAGAAAATAGAAAACAAATCGGAAAGGAGAACACAGAAATGCTTGGAAATTTTGAATACTGTAATCCGACGAAACTTTATTTTGGAGAGGATTCACTGAATTACTTAAATACGGAACTTCCGAAATACGGAGACAATGTAGTTTTGATTTACGGCGGCGGTTCCATCAAAAAGAACGGGATCTATGACGACGTATGCCGGATCCTGAAAGACAATGGGAAAAATGTAGCGGAGATTTCCGGTGTTATGCCGAATCCGACTCTTGAGAAGCTGTATGAAGGCGTAGAGATCGCAAGAAATCATCACGCAGACCTTCTTCTTGCCGTAGGCGGCGGCTCTGTCTGCGATTATGCGAAGGCAGTCTCGGTTTCTGTAAACTGTGAGGAGGATCCGTGGGAGAAGTATTATCTCCGCTTTGAAGAACCGGACTGCGAGACCCTGCCGGTGGGATGTGTTCTGACGATGGTGGGAACCGGATCAGAGATGAACGCGGGAGCGGTTATCACAAACCATGAGTCAAAGCTGAAGATCGGTCATGTATTTGCAGATGAGAAGATCATGCCCCGGTTTTCTATCCTGAATCCGAAGTATACGCTGACACTGCCTCATTATCAGATGGCAGCAGGAATTTATGATATTTTTAATCATATCTGTGAGCAGTACTTCTCCGGAGAGGACGATAATACCAGTGATTATATCAGTGAAGGCCTGATGCGCTCCCTTCTTCATTCCAGCCGGATCGCCAATAAAGATCCGCAGAATTATGAGGCGCGGAGCAACATCATGTGGACCGCTACATGGGCGTTGAATACGTTAATTTCCCGGGGAAAATCGACAGACTGGATGGTTCACATGATCGGGCAGTCTGTAGGTGCTTATACCAATGCAACCCACGGCATGACGCTGGCAGCGGTTTCCCTGCCTTATTACCGTTATATCATGCCATATGGACTGGCGAAGTTCAAACGCTTTGCTGTCAATGTATGGGATGTGGATCCGGCAGGAAAGAGCGATGAGCAGATCGCAGAAGAAGGTCTCAAAGCCATGGAAAACTGGATGAAAGAACTTGGGCTTGTCATGAATATTTCCGAACTGGGAGCGACAGAAGAGATGCTTGACGGTATCGCAGACGGCACGCTGATCATGGAAGGCGGATATAAGGTTCTTGACCGGGATGAAGTGAAAGAGATTCTGAAAGAAAGTATGTAACAGGTTTATTCAGAAAGGCGGTTCTGTTCTATGAGGAAAATTGTTCTTGTGATGCTGGTTTCCTTTTGCACTTTCACAGCAGTATTGTCAGGCTGCGCAGGCAGCAGTCAGACAGAAACACCTGAATCAGAATCGTCAGATCCGACCCCGGATGCGGATTCTGGTGAGCCGCGGGAATCGGAATCAGCGGGAAATGATGCAGAAGGATTTGAGGAGGAAGATAATATGGGCAGAAAAATAATAGTGGAAGTGAACGGCAGCCGTTTTACTGCCACACTGGAGAATAATAAAGCAGCGGATGCTCTGGAGGAGATGGTGCAGGAGGAGCCGGTTACGGTACAGATGAGCGATTATGCCGGCTTTGAAAAGGTAGGATCTCTGGGAACGAGTCTTCCTGCAAGCAACAGACAGACAACAACTCATGCCGGAGATATCGTGCTGTATCAGGGCAATCAGATAGTGATCTTCTATGGCTCTAATTCATGGAGCTATACAAGACTGGGGAAGATTGATGACCTGACCGGCTGGGAAGAGGCACTTGGAAACGGAGATGTGACTCTGACTCTTTCTCTGGAGGAAGCATAATAATATTTATGATAAGATTATGGCAGAGCCATAGCTTTTAGGAATGGCACAATATTTGTTTTAGGTATTTGAGACCTTAAGTATATTGGACTAAAATAATAAGAGTATGACAGGACGTTGAAAATACGGGCCGGCGTGCTCTTATTATTTTACTAACAATGCAGTTTTGCATATGGCGCAGTCTGAGCTGTTACAGTTTTTGACAGGAGGAGATATAAAATGGCAGATATGCAGTACAGAGAGCTCCCTCACGGCGGGGAGAAGATCAGCGTGATCGGACTTGGTATGGGTTCGATTCACGAGGGCAGCGAAATGGAGATTGAAAAGACATTAGAACTTGCCCTTGAGAACGGCGTCATCCGCCATCTGGGCC
>DWWI01000240.1 GCA_019119745.1 Candidatus Mediterraneibacter gallistercoris | reverse complement strand
GCCCCGGTCTCTCAATCGTAACAATAATTCCGGTCAGCATAACAAGAGACTCTGTCCTCACTGCGTCGGTATCCGCTGATCTGCCTGTTCTGGAGGCGGATCCGCCGGCTGTGCAGGCAGTATCAAGAATATGCTTGATCGTATCCTCCACCCGGTAAGTCTCTGCTCCGCTTCTCAGCATAATCTCTCCGGCAAGTACTGCCATATTTGCGATTGATTTGTCATCCATATCCATTATCTCCGCTATTTCAGATATCCGCATACCGGTATTCCAGAGCCCCGCTTGCCGGGATCTGCCGGATGCCGGTGATGTCCGGATTTACAAGATTTACACTCTTCATTGCAAACAGCGGGATAATGTAAAACTGCTCTCCCACTGCCAGCTGCTCCGCCTGATGGAGCAGTTCCGAGCGTTTTGCCGGATCTGACTCGGAATTAGACGCCGCAACAATGGAATCATATTCCGGATCATTTATGCCGCTGCAGTTATATGTGCTGTTAGACAGCAGCATGGACAGATAAGTGTACGGATCTGCGAAGTCCGCTGTCCAGTTCATACGGCACAGATCAAAGTCTCCCGCATATCTTGTAGAATAATTTGCCTGCAGCTCCTGTGCCTCAAGATTAATCGTAATGTTCAGGTTCTCTTTCAGCTGTTCCTGAATCACCTGTGCTGTATCGGAATCCATCTCCAGTGTGGGATAGTTGTAAGTAAGCTCCGGGAATCCCTCTCCGTCCGGATATCCTGCTTCCGCCAGCAGTTTCTGCGCCTTTGACACATCTTCCTCAAAGGGCTGTTCTGCCTCATCCACAAAATATTCTCCCGTGTTCTTATCTTTCATATATTTCGCCACCAGATTGTATGTAGGCTCTGTGTCGCTTCCCACAATCTGGCAGAGCTCCTCTCTGTTGATGGCAAGATTAATCGCCTCTCTGACCCGTACGTCATTTAAAGGCTCCACATTCAGGTTCATGTAAATGTACCGCGTAGCGATCTGATCGGTCACAAACAGGTCGTCCGTTCCTTCATACGCTTCCATTACTGTAGAAGAAAGAGCAGTCGCCACATCCACTTCTCCCGCTTCATAGGCATTCGCCATGGACTGGGTATCATCGAAAAACCGGTAGGTGATCGTATCCAGATTTATCGCATCCGCATTCCAGTAGTATTTATTCTTTTCAAGGACAAAATACTGATCCGGCACATATTCCGCAAGGCAGAAGGGCCCGTTGGACAGGCTTGTTCCGGGATCTCTGTCCCATCCGCTGTCTACAGAATCCGCGTATTCCGAGCAGGACGGTGTATAGACCGGAAGCCGCAGCAAATCGAGAAAATAGACGCACGGTTCCGCCAGATGGAATACAATAGTATGGTCGTCCGGCGTCTCCACGCCCAGAGAGTCCATGTCTGCCTCGCCGTTATAGACTGCCTCTGCATTCTCAATGGGGAACAGATAATTTGCATATCCGCTTCCGGAAGCGGGGTCAAGGGCACGTGTGATCGTATTCATAAAATCGGCAGACGTCACAGGCGAACCGTCTGACCAGAGGGCATCTTCTCTCAGATGGAATGTCCAGACCGTAGAATCATCATTCACCTCGTAACTCTCTGCCGCCCTGTACTCGATCTTGCCGTTCTCATCATACGTGAGCAGCTCGTCCAGAGCACTTACCGAATACGCAAGATATGTCAGGGCAATAGAACCGGCCGGATCCATCGTCCCCGTATCACTGCTTATAGCGACTGTAATTCCTTTGTCTCCCGATCCATCAGAAGGGTCCGCGGTGACACAGCCGCTCAATAGACCTGTACAAAGCAGTGTCAGCGCAAGTAATGCTGCCGTCATTTTTTTTCTCATGTCTTATCTCCTACTCGTTTTAATTTATGCCGCAGCAGTTCATACCGCCTGAGTGAACTGCCGCTTTAAATCTGTGACGTCATCCTGTAACCACTGCTTCTCCTTCCGCTGTGACGTTCCGAATACAGAAAGCATGATACTTCCCGCCCGTCAAAGGAATAGCTTTCGGGAATTTCTTCGCAGCAGCAGTCTAACGCATAGCCGCACCGGCCTGCAAACGGACAGCCGGACCGATTAATGCCTGCGCCGTCTTTCAGCGGAGCTGCCTTAATCTTTGCTGCCCTGAGAGGATCCGGCTCCGGTACGGCCTCGATAAGCTGCTTTGTATATGGATGCCACGGATCAGAACAGATCCGCTTTGTCTCCCCCATCTCCACAATACGTCCGCCGTACACGACACCGATCCTGTCGCTGATCCTTCGAACCACGTGCATATCATGGGAAATAAAAAGACATGCGAAACCGATCTTTCTCTGTATCCGGAAGATCAGCTCCAGTATCTGCTCCCGGGTAGTCGCATCCAGCGATGAGAGTGCCTCGTCACACACAAGGATTTCAGGTTCCACGATCAGGGCGCGGGCAATCCCGATGCGCTGCCGCTGGCCGCCCGAAAAATCACAGGGATAGCGGTCTGCATCTTCCGGGGAAAGTCCGGTCAGCCGGAGCATCCTGTCGATCTTCTCCGCCATCCGCCCATTCTCCCGGCTGTGGCGTGATGATCGTCTTTCCGGCCTGCGGCGGTCTGTCCCGTTTACTCTGTATCTGGCTGCTTCAAGCGCTTCCTCCAGTGCCTCACGCACAGTAAGACAGGGATTCAGCGATGCATATGGATCCTGAAAAACCATCTGAACCGCGCCGGCAAATGCCTCCATACGCCTGTCCCTTCTCAGTTCACTTCCCCGATACCAAAGCTTACCACTGTCTTCCCTGAGCATTCCCGTCAGGATTCTCGCTGCAGTGGTCTTGCCGCTCCCGCTCTCTCCTACAAGCGCGAGGATCTCTCCCCTGCGTATCTCAAGAGAAAGATCACTCACCCCCTCACATTCGTCAAATATCTTTGTCACATGTTCCATCTGTAAAAGAGGAGCATTCCCGGTTTCTCCGGTTTCATTTACTGCATTTCCGCATCCGTGTCCGGTCAGCCTGCCGCCCCGGGCGTCCCCCAGAAGCCGTCTCGTATATTCTTCCACAGGTGAAT
>DWWI01000239.1 GCA_019119745.1 Candidatus Mediterraneibacter gallistercoris | reverse complement strand
CCTGCGTTTGTCAGCCTTTTTGTAGGAACAGAATACAGTGATGGCACCATACGCAACAAAATGATCATCGGACACACAAGGACTTGCATCTATTTGTCTAACCTTATCGTCAGCTCAACCGCCGGGCTTGGGTTCTGCATCAGCTATATTGTAGGTGTAATTGTCGCCGGACTGCCTCTCTATACAATCGATACAGGCATTCTGGAAGGCACCGTGATACTGGTTTTATGCAGTTTTTTTATGTCTATCGCTTTCACCGCTCTTTGCGTCCTTACTGCGATGTTATGTCAGAATAAAGCGCTGACGGTCGTTATCAATATCCTGACTGCCTTCTGTCTGCTCGTTATTTCACTTTATATCACGAGCAGGCTGAGCCAGCCTGAAGTTTATCCCGGTTTTGGATTAAATACAGAAACCGGAAAGGTTGAGATGGCTGAAGACGTACCGAATCCCTCCTATCTGCGTGGAACAGAGAGGGAAGTATATCAGTTTTTCAACGATTTCATCCCCACAGGTCAGGCAGTCAATATCACACAGGCCGGCGGAACGGCGCAGTCTCCCGGACTGCTCGCCGCTTATTCCGCGAGCATCATTATCGTATCTACCGGAGTCGGGATGTTTGTATTTAAGAAGAAAGATATAAAATAGACAGTTTACACGTAACAGTAAAGGCTGCAGACTGTCTGTAACGGAGGACTTAACATGGTATTCTGGCTTTGCTGCCTGATCGGCATACTGACACTCATCATTCTCATACTGATCATCAAGATCTGTCTGCTGAAAAAATCAGCAGACGAAATTGCTGACGCCTTTGCCGACCGGGTAAGGTCAGATACCAACACCCTGATCGATATTTCCAGCCGCGACCGGCATATGAGAAAACTGGCCGACAGCATCAACAGGGAACTTCTGCTGCTTCAGGATGACCGTCGTCGCTGTCAGCAGGGTGATAAGGATCTGAAAAATGCAGTCACCAATATTTCCCATGATCTGCGCACACCTCTGACTGCCATCTGCGGTTATCTGGATCTTCTCGACCGGGAGGAAACGTCCGATGCAGTCAGCCGTTATCTGAAGATTATCCGGGGACGCACAGAAAATATGCGCCAGCTCACGGAAGAACTGTTCCGCTATTCGGTATTTACTACTGTATCAGGCGGAACCCCTGATGAACCGGTAATCCTCAACCGTTGTCTGGAGGACAGCATCTCGGCCCTTTATGCCTCTCTGAAACAGAAGCATATCACGCCTGAAATAACCATGCCGGAGCAGAAAATAAACCGGATGCTTAACCGCAGTGCCCTCTCCCGTGTCTTCGAAAATATTATCAATAATGCGGTCAAATACAGCGACGGAGATCTTGTCATTACACTGAGTGAAGATGGCGAAATTATATTCGCCAATCATGCATCTCAACTTGACGAAATCAAGGCAGGCCGTCTCTTTGACCGTTTCTACACTGTGGAGACTGCCTCAGCAGAATCGACCGGACTCGGGCTCTCTATCGCAAAAGTGCTGACCGAGCAGATGGGCGGGGAAATTTCGGCTGAGTATGAAGACGGAATAATACGGGTGAGAATAAACTTTCCGAAAACCTGTTTTGTATGAAATGTCAATAGACATTCTCCCGGTTAAATGCTAAAGTAATTCCACCGGCGAGGATCAAGGGGAGGAAGGAGTTGACAGTATGACAGAAGACAACAACCAAATGCTGTCGGCTATATCTGAATTATTAGACAGGAAATTAAGTTCAGAATTACAGCCGATAAAGCACGACTTAGCTGGACTCAAACAGGAATTCGGCGGCATGAAACAGGACATGGCCGGACTTAAGCAGGAATTCGGCGGCATGAAACAGGACATGGCCGGACTCAAGCAGGAATTCGGCAGCATGAAGCAGGATATGACTGGACTCAGGCAAGAGCTCCGCGATACGAAACAGGAATTGCGCGACGAGATCCGCTCAGTAGAAAATTCTGTCCTTGAGGAGATAGACCGGGTTCAGGAAATGGTAGAAAACCGACTGGACAAACAGGACAAGAGGATTGACGTCCTGGAACAGTATTACAGGATCAAAAAAGCAGACGACGAAAATATGTCTGTTGTACTGAAACTTGTACTCGATTTAAAAGAAGATGTCGATGTCTTAAAGGCAAAGATCCCCTAAAGTCTTCCTAAAAGCATAAAACAGTACTCCAGCAAAAGGACTCCCCCGCAGGTTTAACTTGAACCTGCAGGGGATATTTTTTAATACTCCTTGACAACGCTGTCATATCTATTTATTTTTCAGCATTCTCCTCTGTGTTTGCATCCTCACCAGTCTGCTCCTGTCCTTCTGCCGTCTCTTCCTTCCCGTTATCCACACTCTCGATCAGCATGGAATCCAGCTTATCCATATCTTCCTGATCGATCGTAAATTCCCTGCTGGCTTCCTTTGTGACATGCAGTGCCGCATTTCTTGCTCCGCCGTACAGCATCCCGGAGTCCACGCGTTCTTTGAGTACATCGTAATAGATCTGATAGATCTGACTCTGCATTTCTTCATCTGTCGGCATCTCGCCCCCGTTCATCACACTGTCAGTCACTTCCTGTGCATACTCCTGAGCCCGTGTCTGGAACGTCTCATATGTATCAGTAAAAAGCGTGATCGGTTTGATAATGACCGGCACTGTATATGTGCCATCCTCCTGTTTTTCAGGCTCCCCGATCGTATAGCTGACCTTTCCGGCAATCTCTGCGAAGAGTTCCCGGTACTTGGGCAGCATCTCCTCCGGCATCTCAGAACTTTCAAAGCCCGCCATTGTAGCGTCCAGATTGTCCTCAAATATCTTTTCCGCTTTCTCCTTGGAAATTCCGGTAATCTCCACGTACTGATCTGTTTTATTTTTGTAGGATGTATCCAGAACCGCCTGTACATATTCCCCTGCGTCAAACCGGTTGATATACAGATAAATACCGGCAGAAGCCCCTGCTGCAATGATAACAGCCAATATAACTGTGATAAGAATAATCTTTTTCTTCTTTGTCATCATGTTCCTCCTTTTTCATAAGTTTGCCACAGTATACCACTGTAACAGCAAGAAAAAGGAAGAATCCTGTCGCCAATAGAAAAAGAGCAGCCGCCTGCTCTTTTTCCTGAAATAATCCTGTCTCGTTGTACGTTATATGTCTTCACGCTGCACACAGCTTACATGGATGATCGAATTTGTCTCATCATCGACCACGGAAGCGTCGATGTCTGACGAATGATCCAGAGGATAAAGCAGCGGCTGTATATCCAGTTCATCCGGTATCAGTTTCTTCTTAAATGTCTCAATTTCATCCGCCTGTTCATAATAATTCATATGCGTGCCGCCTGATGACAATCCATCTGTGCCGGCTGCAGGAAGAGTTTCCATCTCCTGTATAGACTCCACCTCATAGTCCCCTGTTATGAAGTGACTTTTGTCAAGAGGTAAATGCTATATCTAACAAACTTTTTCTTGACTGTCACATTTGTGTGATCTGTCAG
>DWWI01000238.1 GCA_019119745.1 Candidatus Mediterraneibacter gallistercoris | reverse complement strand
GCTCCGATGAGCTGGAACTGAAAAGTGAAAATGGATTTAGGGGGGTTCAAAGGGGAACAGCTCTTTTTTTTATGCCTAAATCCGGCACATGTGCAGTCCCGGCGCCAGTTTAATATAGATAAAGTAAACAGACAAAGGAGGGAGCAATACGGGAAATCTGACAGAAACATTGATGGAAGAACTGAACTGTGAGACAGTCTTCACTCTTCCGGTCGTGGGAGGTATCTCCGAATCCGTGGTGGTTACATGGATCATCATGGCGGTTCTTGTTCTGCTGTCTATTATCCTGACGAGAAATCTCAGGGTGGAAAATCCCGGTAAAGTACAGCTCGCGCTGGAAGCGGGCATAAGCTGGGCACAGAACTTTTTTGAAGGGGTTATCGGAAAAGAAAGCCGAAGATACAGCCCTTATCTGATTACGGTACTTCTCTATCTGGCAGCAGCGAATACGCTTGCGCCGCTGTGCGGTTTTAAACCGCCGACAAAAGATCTGAACGTGACGGCAGCTCTGGCTATTATGAGTATGTGCCTGATCGAATTTTCGGGCATCCGCAAGAACGGGGTAGTTCACTGGATGAAACATTTTGCCCAGCCTATTCCGGTGGTGGCGCCTATCACAGTACTGGAGATCGTCATCCGGCCGCTGTCGCTCTGTATGCGACTCTTCGGAAATATGCTGGCGGGATTTGTGGTGCTGGAACTGCTTAAGTTCTTTGTGCCGCTGATCGTACCGATCCCGGTAAGTTTTTATTTTGACATTTTCGACGGTCTGCTTCAGGCATATGTATTCGTATTCCTGACAGCGCTGTTTATGACCGAGGAGATGGAGTAGCCCGCAGACGGCGGGACAGGCTGAACCCTGATAAAGCAGGGGCGGCAGAAGTAATTCATAACACATTAAACAATATGAAAAAAAGGAGATTAAAATTATGGGAACAATTATTGCTATCGGAGCAGGTATTGCAGTGTTAACAGGTATTGGAGCAGGTGTAGGTATTGGTATTGCAACAGGAAAAGCTACAGAAGCAATCGCAAGACAGCCTGAGGCAGAGGGCAAGATCAGCAAGAACCTGATTCTCGGATGTGCGCTTGCAGAGGCAACAGCTATCTATGGTTTCATCATCGGACTTCTGATCATCATCCTTCTTCAGTAATGACAATGGCAGAATTTAGAGACGATAACATGAAAGGTGGGTTGCAAAGGTGATTTCAATAGACTTGAACCTTGTCTGGACCATAATCAACCTTGTTGTTCTTTATCTTTTGCTGAAACATTTCCTCATCGGTCCCGTGATGAATATCATGGATAAGAGAAAACAGATGATAGATGATGGATTTAAGAATGCAGAGGCGGCACAGGCGGATGCCAACAGGCTGAAACAGGAGTATGAGGCAGCGTTAAGCGGAGCAAAACAGGAATCTGTACAGCTTATAGAGGATGCAAGAAAGAGTGCGAAAGCCGAGTATGACCGTATTGTAAATGAAGCGGGAGAGAAGGCAGACACTATGATCGAATCCGCGAAGGAGAATGTGCGCGTCGAGCGTGAGCAGACGATGAAAGAACTGAAGTCACAGATCGCAGGGCTTGCTGCTGCTTCAGCGGCAAAGATCATTGGCGGCAATGCGGATGATAAGGGAAGCCGGGACCTGTATGATCAGTTCTTGAAAGAAGCAGGTGAGGGCGATGGCAATGCAGACAAATAAAGAAATACGCTGTTCTTCTACTGCGGTCTCATACGGAACGGTTCTTTTTGAGCTGAATATTCCCGAGGAGAGTGTGAGAAAGACACGCGAGATATTAGATGCTGTTCCGCAGCTTTCTGATCTGTTTATGAATCCTACAGTCGCCCTGAAGAAGAAAATGGCGGTTATAGACAGAGTGTTTCCGGAAGATATGAGAAACTTCCTGAAGACGGCATGCAGGTATCGGAGAATGGATCTTATGGGCGAAATCTTCGCCGCATATGATAAATGCCGGGATGAGGAGAATAAAGTCCTCAATGCCGTACTGACATGTACTGTCGAGCCGGATGAAGAACAGAAAAAGGGAATGGAAAGCTTCCTGTGCAGAAAGTACGGTGCCAAAAAAGCGCAGATCGAAGTGCGGCATGACGCGGGTCTGCTGGGCGGATTTATTCTCCGCGTGGGCAGTGACGAGTATGACTGGAGCATGAAAGGACGTCTGGACAGACTTAAGCAGACTCTGGGCGGACACTGATAATAAGACTGCATCAGAAGTCTTACTCTTAATTTAACCTGGAGGTGAACAAGGTGAGTTCAATCAACTCAGATGAGATTATCTCTATACTCCGAGAAGAGATAGAGAATTTTGATACAATGAGCAAAGACAGTGAAGTCGGAACTGTCGTCTCTGTAGGTGACGGGATCGCTACGATCTATGGAATCGATCACGCCATGTACGGAGAAATCATCACATTCGAGACCGGGCTTAAGGGAATGGTCCAGGATATCCGCAAAGATGAGATCGGATGTATCCTTTTCGGAAGTGATACTGAAATCCGTGAGGGCACGAAGGTGTACCGTACAGGAAAGAAAGCCGGCGTACCTGTCGGTGAAGCATACATAGGAAGAGTCGTCAATGCACTCGGAGAGGCAATTGACGGAAAGGGCGAGATCAAAGCAGTTGATTACCGCCCGATCGAGCAGGAGGCTCCGGGAATTATTGACAGAAAGTCTGTCAGTGTTCCGATGGAGACAGGAATCCTGTCTATCGACGCAATGTTCCCGATCGGCCGCGGACAGCGTGAGCTGATCATCGGAGACCGTCAGACAGGAAAGACATCTATTGCGATGGATACGATCCTGAACCAGAAAGGTAAAGATGTGATCTGTGTCTACGTCGCAATCGGACAGAAAGCATCCACAGTGGCAAAAGTTGTAAATACACTGAAGACACACGGCGCTATGGACTATACGATCGTGGTATCCTCCACGGCAAGCGACTGCGCACCGCTGCAGTATATTGCTCCTTATGCAGGAACATCAATGGCTGAATACTTTATGTATCAGGGCAAAGATGTGCTGATCGTATACGATGATCTGTCCAAACATGCGGTTGCGTACCGTGCGCTGTCACTTCTTCTCGGACGTTCTCCGGGACGTGAGGCATATCCGGGAGATGTATTCTATCTCCACTCAAGGCTGCTGGAGCGCTCCAGCCGTCTGAGCGATGAGAAAGGCGGCGGTTCCATTACGGCACTGCCGATTATTGAAACGCAGGCGGGAGATGTATCCGCTTACATTCCGACTAACGTAATCTCTATTACCGACGGTCAGATATTCCTTGAAAGCGGACTTTTCGCATCAGGTATGAGACCGGCTGTCAATGTAGGTCTTTCCGTATCCCGTGTAGGTGGTGCCGCACAGACCAAAGCGATGAAGAAAGCATCAGGCAGTATCCGTATCGATCTTGCGCAGTACAGAGAGATGGAAGTGTTTACACAGTTCAGTTCCGATCTGGATCCCGCGACAAAAGAACAGCTTGAATACGGAAGCGGTCTGATGGAGCTGTTAAAGCAGCCGCTGTATCATCCGCTGTCACTGCATGAGAAGGTTATTACTCTCTGCGCGGCGACACATAAAGTACTCCTGGGAATCAACAAAAAGGAGATCAAGCAGTTCCAGTCAGATATGCTTACATATTTCGATACTGCACATCCGGAGATCGGACAGGAGATTGAAGAAAAGAAAGTGCTGTCTGACGAGCTGATCGCAAAGATCGTGGAGACTGCAAAGGAATTCAAGAAGAGCAGGTGATAACATGCCAAATATCAGAGAGATACAGAGCCGTATCAACAGTGTCAAAGACACGATGAAGATTACAAATGCAATGTATATGATCTCCTCTTCCAAGATGACGCATGCGAAGAAAAAGCTGGCGGACACAGAGCCGTATTTCTACGCGCTTCAGGGCGAGATTTCAAGAATCTTAAGGCATCTGCCGGAGCTTGAACATAATTATTTCATGCAGAGGGAGGAAATCCCTCAGGAAGAGCGGAAGATCGGTTCTATCGTGATCACTGCCGATAAAGGACTGGCGGGTGCATATAACCACAATATTGTCAAGCTGGAAGAAGAGATCCTGGCAAAGCCGGGAATTCATAAGCTCTTTATTGTGGGAGAGCTGGGACGACATTATTTCGCGAAGCGCGGTGTGGAGATCGATACAAATTTCCAGTATACCGTACAGAAGCCGACGATGCACCGTGCCAGAGATATTTCCGGAGTGCTGCTTGAGCAGTTTGAAAAAGGCGAACTGGACGAGATCTATATTGTATATACTCGAATGGAAAATTCCGTCCAGTCGGATGCGGAAGTGATGAAGCTTCTGCCGCTTGAAAGAAGTTCGTTCAATGAGATGAAGATGCCTCTTAATGTGCATCGTGAATCAATTGAGCTGTATCCGTCCGCAGAGGCAGTGATGGACAGCATTGTGCCGAACTATGTGACCGGTATGATATACGGATGTCTTGTAGAGGCGTATGCAAGTGAGCATAATGCCCGTATGATGGCGATGAAATCGGCGACGGACAGTGCGCAGGATCTGATCCATGACCTGTCTATCGTGTATAACAGGGCACGACAGGCGGCAATCACACAGGAGATCACGGAAGTCTGCGCAGGTGCAAGGGCACAGCAGAAGTAGGTAGATACTTTTGAAAAGAAAGTGAGAATGATTATGAATAAAGGAAGAATCACACAGGTCATGGGACCTGTCGTTGACGTAGTATTTGAAGACGGCGAACTTCCCTTTATCAAAGATGCGCTTGAAGTCGAGAATAACGGTAAAAAATGCATCATGGAAGTTGCCCAGCACCTTGGAAACAACGAGGTGCGCTGTCTGATGCTGGCAGCGAGCGAGGGCCTTCATAAGGATATGGAAGTTACAGCCACAGGAGATGGCATCAAGGTACCTGTCGGAGAGAAGACGCTGGGAAGACTTTTCAATGTGCTCGGCGAGACGATCGATGACGGGGATGCCATTGAAAATTCTGAAAAATGGGTGATCCACAGAGATCCGCCGTCATTTGAGGATCAGAGCCCGGTAGTTGAGATCCTGGAGACAGGAATCAAGGTTATTGACCTTCTGGCGCCGTATGCAAAGGGCGGTAAGATCGGACTTTTCGGAGGAGCCGGAGTCGGTAAGACAGTGCTTATTCAGGAGCTGATACGAAACATCGCTACTGAGCACGGCGGATATTCTATCTTTACCGGAGTCGGAGAGCGTTCCCGTGAGGGTAATGACCTCTGGTCTGAAATGAAAGAATCGGGAGTACTTGAGAAAACAGCACTGGTGTTCGGACAGATGAATGAGCCGCCTGGAGCGCGTATGCGTGTGGCGGAGACAGGACTTACGATGGCGGAGTATTTCCGTGATGAAGAGCATAGAAACGTGCTTCTGTTCATCGATAATATTTTCCGTTTCACACAGGCAGGTTCCGAGGTGTCCGCGCTTCTGGGGCGTATGCCGTCAGCCGTCGGATATCAGCCGACGCTGGCTACAGAGATGGGTGAGCTCCAGGAGCGTATCGCATCCACGAAGAACGGATCCGTTACATCCGTGCAGGCTGTATACGTGCCGGCCGATGACCTGACAGACCCGGCTCCGGCGACTACATTCGCACATCTGGATGCGACGACCGTGCTTTCCAGAAAGATCGTTGAGCAGGGAATCTATCCGGCGGTGGACCCGCTGGAGTAAAGCTCCCGTATCCTGGA
>DWWI01000237.1 GCA_019119745.1 Candidatus Mediterraneibacter gallistercoris | reverse complement strand
AACAGCTGGAACCCGGAGCTTGGAGAGGAAATCGGAAAAGCTCTTGGCGAAGAAGCGAGTGTGCAGGGCGTACATGTAGTGCTCGGACCGGGACTCAATATTAAAAGAAGCCCCCTGTGCGGAAGAAATTTTGAATATTTTTCTGAAGATCCGTATCTTGCAGGCAAAATGGCCGCAGGCTATGTTCGGGGGATTCAGAGCCAGGGTGTCTATGCCTGCCCGAAACATTTCGCAGTAAACAGTCAGGAACTTCGCAGAATGGCAATGAACGCTGTGGTAGATGAACGCACGCTGCGAGAGATTTATCTGACCGGATTTGAGATTGCTGTAAAAGAGGGCGGCGCAAAGGCGATCATGACCAGTTACAATCAGGTTAACGGAACCTATGCCAATGAAAATATGCACCTCCTCAGAGATATCCTGAGAAATGAATGGGGATATGAAGGTATTGTTATTACAGACTGGGGCGGTTCCAACGACCATATCAAGGGAGTAGAAGCAGGTTCTGATCTTGAGATGCCTACCCCGGGACTGGATTCCGCAAGACAGATCGTGGCAGCAGTAAAGGACGGCAAGCTGGCAGAGTCTGCTGTGGATGAGTGCGTTGACCGTCTCCTGGAGGCAGTTCTTACTCTTACAAAAGACAGAGAGATACCGAAAGAATTTGACAAAAAAGCACATCATGCGCTGGCGAGAAAAGCAGCTTCGGAGAGCGCGGTCCTGTTGAAGAATGAGGAGAATATCCTTCCGCTGAAGCCGGGAACAAGAGTGGCGCTGATCGGCGACTTCGCGTTTGAACCGAGATATCAGGGCGCGGGCTCTTCCATGGTAAATGCAACAGCTCTGGATAAGATGGAAGAGATGATCAAAGGCTATGATCTTGTACTGGCCGGAAGTTCAAAAGGTTATATCAGAACAGGCGAAGAGGATACAGTACTGGCAAAAGAGGCGGTTGATCTTGCACAGTCGGCAGATGTGATCCTGTACTGCTTCGGACTGGACGAGCTGAGTGAATCCGAAGGCATTGACCGTACACATATGCGTATTCCGCAGAACCAGATCTCTCTGCTGGAGGCAATGGCCAGAGTGAACAAGAATATTGTAGGCGTACTGAGCGCAGGTGCAGCCATTGAGATGCCATGGCACTACTGTCTGAAAGGTCTTCTTCACGGGTATCTCTACGGTCAGGCAGGCGCGGGAGCCATGCTTGATATTCTCACCGGAAAGGTCAATCCGTCCGGAAGGCTTAATGAGACATATCCGCTGCGTTATGAGGATACTCCTGCATTCCGTTACTTCCCGAGCGAAGAACGCAATTCGGAATACAGGGAGGGACTCTATGTGGGTTACCGCTATTATGATACAAGCAAGGTGCGGGTAATGTATCCGTTCGGGTTCGGGCTGTCCTATACAAAATTTGAGTACAGCGGACTGAAAGTAGACGACTCGGGCGTTACATTTACAATTACCAACGCAGGCGCAATGGACGGAGCGGAAGTGGCTCAGCTATATGTAGGAATGAAAGACGCGAAAGTATACCGTCCGGAGAAAGAGCTGAAAGGTTTTGCTAAAGTATTCCTGAAAGCAGGAGAGAGCGCGGAGGTGCGGATCGACTTTGACGATAAGACGTTCCGGTACTGGAATGTGCGGACAAACCGCTGGGAAATCGAGGGCGGCACATACCGCATTATGGTCGGTGCAAGCTGCGCGGATATCCGTCTTGAAGCAGAGGCAGATGTCGAGGGAACAACAGAAGAATTCCCGTATTATACAAACCGGATGCCGTCTTACTACTCCGGGCTGATCCAGCAGGTTGACGACAAAGAGTTTGAAGAACTGCTAGGCATGCCGATCCCGTCAGGCAAGTGGACGGGTGATCTGACTGTCAATGACGCAATCTGCCAGATGTACTATGCAAAAAGTGCCATTGCGCGGTTTGCATACAAGAAACTGACACAGATGAAAAAGAAGAGCGAAGATGCGGGAAAACCGGATCTGAATATACTTTTCATATATAACATGCCGTTCCGGGCTATCGCAAAGATGACCGGCGGTATGGTGAGCATGGAGATGGTGGAAGGAATAGTGACAATGGTCAACGGACATCTGTTCAGGGGACTGGGTCGGACGATAAGCGGTTTCTTCCGCAATCAGAGATTGAATAAAAAATATGTGAAAGAGATCACAGGAAAATAAAGTATCAGCTGAACAGCAGGGGGACTTAAGGAGTTTTCGTCTTGCAAAGATCCGGTAACTGTGGTAGAATAATCGTGGTTTATCCGCAGGAGGTGTAGAGATGGATATCTTAAAGACCGTGATAACGATCATCTTTGTTATAGACTGCATTGCATTAGCTGCAATTATTCTTCTTCAGGAAGGAAAATCCGCAGGACTGGGTACGATCAGCGGGGCGGCTGACACATATTGGGGACATAATAAAGGACGTTCCATGGAGGGAACTCTTGTAAAGGTTACCCGTGTGGTAGCAATACTTTTTATCGTGCTGGCTGTAGTCCTTAACCTTAAGATTTTCAATTAGAGAAAAGTACTGCACTGGTATCAAATGCACTATATCAGAAGATAATAATCATGTAAGCACTCTATAACGGATATAGAGTGCTTATGTTTTTGTGCGATACGCCCGGAGGGCGACCGCATAGTCGGTCAGGCCAGCCTGAACAGCCATGCGGACATTCGACGGGCAGCGGTCAGCGAGGGATATAGTCCCGAGCTGTACGGTATCGCAGAGATCGATACGCCCGGAGAGCGGATAGGAGAAAACAGATATGGACCAGACATTTGACAAGCGTAAAAAGGTTATCCTTGATTTTATCAGTGATGATCTGTATGTTCCAATGAAAATTAAAGAGATAGCGATCGTGCTTCAGATTCCCAGAGAACAGAGGGATGAATTAAAAGAGGTGCTGGATGCTCTTGTAGAAGAGGGAAAGATCTCTCTGTCAAAGAGAGGAAAATACAGTAAAGGACATGCTGTACATCTGAAAGGCACTTTTCAGGCCAATGCAAGAGGATTTGGATTTGTTACGCCTGAGGATGGAAGCGAGGATGTATTCATTCCCGAGGATAATATATCCGGAGCGTTTCAGGGGGACGAAGTAGAATATATAATAACCGCGGCTCCGTCAGGCAGGCGGAAGGAAGGAAAGATCGTCCGGATACTTTCGCACAGTGTGGTGCACGTGGTCGGCTTATATGAGAAGAGTAAAAGTTTCGGCTTTGTGCGTCCTGATAATCAGAGATACCTGAAGGATATCTATATCCCTTCCGGGAAAGAGCGAGGGGCTATGACCGGACACAAGGTTGTTGTTGAGCTGACTTCCTATGGCGGTGAGCATATGAAACCGGAGGGGAAGGTTGTTGAGATCATCGGGCATGTCAATGATCCGGGTACGGATATTCTGTCTGTTGTGATGGATTCCGGAATACCGACAGAGTTTCCTGAGAAAGTGCTTAATCAGGCAGTCCGCGTGGGAAAGCCTGTAAGCGAAGCCGACTGTGCGGGAAGAAAGGATCTGCGCGACTGGCTTATGGTGACGATTGACGGAGAGGATGCGAAAGATCTGGATGATGCTGTATCCCTGAAGGAGGAAGAAGGCCGTTATGTTCTCGGTGTGCATATAGCGGATGTTACGAATTATGTGCAGGAGAACAGCGCTCTTGACCGGGAGGCATTTGAGCGGGGAACCAGCGTATATCTTGCGGATCGTGTAATTCCGATGCTGCCCCACCGGCTGTCCAACGGCATCTGTTCTTTGAATGCGGGCGAGGACAGACTTGCTTTGTCATGTATCATGACCTTTGATTCGTCCGGAGATATGATCGACCATGAGATCGCCGAGACTGTGCTCAATGTTAACAGACGTATGAGCTACAACGGCGTTGCCGCAATTCTGGCAGGGGACACACAGGATCTTGAAGATGAAAAGATCATTTCCATGATACAGAGCATGAAGAAGCTGTCTGATATCCTGCGGGAACGGCGCGGCAGGAGAGGGTCTATAGATTTTGATTTCCCGGAGACTAAAGTGATTCTGGACGAAGAAGGAAGACCGGTGGATATTAAGCCATATGAGCGGAACGATGCGACCAAAATCATTGAGGATTTTATGCTGATGGCAAATGAAACTGTGGCTGAGGAGTATTACTGGCGAGAACTTCCGTTTCTGTACCGTACACATGAGGTGCCGGATGAAGAAAAGATACGGCAGCTCTCGACATTTATTAATAATTTCGGCTATCATATCCATGTGCGTAACGAAGTGCGCCCGAAAGAGATCCAGAAGCTTCTCGAACGGGTAGACGGCACTCCGGAGGAAGCGCTGATCAGCCGTCTGGCGCTTCGGTCCATGAAGCAGGCGCGCTATACGACTGAGAATACAGGACATTTCGGACTTGCGGCGAAATATTATACGCATTTTACTTCACCGATCAGAAGGTATCCGGATCTTCAGATCCACCGGATCATCAAGGAGAATCTGAGGGGACGGCTGAACGAAGACCGGATCGCCCACTATGAAGAAATCCTGCCAAAGGTCGCGGCTCAGTGCAGTGATCGTGAGCGGAGGGCAGAAGAGGCGGAACGTGAAGTCGTCAGGATGAAGAAAGCGGAATATATGTATTCCCATATCGGCGAAGAATATGACGGGGTTATTTCAGGCGTGACGAAATGGGGTGTCTATGTAGAGCTTCCGAATACCGTTGAAGGTCTTGTCCATGTAGCCGACATGAGGGATGATCATTATGAGTTTTCCGAACAGACTTATGAGCTGACCGGCCAACATACGGGAAAGTCCTATAAGCTTGGGCAGCCTGTCCGGGTATGTGTGACTGACGCAGATAAACTGCAGAGAACAGTAAATTTTGAAATCATATCCTGAGAAGGAGAGTAAAAATATATGGCTAAGGAACAGATAAAACTTATTGCCAATAATAAAAAAGCATATCACGATTATTTTATCCTGGAAAAGTATGAGGCGGGAATCGTGCTCCATGGGACTGAGGTGAAATCCCTGCGTATGGGAAAGTGCAGTATTAAAGAATCATTTATCCGTGTGGAAGACGGAGAGATGTATATTTACGGCATGCACATTTCCCCCTATGAAAAAGGAAATATATTCAACAAAGATCCATTGAGAGTCCGGAAGCTCCTTCTGCACAAGAAGGAAATACTGAAGATATTCGGAAAGATGAAAGAACAGGGAATCACAGTCGTTCCGCTGAGAGTATATTTCAGCGGAAGTCTTGTGAAAGTAGAAATCGGACTTGCAAAAGGTAAGAAACTCTATGACAAGAGGGCGGATATCGCAAAGAAAGATCAGAAGAGGGAAGCACAGAGAGATTTCAAGGTAAGAAACCTCTGATATACGGCCGGCAGTAAAAATTCTGATATTTTCATAAGAGGAGTGAAAAAAGGATGATCCAGGATATAGAACCGCGGCACCTTAATAACCAGTATGATCCCGTGCCGCCGGATAAAGAGAGTTATGCACTGTATTATGAGGATCACGCAGTGCTCCTGAAAAAGACAGAGAAGGGAATCACGTTTCCGAGATTCAGAGAACTGGAAAGACTGAATGAAGAAATATATGAGGACTACATATATCTGTTCTCTGTTGACGACCAGAGATATTATCTCGTTCAGGAAATAAACAGGGAACCATTGTCTGAATTTGTGATGGAGAATACGGAAGTGTTCCGAAGTGCTGATCCGCAGTATCACGCCTTTGCGGGAATTACAGGATATCAGCTGTATAACTGGTACAAGAACCATAAGTACTGCGGCAGGTGCGGGAGGATGATGGTCAGGGACCAAAAGGAGCGGATGCTGTACTGCAGAGAATGCCATAATATGGAGTATCCGAAGATCTGCCCGGCTGTTATCATCGGCGTTACGGACGGAAACCGGATACTGATGTCAAAATATGCAGGCAGGACATATAAGAAGTATGCGCTTCTTGCAGGCTTTACCGAGATTGGAGAGACTGTGGAGCAGACAGTTGCGCGGGAAGTGATGGAAGAGGTCGGACTGCGGGTAAAGAATATCCGTTACTATAAAAGCCAGCCGTGGGCGTTCAGTGACACGCTTCTTATGGGATTTTACTGTGATCTTGACGGCGAAGATAAGATTACATTGGATCAGAGCGAGCTTGCCTTGGCTGAATGGTTTGAGCGTGAGGACATACCGGTCAAGCCGTCGCGGGACAGTCTGACAAATGAGATGATTATGCAGTTTAAAAACGGCGCAGTCTAATGTATAATAGAGAAAGATATATATCAATTGCCAGAAAGAAATATGGCAGAATAAGGAGGTAGCTATTAATGAGAGCAGAATTTGATGACAGCCTGGTAACAGGCAATGAGATGATCGATACACAGCACAGGGAACTGATCGATAAGATCAACAAATTGCTAGACAGCTGTGAGACAAGCAAAGACAAAGTAGTGGCTGTAAAAACACTGGACTATCTTGCGGATTATACAGAATTTCATTTTGGAGAAGAAGAGAAACTTCAGGAATCCATCGGCTATCCGGGGATCGCGGAGCATAAGAAAGAACATGACAAGCTGCGTCAGGTCGTAAAAGATCTCTATAACATGCTTGAGGAAGAAGAAGGACCGTCAGACGCATTTGTTGAGCAGGTCAATAAAAATGTTATCGAGTGGCTGTACCGTCACATCAAAGGCTTTGATCGTTCGGTGGCTGAGTATAAATTCATGAATTCCAGCAGTGAGAGACTGTAAATTCGTATTTTACAGACCGACAAAGTATCCGCCGGGAGACAGGTATTGTTAGCGCACCCGCTTTCGCTCGGGGCGTATACAATACCTGTCTCCCGGCTGCTTTCTTTCCTATCCCGAATACGTGAGTCGATCCACTGTATCTGAGTAATTTTCGAACGTTTTACCGAGAATATGTCTCACAGATAAACACGAAATTTTTACTACGGCAGGAGAAATGCATACATCACTACAAAGTGGCATGCGCTTCCGCCCATTACGAAGAGATGGAAGATCTCGTGGCTGCCGAAGTTTTTGTGTCTGCTGTTGAACAGAGGCAGCTTCAGTGCGTAGATCACGCCGCCTACTGTATAAATGATCCCGCCTGACAGCAGCCATCCGAATGCTGCAGGTGACAGATTGTTCAAAAGCTGCGTGAATGCAAGCACACAGGTCCATCCCATTCCGATGTACAGCACGGATGATACCCATTTCGGACAGTACACCCAAAATGCTTTGATAAGGATCCCGGCAATCGCGATCGCCCAGACGATCGAAAGAAGAATGATACCGATCCGGCCTTTTAAAACGAGCAGGCACACCGGGGTGTAACTCCCCGCTATGAGCACGGAGATCATCATATGATCGATCTTCTTTAAAATGGTATTTACCTTTTCGGAAATATCAAAAGTATGGTAAGTGGTGCTGGCTGCATATAACAGGATCAGGCTTGCCGCATAGACAGCCAGCGATATGATATATATCCTGCTCGGTTCGTTCGCTGCCTTGATCAGCAGAGGTACTGCTGCAAACATTGCCATCAACATTCCGATAAAATGTGTGATAGCGCTGCCAGGCTCTTTGATGTGAAGCTTCTTTGGCTGCTTTTTACTGTCAGCAGGCCTTTCTATGTTCATTGCATTTTTTATGATTCCGGTATTTTCCATAAATATGCACCTCCCCGGATGTTAAAAATGAAAGTGGTTTTTAAAACCACATCTAGTATATGCATATATTACATCAGGAATTCATAAAAATCAATTATAAAATTAAACAAAATAAAAGCCGGTATATACCGGCTTTTGTAATATCTGCTTATTTTATAAGTGTACCTGTCTTTCCTTTAAGGGCATCTTTTACTTTGTCAAAAGAAGTGATGTAAGCGCAGCGGCCTTCTCTCTGCTCGATAAATTCGACTGCGGCGCGGAATTTCGGATACATGTTGTATACACCGAAATGACCTTCCTCCATATAGGCTTTTGCCTGTGCGACGGAGATTTCACCCAGCGGCTCTTCGTTTTCCTGTCCCATGTTGATACACACCTGCTCGACATTTGTAAGGATAATGAGCATATCGGCGTTAATCCCTTCGGCCAGTTTCCCTGCTGCGAGGTCTTTCTCGATAACAGCGCTGGCTCCTTTTAAGTGGTTATCCTGCTCCATAACAGGAATTCCGCCGCCGCCGGCAGCGATAACCACCTGATCCACGTCGAGGAGAGCGTTGACAGCATCAAGTTCTACGATCTTGACCGGATTCGGTGCAGATACCACACGACGGAACCCTTTTCCGGGTTCTTCAATTACATAGTTTCCTTTTTTGCGTTCCTCATTGGCTTCCTGAGCATTCATGTAACGGCCGAGTACTTTTGTCGGTGTATAGAAAGCTTCGTCATATGGGTCCACGATAACCTGCGTCAGTATCGTGCTGACCGTGCGGTAGATTCCACGGTTTAACAGCTCTTCACGGATGCCGTTCTGCAGATCGTATCCGATATATCCCTGACTCATGGCAGAGCAGACGGACATCGGGCATGCGGTATATTCGGGATGGGCTTTGGCAAATTCATTCATGGCTGTGTGGATCATGCCTACCTGTGGCGCGTTACTGTGAGTAATGGCAACTTTATAGCCTTCTTCGATCAGATCGGCGATGCATTTTGACGTGTGTGAGATAGCTGCTTTCTGTTCCGGCAGCGTGGTTCCGAGGGCACGGTGTCCCAAAGCTAAAACAACTCGTTTTTTCATAATGTCTCCATTCCGCCGCTTCTTATCCGCGGCTTTTATATTTCTGTTATATTTAAGAGATAGCTTATTAGAAAGTTTACTATCATTTTCGGCAAAAATCAACAGTTACAGGATGTTCTTTGCGGCAGCGCCGGTGTCTGTGATGCCGGCGGTTTATCCCAGAAGCACAGTGAAGATAACGTCAGCAATAAACAGCACGTACAGGAGCGTGCACAGAAAGACTCTTTTTGAATGGCCCAGCTTCATATATCGGTCTGCCCATCTCGGTGCCAGATAGTACAGAATGGCACAGCCGATCAGCGCAAAGGCGATAGCTCCTCCAAGGTATACTCTTCCATTCAGGTTCAGGAAGAATTCACTGTATTCCCGGAGCGCTTTCCCGGTAATCAGCTCCGATATAAAATTGGCAGAATACTCCAGAACCGAATAGAGAAGCATATTAAGGATAAATACCAGCGCGGGCTTCTTGATGAGATGTTTCCCTAACAACAATATAAGAATCCCGTAGAGCCCGTAAAGTGGAATCCACGGACCGAACAGTATGCCGCTTTTAACCCAAACTCCGTCATTGATCAGCCGGATCAGCGTCTCCAGTATCCAGCCGGAAACAGAAAATACCGGGAAAAGGAACAGATAGGTCAACAGATCGTATTTCCGTTCGGCTTTAATCGGCGATCTGACTGCTTTTATCGGAGGCTGTACGGAAAAAAGAAATACAGGGTACTGCTCAGGGGCAAAATATGAAATTTTTGTATAGGGTCCCTGGGAATCGTCATACAGGGCTTTGCTGATGAGAAGTTCATCATCAGAAGGAACATGCTCCAGGTAGGAATCATTCAGTGCTTCATATCCGGGTGAGCGTGACAGGACATAATTTCTTCTCAAAGTGGCATAAAGCTCCGCCCGGCAGGCTGCTATATAAGGATTTACAAATAAAAGATCAAGCAGTCCCAGTGTGAACAGAGATAAGATCTCCCATCCTGCGAACGACAGATCCAGCATGAAAAACTTCCATTTACTGCGCCGCATGAGCTGTCTTGACAGATGAAAAGCGTCTTTGCGGCTTATCCTCGGATTTTCTGCCAGTATATATGGGATCAGTATGTATTCGTAGTGCTTGACGATCCCCCCGACCACCGTGAGATTCCAGAGAGACTGAAAAAGGGATCTCATAAACATCACCCATGCCGGATGACGGATATAACGCAGTTTGAAAAGAAAGAAAATCTTAGAAACGGGCGTCTGGCGGTAATTGCGGTTTTCGAGGAAAAAACGTTTTTCACCGATCAGCAAAATATTGCTGATGAAAATCTGATATAAGAAAGCAAAAAGTATGCTGACCGTTGAAAAGAGCAGAACCGTGCCTGTATCTTCCGCGAGATAGTAATATATAGTGCGGAGAAAGGTGAAAAAGACGGATATGTTTGTCGAAAACAGATCGATCACTACGGAACTGATATCATACAATATGCCGTCTGATATTGCGGCCAGCGGTGTGCCTTCGAAGAAATGGCTTATTGTGTCAAGGACGGCTTCAGAGTTAGAGATGCTGAATGTATATGCAGCATCAGTACCGGATGGTTCTGATGGCATCTGAAGATTAAAAAAAGTAGTGGAAACAGAATAAGCGGCCGTGAGCATGGCGATAAGAAAACAGACAGAGAGCATACGGGAGTAGCTCTTTTTCAGAAGTGTTACTGCTTTCTTTTTTATTGTCCTACGTTTCCACATGGCAGATCCCTCCGCATAATAAATAATAGTATATTATAAATGGAATGCGGGGGATTTGCAAGTGCGCCGCGAAACAGCCCCGGAACAGCTGCAGGGCCGTGCGTGTCATTTGATAAGGAACGGCACATTATTTGTGGAGTGCCTCATGCTCTTTGCGGATCTCGGCAAAACAGTCCGGAGCTGTCCAGGAACTGTTCGTAGGTGTGAGAATCGCTTTGTAAGGGAATGGACCCGCTCCGCATTTTCTGAGAGCAGCAAGCGCCTGATTGAGCCGGCTGTCATTGAGAAAACAGAATACAAACATGGTGCCGGGAAGTTCGGGACCGCTGTATTTTGATCCGGCAGGCTCTATGTCTTTCATCCCGGCGAGAACACCGAGCGGCTGGCTGTAATCTTCCTTCTGAATTTTTTTCAGGCGGATATGAAGGGGAAAGAGCGCCATCTCTATTTTCAGCAGGTCGCTTTTATCGGGTGCATTAAAAAGTAAGATTGTTTCTTTCATAATTAACTGATACTCCTGAATATCTGATTTGTACGAAAAATGTACTTTCCTTATTTTATATCATTATACCCGAAAAAGGAACTATATTTCAAAAATGGCATACAATACTTTATAGAATATGCTGCTGCGGGAGGGACAGTTATGAGGCTCAGCGAACTCAGGGATAAAGAAGTGATCAATATATGCAGCGGCAGACGTCTGGGATGTATTGTCGATGTAGAGATTAATATCTGCAGTGGAGAGGTGGAGGCTGTCATAATTCCGGGACCGGGGAAGATCTGCGGTTTCCTTGGTACGGACTGTGAATATGTTATTCCGTTTGCGTGTGTAAGAAAGATCGGGCCGGACATCGTGATTGTTGAGATTCAGGAAGAAAAATTTTTGCAAAAGTTTTAGTGATTGTGTATAATGTACGCAGATTGACAGCGGCGATGTATAAGACAGGGCAGTTACTGAATACATCTGTGCTGAGAAAGGCGGAATAAATTATGAGATGTCCATATTGCGGCAATCCGGATACAAGAGTCATAGATTCCCGTCCGGCTGAGGATAAGAGCTCGATCCGAAGACGGCGTTCCTGCGATGAGTGCGGAAGGAGATTTACCACCTATGAGAAGGTGGAGACAATTCCCATGATCGTGATTAAAAAAGACAACAACCGTGAGCAGTATCAGCGCGCCAAGATTGAGAAAGGAATATTGAGCGCATGCTATAAGCGTCCGGTTCCAGCGGATGCTATCCAGAAGACAATCGATGCTGTAGAACTGGAGATATTCAATCGTGAGGAAAAAGAGATTCCCAGCAGCGCGATCGGAGAGATTGTCATGGAGAAGCTAAAGGATCTTGATCCGGTTGCTTATGTGCGTTTTGCGTCTGTCTACAGAGAGTTCAAGGATGCGAATACATTCATGGACGAGCTGAAGAAGTTTTTGCAGTAACATATGCGTACTTATAAACTGACCATTGCTTATGACGGAACCCGCTATCAGGGATGGCAGCGGCAGGCTAATACGGATCGGACAATACAGGGAATACTTGAAAAAATCATATCAGAAGCTGCACAGTATCCAGTGGAAGTGAATGGTTCCGGAAGGACTGATGCAGGGGTTCATGCTTCGGGACAGACGGCCAGTGTAGTGCTGCCCGGCGCTGTGGAAGAAGGCTTTTTTACAGACTATGTAAACGGAAAGCTTCCACATGATATCCGTATATGCAAGGCGAATCTTATGAAAAACGGATTCCATGCGAGGAAGAGCGCTGCCTGGAAAATATATGAGTATTGTATCGATACGGGTATGAAGCCGGATGTGTTCCGTCGGCGTTACTGTTATCATTTCCCATGTGAACCGGATCTCGAGGCCATGAGGAAAGCTGCGGGGTATCTGAAAGGAACGCATGATTTCGCAGGATATACAGATAAAAAAATAATCCCGGACGGCAAAGGCAATAAAGCAGATGAAAAGTCCACAAACCGGACGATTTATGATATAATAGTCAGCGGGCAAGGCAGCAGTGTCACCATACGGTATGAAGGGACAGGATTTCTCTACCATATGGTGAGAATCCTGACAGGGACACTGCTTGAGGCAGGGACACATCAGCGTACTGCTGAAAGTGTGATGGAAGCCCTGAGGACAAAAGACAGAGGACAGGCAGGCTTTCTTGCCCCGGCAAGAGGACTGTTCTTGAAAGAGGTGCATTATGACCGGAGGGGCAGGTAGAAAGTTATCTGCCCTTACTTGCGCGATACGCCCGGCAATGCCGCGAGATGAGCGAGGGACGTAGTCCGAGCTGAGCCGTACGGTGTTGCGCAGATTGGACAGTAACAAGGAGGTATTCATGAAACTGATATCATGGAATGTCAACGGAATCCGGGCATGTGTCCAGAAGGGATTTCTTGACTTTTTTAAAGAGGCGGATGCCGATATCTTCTGTATTCAGGAGACAAAGATGCAGGAAGGACAGCTTGAACTCGACCTGCAGGGCTATCATCAGTATTGGAATTATGCCGTAAGAAAAGGATACTCAGGGACAGCGGTATTTACAAAAAAAGAACCGCTGAATGTTACTTACGGCATCGGTATCGAGGAGCATGATCAGGAGGGCCGCGTCATTACATGCGAATTTGATGATTTCTATTTTGTTACGGTATATACGCCGAACTCGCAGAATGAGCTGGCAAGACTTGATTACCGTATGAAATGGGAAGATGATTTCCGGGCTTATTTGAAGAAGCTGGAGGAGAAAAAACCGGTCATCGTGACGGGAGATATGAACGTGGCGCATGAGGAGATTGATCTGAAGAATCCGAAGACCAATCGCAGAAACGCTGGATTTACTGATGAGGAAAGACAGAAATTTACTGAACTTCTGGATGCGGGATTTATCGATACATTCCGCTATTTTTATCCGGATCAGACAGGTATTTACTCATGGTGGTCGTACCGCTTCAGCGCCCGTGCCAAGAACGCGGGATGGCGTATTGACTATTTCTGCGTATCGGAGTGCTTAAAGGACAGGCTTGTGGATGCGAAGATCCTGACAGATGTTATGGGCTCGGATCACTGCCCGGTGGAACTTGATATAAAATAAACAGGAGGAATTGAAATGACAAAGATAGACATTATTTCCGGTTTCCTTGGAGCCGGAAAAACGACACTGATAAAAAAGCTGCTCTCAGAGGCGTTTGCCGGAGAGCAGGTTGTGCTGATCGAAAATGAATTCGGTGAGATTGGAATCGACGGAGGTTTTTTAAAAGAATCCGGGATTGAGATCCGTGAGATGAATTCGGGATGTATCTGCTGTTCACTTGTAGGAGATTTCGGAAAATCACTTCGTGAAGTGGTAGACACTTATCATCCGGATCGAATCCTGATCGAGCCGTCAGGTGTGGGCAAGCTTTCTGATGTGATCAAGGCAGTGCAGGATGTACAGGCAGAAATTGACGCGGAGCTCAACAGCTTTACAACAGTAGTTGATGTGACAAAATGCCGGATTTACAGAAAAAATTTTGGCGAGTTCTTCAGCAATCAGATCGAGTATGCGGGAGCTGTCATCCTAAGCCGTACAGATAAGGCGAAACCGGAGAAGATCGAGGAGAGTGTTGCCCTGCTCAGAGAGCTCAATGATAAGGCGCCGTTTATTACGACTCCGATCGCACAGCTTCCGGGCAAAAAGATCCTCGAGACAATGGAGTCAGGCAAGTCCCTTGAGGAGGAACTGCTCGATGAGATTATCTGTCCGGAATGCGGACATCACCATGAAGAGGGCGAGTGCTGCGGACATGATCACGATCATGAGCATGACCACCACGATCATGATCACGACGAACACGGACATCATCACGAACACGAAGAGCATGACCACCATCACGACCATGATCATGAGCACCATCATCATGACCATGCAGGCCATCACCATGCGGACGATGTGTTTACGAGCTGGGGGCGTGAGACGATCCATACCTACACAAAAGAGCAGATCGGCGATATCCTGAAAACGCTGGAATCAGACAGCAGTTACGGAAATGTACTTCGCGCCAAGGGAATGGTGGCCGGAGCTGACGGTGAATGGATTTACTTTGACATGGTTCCTGAAGAGCATGAAGTCCGTGCCGGGGCGCCGGAGTATACAGGGCGGATCTGCGTGATCGGAGCAGAACTTAATGAAGATAAGCTGGCAGAGCTTTTCGGTCTGGCGTAAGCAGGGCCCTGTTGAAAAGTAATTGAAGATGGGAGAGAACGGATATGACTGAACCTGATATTATGGTTTATCTTATGACAGGTTTCCTGGACAGCGGCAAGACACAGTTCCTGACATTTACGCTGAAACAGGATTATTTTCAGATCGACGGCAAGACTCTGCTGATCCTCTGTGAAGAGGGAGAGGAAGAGTATGATCCGATGGAGATGCTGAAATATGGCGTCGTCATAGAAAAAGTCGAAAATCAGGAAGACCTGACGGCAGAGTGGCTTGACGAGATGAATAAAAAGCACGAGCCCGAGCGTGTTGTAGTGGAATATAACGGCATGTGGAAAGTAAGTGATTTTGAGAATCTGAAACTTCCTGCCGGATGGGGAATCGAGCAGAAAATAACTACCGTAGACGCCAGTACGTTTCAGATGTATCTGACCAATCTGAAACCTCTGTTTGTGGAGATGGTCAGGGGCGCTGATATGGTGCTTTTTAACCGGTGCGAGGACATCAAGCCGCTGGCGGGATACCGCCGCAGTGTAAAAGTAGTGAGCCCGCAGGCTGAAGTGATCTTTGAAGACGAGCAGGGGGAGATTGAAAATATTTTTGAGGATGAGGTGCCTTATGATCTGAAAGCCCCGGTCATTGAGATCGCAAAAGAGGATTATGGTATATGGTATGTGGATATGATGGAAAATCCGGACCGCTACAGGGGAAAAGTGGTGGAATACACTGCAAAAGTGCTTAAGCCCAGAACATTCCCGGCAAAAGTCTTTATGGCAGGACGCATGGCGATGACATGCTGCGCGGATGATACGTCATTTCTCGGATATGTGTGCAGGAGCGCATACGCGCCGAAGCTTAAGCCCGGACAATGGGTGAAAATCAGGGCGAAGATCCGGTTCGCAAATCTGTCAGTCTACAGAGGTGAAGGTCCGGTACTGGAAGCGGAGAATATAGAGCTTGCAGATCCTATAGAGGAACTGGTATACTTCAATTAAGAGTTACAGGGGCGGCTGTCCCGGTATTATATAAATTTATGAATATCAGCAGGAGGTACTCGGAAATGGAGAAAAAATATGATGTGATCGCTCTTGGCGAACTTCTGATCGATTTTACAATGAACGGACAGAGCGAACAGGGAAACAATATGTTTGAGGCATGCCCGGGAGGAGCGCCGTGTAACGTGCTGGCTCTTCTCAACAAGATGGGAAAGAAGACGGCATTCCTCGGAAAAGTGGGGAAGGATCAGTTTGGCACACTGTTGAAAGATACAATCACAGATGCGGGAATTGATGCTTCTCATCTTGTAATCGATGATAAGGTGAATACGACACTGGCATTTGTACATACGTTCCCGGACGGAGACCGCGAATTTTCTTTCTACCGCAATCCGGGGGCTGATATGATGCTCACAGAGGAGGAAGTGGATCCGGAATTTATTGCTCAGACAAAGATATTCCACTTCGGTACACTCTCAATGACTCATGAAGGTGTAAGGGCGGCAACGAAGAAGGCTATTCAGGCAGCGAAAGACGCGGGCTGTCTTGTTTCCTTTGATCCGAATCTGCGCCCGCCGCTCTGGTCTTCTCTCGATCTTGCAAAAGAGCAGATGGAATATGGTTTCAGAATGTGCGACATTCTGAAAATCTCCGACAATGAAATTCAGTTTGTCTCGGGAAAAGAGGACTATGACGAGGGTATTGCGTATCTGCAGGAAAAATATAATATCCCGATGATTCTCCTTACTATGGGAAAAGACGGAAGCCGTGCATATTACAAAGGAATGCGCGTAGAACGCCCGGGATTTACGGTTAAAGCAATCGAGACGACAGGGGCAGGCGATACATTCTGCGGAAGCTCCCTGAACTATATCGTGGAGCATGGCTTCGCAGATCTGACGGAAGATCAGCTGGGCGAGTTACTCACATTCGCAAACGCGGCCGCGGCAATCGTTACGACAAAGAAAGGCGCTATCCGCTCCATGCCGGAGAGGGATGAGGTTGAAGCGCTGATCCGTGGATAAAATTTCGATTTCTCGGACTGATAAAGTATCCGCCGGGAGGCCGGTATTGCTAACGCACACATTTTCATTCGGTCGCAGCGTAACGGTACATAAGAGCGCAAAAGACGCGCTCTAAGTACCGACGCTGCTCCAACGGTGCGTACACAATACCTGCCTCCCGGCTGCTTTCTTTCCCATCCCGAAAATAGAATTTAAACGGGAGAATCAAGGCTGAAATTTTATCGACTACGTTCCCATTTCAACCCGTTTCTTCGACTTTCAGTTTTGTCGGAGTGACTGCCGAATCCAATGAAGCAGAAAATGGATGGAGATGAGGTACAGGAATGCTTAAAATGAGATGTCCGGTATGTGAGGAAGGCAACTTCGGAATAATCTGCTAGAAAAAGTTAAGGGTCTGAAAGCTGATGTTAAGCCGCAAAATGGATTGTTTGAGCCGAAGGCGAGTTATCCATTTTGCGGCTTTGTCTTTAATCAGATTTCAGACCCTTTAATTTTTCTCGGATTATGAAGCGGAGCCTGAAGCACATACCGGTCATCTAGAAAAAGTATTTCCGTGCCTCATCTCCATCTGTTTTCGGACCTTATATCATCGGCATTCAGTCCGAGAAATCGAAATTTATTTCATAATCTGATTCTTATTTCTCCATTCTCTCGGAGATATTCCGAACACATTTTTGAATGCTCTTGAAAAGTGCAGCTGATTGGGATAGCCTACAGCATTTCCGATATCACTGATGGAAAGAGTGGTCAGTTTTAACAGTTCGGCAGCTTTTGTCATACGGTAATTGAGCAGGAACTGCTGCGGCGATTTCCCTACTGTATCTTTGAAGATCCTGCCGAAGTAGGTGCGGTTTAATCCGCAGAATGCCGCAATCCCCTCTACGGTAATATCATTCTGAAAGTTCTGCTCGATATAGTTTAATGCCTCTTTGATATAGAAGTCGCGAACTTTTCCACTGGTCGATACATGAGTGGATGCGGCAGAACGGGCAAGAAAATCCGCAAAGAGGTACAGATGCCCGATCAGGTGGAATGAAGAGGCATCCCCGTGTTCTGCTATATAGACCATTTCATTTACCATGTTCTCCCGCAGGTCTTTGTGGGATGCATGATAGACCGGATGGTCGGGAGACAGCCCGGCAGTCTCTATGATCTCTCTGACACGCATCCCGTCAAATTCCAGCCATGTATATTCCCACGGAAGTTTTTCATCGGCAATATAGGTTGTGATCTGCCGTGGAAAAATCATAAAGCCCTGCCCTGTGTGAATCTGATATTCATGGGATTGACCTTTGGAATCAGCGGCGATCAGTTTTCCGGTGCCGGATAAAACGTAATGAAAAAGATAATGATTTCTTTTAGCCGGGCCAAAAGAATAGGCTGGCGGACACTGTTCTCTCCCAAACTGGTACAGGCAGAGATCAACAAAATTTTCATTTGGGAATACAGTAAATACAGAATCGCTCATAAGGAATCCTCCCTTCTATTTTCAAAGCACTTTTATTTGTTGTTTTAAATTACTTTCCGCTTTTAAAAAGATTATAAACTAAAATATCCCAAAATGCGACCGGACTTATCAAGAATAGTATATAAGTTGCATTGTGGTATAAAACACGGACAATCGAGATATTTTAGAAAAATTTTATAATGTTATAATATTTTCATAAGCGGAAAAGCTAAAAGGAAGGAGCTGAAACAACTATGAAAAAGAAAAAAGCGATCAGTGCGGTACTTGCAGCGTCCATGCTTGCGGCAGTGATTCTTCCGGGATGCGGTTCGGACGAGAACAGCGGAGTGACGGAAATCGAGATCCTGCAGTACAAGCCGGAGGCGGCGACGTACTTCGACCAGGTGGAAGAGCAGTTTAACGCAACTCACGATGACATCCATCTGACCATCAGTTCTCCGAACGATGCGAGCACGATCATGAGAACGAGGTTCGTCCGTGAGGATTATCCGGACATCATCGGAATAGGAGGAGATATTAACTATTCCTATTATGTTGATGCGGATATTCTTGCAGACGTATCTGATTATCCGGGGCTGGCAAACGTTAAACAGTCATATCTGGATATTCTGGAGAACCTTGAGATCACTCCGAAAGATGGTGTGTTTGGTGTGCCTTATGTGGCAAATGCAGCAGGTATCCTGTACAACAAGGATATGTTTGAAGAGCACGGCTGGCAGATTCCGGAATCCTGGGATGAACTGATCGACCTGTGTGAGGAAATCAAGTCAGAGGGAATCCTGCCGTTCTATTTCGGATTCCGTGATACATGGACCTGTCTGGCACCTTGGAACTCTCTTGCTGTAGATCTTGCACCGGCCGATACGTGTAAGAAGGTTAATGCAGGCGAGACGACATTTACGGACAATTACAGAGAGGTGGCCGAGAAATGTCTGGAGCTTGTAAGCTACGGACCGGAAGATCCGGTAGCGTATGGTTATAATGATGCCTGTACGGCATTTGCAAACGGTGAGTCTGCAATGTACCCGATCGGAAGTTATGCAGTACCGCAGATTCTTTCCGTAAATCCGGATATGAACATCGATTCGTTTGTAACACCGGGTAATGACGATGCGGACAAGAATACACTGAACTCCGGCGTAGACCTTATGTTTGCTGTTACCGCTGCGTGCGAACACAAGGAAGAAGCCTATGAAGTACTCGATTTCCTGATGGAAGATGAAAATATCCAGGCATACATTGATGATCAGAATGCCGTTCCGTGTAAGGAAGGCGATTTCGATCTTGCTCCGATGCTTGACGGTATGCAATCCTACATTGAGTCCGGAAATATGACGGACTATCAGGATCACTACTATCCGTCAGAGATGGCAGTCGATGCGCAGATTCAGACCTTGATCATCAATAAGGATGTGGATGCATTCCTGGCCAAGTTTGATAAAGACTGGCAGAGATATAACAGAGATATTATCCGTGAAGTTCAGGAATATAACGAAGAACACGGAACTTCCGATTAGGAAAGGAGCGGGGTAGATTATGAAAAAAGTAAATGACAGCAAGCGGACTTATATGCTGATCACAATACCGATCCTGGCACTGTTTGTCTGCTTCAATACAGTACCGCTGATCCGCGGTGTGGTCTACAGTTTTACGAACTTTAAAGGTTTTGGTACATATGATTTTGTCGGATTCAGAAACTATATGGATCTGTTTACAGACCCAAGAATCGGCGGATCATACCTGTTCACGATTAAACTGGCTGTTGTGGCGACGATCCTGACGAATGTGATCAGTCTGATCCTTGCCCTTGGCCTGAACAGCAAGATTAAAGGAAAGACATTCTTAAGAGCGGCTTACTTCGTTCCGAATGTACTTGGAGCACTGGTTGTAGGTTATATCTTCCAGTATTTCTTTACATATATCCTTCCGGGACTTGGAAAGGCTCTTGGAATCGACGCTCTGAGCGGAAGTATGCTGTCGAACAGCAAGACTGCATGGATCGCGATCGTGATCGTGTGTGCTTGGCAGTCCATCGCCATGAATACGATCATCTACATCTCAGGTCTTCAGACAGTGCCGGAAGATGTATATGAAGCAGGCGATCTGGATGGAGCTACAGGATGGAAGAAGTTCAGATATCTTACATTCCCTCTGATCATTCCTTTCTTTACGATCAACATGGTTCTGTGCGTTAAGAACTTCCTGATGGTGTTCGATCAGATCATGGCTATGACAAAGGGCGGCCCGGAACAGAGTACAGAGTCAATCTCCTACCTGATCTATAACAATGGTCTGTCAGGCGGAAGCTTCGGATATCAGAGTGCGAATGCGGTTGTATTCTTCATTGTGATCGTAGCGATTTCCGTAGCGCAGATGTCTATATCAAGTAAGAAGGAGGAACAGTTATAATGTATGAGAAAATGAAAGCAAGAGTAAACTGGCCTGTTACGATCCTTCTGTTTATCGGTCTTATCACAGTGGCATTCCCGCTGTATATGACCATTGTAATCGCGTTCAAACAGCCTACAGAGATGACAAACAGCATCTCAGGAATCCTGTCTCTGCCTGCACACTGGAGCTTAAGCAACTTTGCACAGGCTATGGAGCTGACCGATTTCTGGCGCTCCCTTGGGAACAGCCTTCTTGTAACGATCAGTACTGTAGTGCTCTGCCTGCTCCTTCATTCTCTTATGGGATATGCAGTGGGAAGAAACAAAGCGCACAGTAAGATTTATAACCTGATTTATCTTTTCATTGTAAGTGGTATGTTTGTGCCGTTTGCGATCCTGATGATGCCTCTGGCAAAACAGACTGCAGAAATGCATCTTGATAATTGGGCTGGCGTTATTATCCTTTATGTGGTATTCTATATGCCGATGAACTTACTTCTCTATACAGGATACCTTGTAAACATCCCGATCGCGCTTGAAGAGGCGGCGAGAGTGGATGGAGCAAGCACATGGCGCACTTTCTGGAAGATTATCTTCCCGATCATGAAGCCAATGCACGCAACAGTAGCGGTAATCACGGCTCTGGCGGTATGGAATGACGTTATGACTCCGTTGATCATCATGTCAGGAAAAGGCCAGAACACACTGCCGCTGGCACAGCTGACGTTCCAGACACAGTTCGGTACAAACTATAATCTGGCGTTCGCATCTTATTTGCTGGCGTTGATTCCGATCATCATATTCTACGTGATCTGCCAGAAACAGATCATCAACGGTGTGGTAAACGGTGCTGTGAAATAAGTGAGCCCTGATGCGCATCCGCGCGTCTTACCGGGCGGGTGTTATGTGCGTGAAGTACATTCACCCGCCCTTTTTTGTGCGATACGCCCGGCAGGTGTCCGCATGGCTTTCCAATGAAGTAAGAACACATTTTAGTTAATATTCACAGATCAGGAGAGACAGATTATGAGCATAATTTATGATGAGGCACAGAAGACAATTACTCTTCATACCAGAAACACAACTTATCAGATGCAGGTAGACAAATACGGATTTCTGCTGCATCTATATTATGGAAAAACAGCAGAGGGATGCATGGATTATCTTCTGACATATTATGACAGAGGATTTTCAGGCAATCCGTACGACGCAGGAAATGACAAGACTTATTCTATGGACTCACTGCCGCAGGAATTTCCTTCTCTGGGGACAGGGGACTACCGCACTCCGGCATGTATTATTAAAAATACGGACCGCACCTACTGCAGTGATTTCCGATATGAGAGTCACAGCATACGCGACGGGAAATATGCTCTGGAAGGACTTCCGGCGGTGTATGCGGATGATGATGAAGCTCAGACCCTTGAGGTGGTTCTGAAAGACCGTGTGACCGGAGTACAGGCGGTGCTGCTTTACGGTGTGCTTCCGGAATATGATATTATCACCCGCAGTGTTAAAATTGTAAATGCCAGTGACGGACGTATTTCGGTGAAGAAACTTGCTCCGGCATGTCTGGATATGGTGGGTGGACAATATGATTTTATTACATTCTACGGGCGTCATGCCATGGAGAGAAATATGCAGAGAATGCCTGTCGGACATGGAGTGCAGAAGATCGGCAGCCTGCGTGGCTCATCCAGCCATCAGTATAATCCGGCTGTTATTATGGCGGAACATGAGGCGACGGAAGACGCGGGAAGCTGTTATGCAATGGCGTTTGTCTACAGCGGCGGGTTCCAGAGTGAGGCAGGACAGGATCAGTATTACCAGACACGGCTGCTTATGGGGTTCTCCGAAGAACAGTTTGCATATCCGCTTAAAGCAGGGGAAGAATTCCAATCTCCTGAGGTTATTATGAGTTACTCCTCCGAAGGGCTGGCAAAACTTTCGCAGAATCTTCACCGCTGTATGCGCACGCATCTGTGCAGGGGAAAATATAAAGAAATTGTAAGACCGATCCTGCTAAACAGCTGGGAGGCGTCCTATTTTGATTTCACGGGAGAGTCTCTTCTTAAACTGGCGTCAGAAGCGGCAAAACTGGGAATCGAGATGTTTGTAATGGACGACGGCTGGTTCGGAAAACGAGACAGTGAACTGCGCGGGCTGGGAGACTGGAAGGTTAACGAAGAAAAGCTGGGGTGCACACTGGGCGAACTGATCGGAAAGATCAATGATATGGGTCTTAAATTCGGTATCTGGATTGAGCCGGAGATGGTGAATGAAGACAGTGATCTCTACCGGGAGCATCCGGACTGGGCTTTCGTAATACCGGGACGCCGGCCGAATCGTTCCAGACATCAGCTTGTTCTTGATTTTTCAAGAAAAGAAGTGGTGGATTATATCTACAATCAGATCTGTTCTGTGCTGGATCAGGGGAATGTGGAATATATCAAATGGGATATGAACCGGAGTATTGCAGACGTGTATTCTGCAACAGCGGACAGCCAGGGACGGGTACTGCATGATTATGTGCTGGGACTATATGATTTCCTTGAGCGTCTGGTGAACCGGTATCCGAATATTCTGATTGAAGGATGCAGCGGAGGCGGCGGACGGTTTGACGCCGGCATGCTGTACTACACGCCGCAGATCTGGTGCAGTGACAATACAGATCCGATTGACAGACTGGAGATCCAGTATGGAACATCGTTTATTTATCCGACTTCCTGTGTGGGATCCCATGTATCGGCTTCACCGAATCATCAGACAGAGAGGGTGACACCGATGAAGACGCGGGGGACAGTAGCTCTCGCCGGCACATTTGGATACGAACTGAACCTGAATGAATTGAGTGAGGAAGAAAAAGCAGAGATCCGTCGTCAGATCGCAGAGTATAAAGAATATGCCGCGCTGGTTCAGCGGGGACTCTACTACCGTCTTACAAATCCTCAGACAGATAATCAGGGAGCGTGGGAGTTTGTATCGGAGGATCAGAGAGAAGCGCTGGTTCAGGTAGTAGGTATTAAGAAGCACGCAAATATGACGGTGGATTATATAAAGGTGAAAGGCCTGAAAGAAAATACAATGTACCGCGAGACAACGACAGGTAAACTGTACAACAGTACAGCCCTGCGCGAAGCAGGCGTGCCGAAGCCGGTGCTTCACGGAGAATATCAGGCATATCAGTGGCATTTCGTACAGGCAGATTAAGATACGGGGGACAGAAATCATGGCAAAGAAATCAAGAGCCGCAAGAAAGAAAGAGACGGCGACAAGAGCAAAAGCAGTTACAAGAAGCGTAAAAGCGTCAGAAGACACTAAGGCGGCAGCCGAGGAGGAGAAAGCAGCGAAGGCCAAAGCGGAAGCGAAAGCGGAAGCAGAAGCGAAAGCAGAAGCAGAAGCGGAAGCAAAGAAGAAAGCGGAAGCAGAGGCGAAGGCCAAAGCGGAGGCAGAGGCAAAAGCGGAAGCGGAAGCAAAGAAGAAAGCGGAAGCTGAGGCAAAGGCCAAAGCGGAGGCGGAAGCAAAGAAGAAAGCAGAGGCAGAGGCGAAAGCAAAAGCGGAAGCGGAGAAGAAGGCGAAAGCAGAGGCAGAGGCGAAAGCGGAAGCAGAGGCGAAGAAGAAAGCGGAAGCAGAGGCGAAGGCCAAAGCGGAAGCGGAAGCAAAGAAAAAAGCCGAGGCAGAGGCGAAGGCCAAAGCGGAAGCGGAAGCAAAGAAAAAAGCCGAGGCGGAGGCAAAGAAGAAAGCGGAAGCGGAGAAGAAGGCGAAAGCAGCTGCAAAGAAAAAAGCAGAAGCAGAGAAAAAAGCTAAAGCAGCAGAGGCGGCAGCGAAGAAAAAAGAGGAAGAAGACAGGATCTTCATGGAAAGACTGGGGCGCCATCACGATGAGCTGCGCTGGCTCTATATGGAACTGTACGGCAATGACGATATGTTTGCAGAGCTGTGCGGTCAGATGAAACGCTATTACGACGAGCGTAATGAGAAGCTGAAAAAACTTGACGCCAAGCGTGAAGCTGAGGGGGAATGGTACCGTAAGCGTGATATGCTGGGCATGATGATGTATATTGATAACTTTGCCGGGAATATCAAAGGCGTGCAGGAGAAGCTTCCATACATTGAGAAATGCAATGTCAATTATATCCATCTGATGCCTTTCCTTGACTCGCCAAAAGGCCGTTCGGACGGCGGCTATGCGGTAGCTGACTTCCGCAAGGTGAAACCGGAGCTGGGAACGATGGATGATCTGGCGGAACTCGCAGAAAAATGCCATGATAAAGGTATCAGCCTGTGCATGGATTTTGTCATGAACCATACATCGGAGGATCACGAATGGGCAAGAAGAGCGCGTCAGGGAGACGGCGAATATATGAGCCGATACTTCTTCTATGCAGATCCGTCCATTCCGCAGGAATATGAGAAGACGGTCCCGCAGGTATTCCCGACGACTGCACCGGGTAACTTCACTTATCTTCCGGAGCTCGGACACTATGTAATGACAACGTTTTATCCGTACCAGTGGGATCTGAACTACCGCAATCCGCGCGTGTTCAATGAGATGATGTACAATTTCCTTTATCTGGCAAATCAGGGTATGGATATTATCCGTATCGATGCTGTGCCGTATATCTGGAAAGAGCTGGGGACGAACTGCAGAAATCTTCCTCAGGTACATACCATTGTCCGCATGATGCGCATGATCGGTGAGATCGTGTGTCCGGGAATTGTACTGCTTGGAGAGGTTGTTATGGAACCTGATAAAGTGGCGCCGTATTTCGGTACAGTTGAGAAACCGGAATGCCATATGCTCTACAATGTTACGACTATGGCGACTACATGGCACACCGTTGCGACAAGAGATATCCGGCTCCTCAGAAAACAGATGGATATCGTGTGCTCGCTTCCGCGAGAGTATACATTCCTGAATTATCTGAGATGTCATGACGATATCGGATGGGGACTGGATTATGATACTTTGAAAACATGGGGCATGGAGGAAGTACCTCACAAGAAATATCTGAATGACTATTTCCAGGGCAAGACAGAGGGAAGTGTCAGCCGGGGAGAACTCTATAATGAGGATCCGGTTACGGGAGATGCGAGATTCTGTGCGACTACTGCATCTATGTGCGGTATCGAGAGCGCTGGTTTCGAACAGAATGCAGAGAAGATGGACTGGGCGATCACGAAAGATGTGATGCTCCACGCATATATGCTGACCCAGTCCGGAATCCCGATGCTCTACAGCGGAGATGAAGTCGGACAGGTCAATGACTATACATACAAAGATGATCCTGAGAAGGCGCCGGATTCCCGTTATATCCACAGAGGAAAATTCAACTGGGATCTGGTGGAAAATATCAAAGACAAGAGCAGCGTACAGGGACGTATTTTCAACGCCCTCGGAAAACTGGAGAAGATCCGCAGGAGCGAGCCTGTGTTTAATGCAGATGCTGAAGTGTGGACGAAAGATTACAGCGACCAGTCTATTCTCTGGATTGTCCGCAGGGCCGGCGGAGAAGAACTCCATGCTGTGTTCAATTTCAGCGATTATCCGAAAACGGTATGGATGCCGGAAAAAGCAGAGTATACGAACCTGCTGAGCGGCGGCACGGATGAGATCGTGACTGTAGATATGCCGGGATGGGGCTTCTTCTGG